>SXOD01000014.1 GCA_005776885.1 Planctomycetia bacterium
CTATCCGTTCGAGGCGACGGTGGCGAAGGCGGGGGTCTCGCCGGCCGAGGCGATCGAGAACATCGACATCGGTGGGCCAAGCATGATCCGGTCCGCGGCGAAGAACTTTGCCAGCGTGGTCGTGCTCACGGATCCATCGCAGTACGAAGTGCTCCAGGCCGAACTGGCCGAACATCGCGGCTCCACCACGCTGGCGCTGCGCGAACGCCTGGCGGGCGAGGCGTTCGCGCGGACCGCGTCGTACGACGCGGCCATCGCGGCGTGGTTCGGCGATCGACGCGGGGATCGATTCCCCGAGTCCTTGACGGTCACGTACCGGCGCACCGGGGACCTTCGCTACGGCGAGAACCCGCACCAGGCCGCCTCCCTCTACCGAGAGGCCACCAGCCGCGAGTGCAGCGTCGTCGGCGCGCCATTGCTCTCTGGGAAGCCGCTCTCGTACAACAACATCCTGGATGCGAGTGCGGCGCTGGAGGCCGCGCTGGACATTGCCGCGCTGGATGCCGCGAGCGTGGCGTGCGTGATCGTGAAGCACACGAATCCGTGCGGCGCCGCGCTGGCACGCAGCGCCCGCGAGGCGTTCCTGGATGCCTACGCCGGCGACCCGCTGGCCGCCTTCGGCGGAATCGTTGCCGTGGCGGGGCGGATCGATCGCGCCTGCGCGGAGACCATGGTGGAGGGGCAGCGGTTCCTGGAGGTCGTCGTGGCCGAGTCGTTTGACGACGACGCGGTGGGCCTCCTTTCGTCGCGCTGGAAGAACGTGCGGCTGGTGCCCGTGGGCATGGCAGTCCCTTCGGGACCCTCGACGTCGATCCGGTCCGTGCCCGGCGGTGCGCTTGTGCAGGAGCGAGACTCCCACGCGCACGACGCGACGAGCCTGCAGTGCGTGGCGGGACCGATTCCCACCGATGCCACGCGCGCGGCGGCACTCTTTGCGATCACGATCTCAAAGCACCTGAAGTCAAACGCTGTCTGCATCTGCGACGGCTGCATGCTGCTGGGCGCCGGCGCAGGCCAGATGGATCGAGTGGCCGCGTGCCGGATTGCCGTGGAGAAGGCCGGCAGCCGAATCGGCGTGGCCCGCTCCGTCATCGTCGCCTCATCCGACGCCTTCTTCCCGTTTCCCGATGGGCCACAACTCCTGACCGATGCCGGTGTCCAGATCATCGTCCACCCGGGCGGTTCACGGCGCGACCAGGAGACGACGGACCTCTGCCAGTCGCGGGGCGTGACGTGCCTGCTGTCAGGCGTTCGTCACTTCCGCCACTGACCGGCCATCGACCCCCGCTACGATTCGCCCCCTTCCCTTCGCCATGCCTGCCACCCCTGCCGCCGTCAAGCTTGATCACCCCGACCTTCCCATCGTGAAGTCGGCGTTCCCCAACGCACGGCTGCTGGCCTCCGAGTTCCGGGGGCAGACCGCGCTCGTGGTTCCCGTCGAGCTGGTGCATGACGTCGCGCGGCTCCTGCGGGACGACCCGCGCTGCGACTATTCGTTCCTCTCGGACGTGACGGCCGTGGACTACCTTGGCTATCCCGCGGAGATGCCGGCGCGCTTCGCCGTCGTGTGGGAGTTGTGCAGCCTTTCGCGAAACGTCCGGCTGCGCCTCAAGACCTTCATCGACCCGACCGTCGACACGAAGGGGATCGAGCCAGACCCTGGACTGGTGGTCCCTTCCGTGACCGATCTCTGGCCGGGCGCCGAGTGGCTCGAGCGGGAGGTCTTTGACATGTTCGGGATCCGGTTCAGCGGACACCCTGACCTGCGCCGGATCTTGCTGTGGAAGGATTTCCCGGCCCATCCACTTCGCAAGGACTATCCCCTGCGAGGTCGGGGCGAGCGTGAGCGGTTTGCCGTGGCGGCCCGCGAGACCACCGACCTCAAGTAGCCCGTCCGCCGCGGCGTGACGGAGCGCACCCGGCAGGACTCGAACCTGCGACCGCCGGATTAGAAATCCGAAGCTCTATCCAGCTGAGCTACGGGTGCTCGTCAGTGTCATCGTACGCCCGGTGGCGCGTGGCCAAAGTTCCGGAAAAAAGGCCTCGATGTGGAGCGTCCGGGAAATCCAGTCCACAATGCCGACGCTTCCGGCCACGTTTCGGGTGTCGGTCGGTGCCGGAAGCGTCCCATCACGGGCGGACACGGTCCGCAGGAGATTGACATGAGACAGAATCGAGACACGACGGTGGAGACGGCGGATTCGGCCGCAAGCGGCTTGCTGGCACGCGACGCCTGTTCGGAGGGATTGGCCTGGACGATCGCACTCGCAGGTCTCGCGGCGATGCTCGCCCTCGGCGCGGCGTCGATGGCCAGCGATGGCCATCCCGGCTCTAGCGGTGCCGGGAGCGAGACCTCGGCCACGGTCCGATACCCCTGCCCCAGCATCGAACGATTGTGCGACGACCCCGACCCTCCCGACGGTGACGGCGAGACCGACCAATGCGACTGCGGCACCGGCCTGTGGGAGCGCGTGAACGAAGATTCGCGGTTCAATCCGCCGACGCCGCACCGCGAGTCACTCACCACGTCCGTCGGGTCCTGCCGCTTTTACACCACCGCTTCGGCGCAGGCCGCCCGGCACCTGGCCTGGGCACAGGTGAGCCTGCTGGGGAAGAGTTCCTTCTGGGACGCCGGGAGCCACTCGCTGGACATCGAGGCGAGTTACGCCTCCATCGAGCGAGACCTGTGGCGTGGGGATGGGCCGGCGTGTCCGCGCGAAGTGAACCTCGCGGCGATGGGTGGGGCCATGCTGCACATTTCCGCCAGCGCGGCACCACGAGCCGGCTGCACGGCCGCTGCGAGCGGGTCGGTCGGGGGGTTCTGTTCCAGCCGTGGCAACGCGAACGCCTCCATCGGACCGACGGCATTGAACGGCATCGTTGGCTACAACTCCGCCAGTGAGTCGTGGGAAGTCGAGGGCAACTTTGGGTCGGTCGTCAGCATCGACACGCCGAGCATCCAGGGGTCGCTGAACTCGGAAGGGGCGTGGGAGGTGGACGGCACCGGTTCGCACAGTGGGAGCGCGACCTTCATCGTGAAGCCGGACCGCACCTACTGCGCCTGGACGAACAAGTCGATCACGCTTCGTGCGGTCGGCATCACGGTCGCCGGCGCCGCGGGATCGGTGGACGACAACGGTTCGTGCGCGGCGATCGCCACGGCCTCGATCGCCCTGTGGGCGCAGTGATGGAGCCGTCCTGCGTACGACTCGGGCTGGCGGCGGCACTCGCCGCCAGCCTTTCCCACGCTGCGGCGTGCGCCCGGCTTGTCGGCCCACCGTCGGGAGGCAACTCCGTCGCCGAAGCCTCGCTGCTCGAGGCGCTGGAGGCCAGCTTCGCGGAGGAAGGGCGAGCGACGCTTGCCGCCAGAAAGCGATCGGCCGACTGGCACGTCGGGGCGCTGCTTGAGCTCCGGCTCTGGTGCGAGGGGCACGAGCCGGCACTCCCTCGAACCGTGTGGTGCTCTACCTGGTCCGCGATGGGGCCCGAAGGCGACCTCCCGGTCCAGCTGCACTGGGAGTGCTCCTGGGATGGATCGACGCTTCACGCGCGCGTGCGGTGGTGTGACCCGCCCCAGCCGTTCGACTGCCTCGACTTCCCGGTATGGCCAGTCGGGCTGGAACTCTCATTCGACGGCGGAATCGTCGGGGTGGAGCAGGTCTCTGGTGGCGTGATCCCCTCCCCGAGGGACTGTCGACTCCTCGCGGAAATCCCATTCCAACCGATTGGCGACGCCTACGACATTTTCGACGCCGCGAGCCATTGGTGGCGCATGGCATCCATCCAACGCACGCAGTGGCTGCCAATGCGACTTGTCCCACCCCAGTCGATTCCAATCGAGTCGGCGTGGAGCCTTTGGGGGGCGCGTGGCCACCAGCGCATGTCCGCACGCCTGCGAGTGTGCGACGGATGGCTGGTTTCGCTCGCCACGAGGCGCCGTGATGGCTGCTGGACGCGCCACTCGCTCGTCGGATCCCGACCCGGTGGCCTGACCCCAGTCGCCGAGTTTCGCGTGGACGCCGTCGAGTGGGACACTGATGGCCTCCTTCGCGGCGATCCGTTGGCGAGTGAGCGACGGCGATGGCCCCTGGAAGCGTGCCTCGCGTCGCAGCCAGACGGGGGTCGAGCGGGCCGTGAGGCGCTGCATCGCATTGGCCTGGCGCCAGCCATGTCCGAGCCAGCCCCGCATCCGGCGGTCGATCCACCTGATGGGGCTCGGGAATCCAGTGCGCCGGAGTCTGCCGCCCGTCTTGAACCTGACTCACCTCCGGCGACGGTCGACATGGTGCTCGAGCAGGTCCGGGTGCTCCATGAGGAGGTTCGCTTCTGGCACCGAGTCGGTGGCCATCAAATGGCGATTGAGGTCGCGAGCCTCACGCACCAGGCGTGGTCAAGCGACGGAGGGGCCGGCGGCCGCTAGGCATCGGCACTGGGACCATCGCCCCGTCGTCGATCGTGCTCAGTTGACCTTGGCGCCCTGCTCGATCCAGGCGCGGATGGTCGCGATCTGGCCTGCGGTGAGGCGAGCACCCTCCGGGGGCATGGCGTCTTCGTCGGATTCGGGAAGCGTCACGAGATGCATCACTTCACTCTGTTCCGGGTCGCCCGGGGCGATGGCTGGGTTGTCACCGATGCGTTCCGGCACCCAGGCGAGCGCGGACTCGATAGGCGTGAAACTGAGGCCCGCCTTCTTCTTGCGTGTGCCGTGGCACTCGACACACCGATCCTCAAGGATCGGCTGCACGTCACGGGCGAAGCTGACGTTGGCCAGGTCCGGCGCGGAGCCCGTGCCGAAGTCGGACACGACCCCTCCGCTCGCCGACGAGGGAGAGGCGAGTCCGAAGGTCCTCGAAATCGCCGAATCGAGGGCCGATTCCACGAAACCGTCGCCGTACACCAGTTCGCCGCCGAAGTGCCCGACGCCGGCGATCAATGTTGCGCCGACGGCGAGGGCCGCGCGGAACCGGCGCGTCGTTCCCGGCTCCCGCACCGTGCGGCGAGCCAGCCACCAGACTCCCAGGAGTTGGACCGCACACAGCGTGCCTCCCCAGCGATGGAGCCACAGGGTCCAGTCGCCATCCTCCCCGCCCGAAGCCGCGAAGAGCCATCCAGTGGCCGCTGCAGCAACCGCACCGCAGGCGGCGATGGCGACGAGGGGGATCGTGATCGGCGAGGGGCCCGCTCGTCGCGTGACCAGCCGCCAGAGCTCTGCGGCAAAGGCCACCAGGACGAGGGCCACAGGGAAGTGAATGAGGAAGGGATGCATGCGCCCCGCCAGCGTGAGCCAGGCGTCCAGCGCGCCGCTCCCCCACGAGGCTTCCGCAGGCGCGGCCGCCGACGCGACATCGCCGGCCAGCGCCACGGCCCCGGCCGCCGCCGTGGCTCCCAGCAGCCCCGTCACGCCAAGGCCAGCCAACAGGCTCCAGGCGGTCATCGACGTCGAGCGCGCTTCTCGCGGTGGAGGAAAACACAACGGCCCCCACTCCTCGGCGTACCCATGGCAGGTCACGATGTTGACGGCGGCAAGGGCAACGTCAAAGGCAACGCGCGCGCACCGCTCCACGACGCGCCGGATCGGGGCACTGCCATGGGCCGTGCCGCCCTCGGTGAGTTGCCGCCACACGACGTGGATCACGGTGAGCGCGCGGTCGAGTCGATCCGGATCGAGGGCACCCGGGGCACCGGGGGCACCGGGGACAGGGGCCGGGGGCCGGAGCCCAAGTTCCGCAACGTAGTCGTCATCGATGATGGCCTGGATCGCGGCGTCGCGCTGCCGGGCGAGGGTCGCCAGCACACCGTCGTGATCGATCGCCCGCAGCCGTTCCATGAACGATCCCAGCGCTGCCGCCGCTGGGATCGGGGCATTGGACGAATCGTCCCACTGTGAGGCGAGCGCCATGAGGCCGGACCACGAGTCGATGAGCGAGGTTGCGGCGTCCTGCCCCGCCGCGCGCTCGGCGGCCTCGAGCCACGTGAATGCGCGATGGATCCGCACGCGAGTGTGCTCGTAGAGGTGCGCCGCCGCGTACGAATCCCGCAGTGGCTTCCACAGTTGTCGAAGTTCGCTGGCCGAGTGCAAGTGAGTCGGTGGCATCGCGCGATCAGGCATGTGCCCACTCTAACCGCACTGACGATTACGCCCGCCGCGCGGCGACTTCGGTCGCCAGTGTCAGCGATGGTCCCACGACGAGGGTCACGATGAGCAGGAAGAACGCCACGGGGCGATCCCCGGCGATCGCGCTCCCTGCGCTGGCCGCAGCGAGTGCGCTCACGGTGGTGAGTCCGCCGCAGAACCCGGTGCGCCAGAACGCGCCGGCACGATCCCCCGCGGCGCGGGCGACGACCACCCCGATCAAGGCAGCACCCGCGAGGTTCGCTCCGAGCATCGACCATCGCTCCGCATGGGCGACACCGAGCGCAGCCAGGAATGGCTCGGCCGCGACGCGGATCGCTCCGCCAAGGACTCCACCGATCGCGGCGAGGACCACATGGCGCAGGGGCGAGCGCAGGGGAGAGCGCAGGGGCGGGCTCGATGGCCCCACTGGCTCCACCCGTCCATCAGGCGCCTCGCGCGCTCGGAACCCAAGCGCCATCCACAACAGGGCCAGGACGGGGAACAGGAGCCAGGCAGACTCGCGCGCATGCCACAGCGCCAGGAATGTCCCTCCGACCAGCGTGGTGACCAAGACGAAGATGCTTGTGATGGGACGCCGCTCGCGCGCGAGCGTGACGGTGTCCAGGCAGGTCCCGCTGTAGGTAGTGAATCCGCCCAGCGCACCGACGGCTGGCATGACCCACCACGGCGTCGGGCTTCCACCACCGTGCGGCATCACGGCCCCCGCAAGCGCACACCCGGCGAGGTTGCACCAGAGGGTGGATCGCCATCGAGGTCGCCCGAAGGAGTCATCCACGGCGTGAACCGTCACCCGGGCCGCGACGCCGAGGCCGACGGCCAGGGACAGGCCAACGATCTCACTTGCGGCGACGCTCAAGGCGGCAGAGACTACGCCGATGCGCGAAGCCACCATCACGCTCACGGTCCGAGGTCGGCGCACCGCGTCGACTCCCCGCTCCGACCGCGTGCCGCTTGGGTCGTTGCCGTGGACCGTCGAGCGAATCTTCCCCCTGGCACTGTTCCAGGTCGGCTGGCTCCTCTGGTTCGGTGCGGTGTGGACGATTGGCTGTGCGATCGCATCCGCTGCCGATTCGCCGGCGCAGCCCTACTTCGACTTTGAGCGCACGGCGCCATTCGTGGCGTGGATGGTCCCGTGCTACGTGTCGCAGGACCTCGCCGTCCTGCTGGTTCCGTTCGCCTTTCGCGACGTGCGGGACTACCTGCCCCTGGCCACGGTGATGTTGGTGCTGGGGATCGTGGCCTCCACCTGCTTTGCCCTGTTTCCGATGACGCTGGGCTTTGAAGGTGGTTCCGGAGTGTGGGCCCCACTGGCCGCGACCGTGGGCGCACCGGACCCCGGCGCCGGCGGATACGCACCCAGCCTCCACGTGGCCTACATGGTGGTGATCGCTGCGGCGCTCGCACCGCGCCTGGGCCCGCGGGCGGCACCCTGGCTCTGGGCATGGGCCGCCGCCGTCGCGGCCTCCACGTATTACGTGCATGAGCACCACCTGGTCGACATCGCCACCGGGGCGGTGCTTGGGATGGCCGGCGCCGCGGTGCTCCCGGTGGCAAGCCGATGGGTCTCGACGATTAGACCGCGAAGTACTTCGCCTGCGGGTGATGCACGATGATCGCGCTGGTCGACTGCTCCGGGTCGATTTGCCAGTTCTCGGTGAGCGTGCAGCCGATGCGCTCCGGCTGGAGCAGCCGGAAGAGCTTGACCTGGTCGGCCATCTCGGGGCACGCCGGATAGCCGAACGAATATCGACTGCCGCGGTAGTGCTGTGTGAAGAGCTTCCGCGTGTCGGGCGAGTCACTCTCCCCGATCCCCAGTTCCGCGCGGATCCGCTTGTGCCAGAGCTCAGCCAGCGCCTCGGCACACTCCACGCCAAAGCCGTGCAGGAACAGGTACTCCGCGTACTCGCCGGTTTCGAAAAGCTCGCGCGTGCGTTCACTCACGTGCCTTCCCATGGTGACGCAGTGGAGCCCGAGGCAATCGCGACCGGGTGAATCGATCGACCGGAAGAAGTCGCTGATGCAGAGTCGCTCTCGCCCCTCCTGGCGTGGGAAGGTGAATCGCTCGACCTCGAGGTCATGGTCCTCCGGCGAAAAGACCACGACACTGTCGCCGTCCGACGCACAGGGGAAGTACCCCCAGACGACGCCCGGCTGGAGGACCCCTGACGTGAGCGCGCTGTCGCACAGCCGCCGGAAGATGGGCTCGGCGTGCTCGCGAAGGAATGCGGCGTACGAGGCATCGTCCATCGCGCCGCGCTTGAAGCCCCACTGCCCGCGATCGAGGGCCACACGATTGACGAAGGGGAAGATGTCCGCGAGCGGGAGGGCGGTCGCCACCCTGGACCCCCAGAACGGCGGCGTCGGGATCGAGACGTCGGTCGCCACGTGGCTGCGGGCCGGCAGCGGCCGGTCCTCGACCGCCGTCGCGGCGGCACGCTCTCGCTCGGCGCGACCGGCGACGACGGCATCCGCGGCACGTCGCTTCGCCAATCGCGCATCGATCTGGGATTCCAGTGCGTCCAGCCGACCCTCGGCGATGGCATCGCAGACGCTGAGTCCCTCGAAGGCGTCGCGGCCGTAGTAGAGCGGGCCTTCGTAGACCCCGCGCAAGTGTGATTCCGCGTAGTGCCTGGTCAGCGCCGCACCGCCCAGCATGACCGGGGCAGCGACACCGAGGGCGTTGAGCTCACGGAGGTTTTCCTCCATGACGCCAACGCTCTTGACGAGCAGCCCGCTCATCCCGATTGCGTCCGCCTGGTGCGCCCGGAAGGCCTCCAGAATCTGCGCGATGCTCTGCTTGATGCCGAGGTTGAAGACCTGGTACCCGTTGTTGGTGAGGATGA
>SXOD01000015.1 GCA_005776885.1 Planctomycetia bacterium
CGCTAAGCCCGCCGCTAAGCCTGCTGCTAAGGCCGCCGCTAAGCCTGCTGCTAAGGCCGCCGCTAAGCCGGCTGCAAAAAAAGTGGCTGCCAAGCCCGCCGCTAAGCCTGCTGCTAAGGCCGCTGCCAAGCCCGCCGCCACCGCCGCCACCGCCACTGCCGCCATCGCCGCCACCGCCCTGCGCACCGGCCGCCTTGCGGGTGGCCATGCGTTCAGTCATTGTGGCACCGAGCAGCCTCGGATCCTCCAGCGACACGCGAACAGTCGCCTCTTGCTCGTAGTGAAGGAGTGCACTCCCGCCGGGAGGTGGCGGGGCATCGAGTTCCCGTGAGAGTTCCAGGGTGAGTCGATCACCCTCGCGGCCGGTCAGTGTCCACGTCGTCACCACCCACACGATGGAGTCGCGGATGAGCCGTTGCTCGACCTGCCGCCACGTGGCGCCAACTCCCACGGCTTCGGCCGGGAAGACAGGCCACACATCAAGCACGAGCGTGCGGTAGGCGGCCAATCGGCCCTTCGTCGCTGCTTGGTCGGCTTCCGGAATGGATGCATCGATCGCGAAGCTCCACGCGGCCTCTCCCATGCGACCCGCGACGGCATCCACCGGCACGCCGAATGCGCATTTCGAGACGAGCGCGTTCACCTTGGCGCTCTTGGCTGACGTGTCGACCCGTGCGCCAGCCACGCCCGCCTTCACCGGCACCATGCCGCTGCTGACTCCCATGAGCTTGAACTGCACTTGTGCCGGCGAACCCGGCGCCGCCCCCGGTTCCATCGAGACTTGGAGGAGTGCCGCCGTGTCCGTCGTGGAGTCGGCGACCGCATCCCGCGCCCCCTGCACGGCAAAGGTGCGGCGCATCGACAGTGCTTTCTTGACCTCCCACTCCATCGGCGCGGGCACTGCGCCATCTGTGGTCGCCAACCAGTTGAGGACGGCCCTCGGCTCGGCTCCAGGAGAAGTCAGCGTCACGCCAACAACCTCTTGCACGGCATGGCTTGCTGCGCCACTCACTAGCGCGCTGGTCGCAAGGACGACGGTCGGGAGAGTCCAGTGCCTGCTCATGGCGTCGGAAGCGTAGGCCTTCCGCCGGAAGTGGACGATTCCAGCAGGCTGCGACCGGTCATCGATTCCGGCCTCGGCACCCCCATGAGGTCCAGCACGGTCGGCGCGATGTCGGCCAGCCGGCCACCGGACCGCAGCGATCGTCCCCGCAGCGAGTGCCCGTCGCGGTCCATGCCAAACAACGAGAGCGGCACGTCATAGTTGGTGTGTGCGGTGTGCGGCATCCCAGTGGCCGGGTCCACCATCTGCTCGGCGTTGCCGTGGTCGGCCGTCACGATCGCCGCGCCGCCTCGCCGCTCGACGGCCTGCAGCAGTTCTCCAACGCAACCATCCACCGTCTCGCACGCGACAATCGCCGCGGCAAGCACGCCGGTATGGCCCACCATGTCGCCATTGGCGAAGTTGACGATGATGAGCGGCTCGCCATCGTGGGACGCCAGCCGCGCCAGCACGGCATCGCACACGCCGCGCGCGCTCATCTGCGGCTTCTGGTCGTAGGTGGCGACATCGCGTGGGCTCGGCACCAGGTCGCGCGACTCACCATCGAACGGCGGCTCGCGATAGTCGTTGAAGAAGAAAGTGACGTGGGGAAACTTCTCCGTCTCCGCACATCGAAACTGACTCATCCCCGCGCGCGACACCACATCCCCCAGGATCGAGTCCAGCTTGGGCGGCCGCTGGAAGATGACCCGGACGGGCAGCCCTTCCTCATAGTTGGCCATCGTCGCAAAAAAAAGCCCGCCTGGCACCCGCCCGCGATCAAATCCGCCACCCTTCAGTGCCTGGAACGACCCGCCGTCCAGGACGAACGCCTTGCAGAGCTCGCGCGGCCGGTCGCCGCGGAAGTTGAAGAAGACCACGCTGTCGCCATCCCGAATCACGCCTTCCGAGGGCAGCAGCCGGATCGGTTCGATGAACTCGTCGCCTTGTCTGCCGGCGTCGATCGGGTGCTCATACGCATGCCGCATCGCGTCGGCGGGCCGCACGTCTGCGGTACCCGCGGGCGCCGGCCTGGTCAACACCTTCCATGCGCGCTCCACCCGGTCCCAGCGATGGTCCCGGTCCATCGCCCAGTAGCGACCCGACAGCGTGGCGATCCTCCCGCCGGTGGCCGCCAACGTCTGCTCCACATGGTCGATGTACGCCGCGCCGCGAAACGGCGCCGTGTCGCGGCCATCGAGAAAGGCGTGGACAAACACCCGTTCCGCCGGCACTCCCTTGGCGCGCGCCAACTCCAGGATCGCATCCAGGTGCGCCAGGTCGCTGTGCACCTGGCCATCGCTCACCAGTCCCATGATGTGCAGGTCGTGGCCCTGGGTGGCACGATCCAGCGCCTCGCCGAGGACTGGGTTCGCCCCAAAGGTCCCCGAGCGGATGGCGTTGGTGATCCGCATGAGCTCCTGGTCCACGATTCGCCCGGCGCCGATGTTCTGGTGTCCCACCTCGCTGTTGCCCATGACCGGACCGTCGGGTCCCACGGGGAGCCCCACGTCTTCGCCACTCGTCTTGACGAGCGTGGTGGGCCACTCGCGCTCCAGCAGGTCGGCGATGGGCGTCCGCGCGAGGTGCACCGCGTTGAACGCATCGTGCTCCGGGTGCGGGTTCCGGCCCCAGCCATCGCGGATGATGAGGACGACGGGGGAGCTGCGACGGTTGGCAACGGTCGGCACCCGCCAAGTCTACGACTCGCCGGATTCATCGATGGCACGTGGGTCGATTCTCCGGTAGCGTCAACGCATCACGGATGATGTCAGTTCGATGACCACGGCGCAGCCTTCCAGCACGAGTGACGGCACCGGACTCCTCGCACCGACCCTTGCGGGTCGATGGCAGGCCGTCCGCGAGCGGATCGCCGCCGCCGCCAAGCGCAGTGGCCGAACGGCGGACCAGGTGATGTTGGTCGTCGTGACCAAGTCCGCGGCGATTGACCAGGTGCGCGAACTGGTGATGCTGGGGCAGCGCGACTTTGGCGAGAATCGAGTCCAGCGGCTGGCGCAGCGAGCCCAGCAGATCGAGGAGTTCGTGCGACGGCCCGCCGAGATGCGTCCCGGCACCACGGCCCCGACCATCCGCTGGCACATGATCGGGACGCTCCAGCGGAACAAGGTCAAGAAGGCGGTCGAGGTGGCCCGGCTGGTGCACAGCGTGGACACCCTTCGCCTGGCCGAGGAGATCCAGTCCGCCGCGGCCAAGCGCACGGAGCCCTTCGACGTGCTGGTCGAGGCCAACATCTCCGGCGAGGCCAGCAAGCACGGCGTCGCCGCGGCAGCCCTGCGTCACTTCGTCGAGCAAGTCGGCAGCCTGCACAACGTCCGCGTCAGGGGGCTCATGACGATGGCTCCCAACCTCCTGGACCGCGACGCGCTGCGCACGCTCTTCACGCGTACCGCGGAACTGTTCCACGACGTGCGCACGAGTGGCGCCGCGGGGAATCGATTCGACATCCTCTCGATGGGAATGAGCAACGACTACGAGGTGGCTGTCGAGTGCGGGGCCAACGTCGTCCGCGTCGGCAGCGCCATCATCGGCCCACCGACGGCGGAGTCGTTGGCGGAGTCGGCGGACGAGCCAGACGACGAGAAGTGAACGGGTCCCAGTTCCGGTGCCACCGAGCGATCGCCACGCCGCGGTACGTCGTGCGGCATCGGTAGCACGCCAGGTGCGTCTTGGCGAAGGCCAGCACCCAGACGTCGCAGCCAATCAGCAGCACGATGAGCGCGATGAGCGCGGGGTGTGTCGCGTACCCAAGCAGCGCGATGCCGAGCGCGATGGCACACGCGGCCAGCAGCAGGGGGGTCACGTGGGGCAGCCGCCGGGCGCGGTGGAGCGTGGGGCAGCCACACACGAGGCAGTGCCGGAGGCGGCCCGCATCGTCAGTGGCGCCCTCCCAGCGAAGCAGCACCTCGCGGTCGCCAATCGACACCCGCGCCGGACGGGGGGCCGGGCGGGCGGGGGAGCATGCGCCGTCGGCCAAGTCGATGACCCCAATCGACTCACGGCCGCCATCTCGCACTTCAATCAGCACGCGCCAATCGTATTCTGGCGGCATGCCTCCCTCGACGACGTGGATGGACCGACTGGCCTCGCGATTCGTCGTGTTCGACGGACCCGACGGCAGCGGCAAGAGCACGCAGTTCCGGCGTTTCGCGCGCTTCGCGAAGGAGCAGGGCGTGGACGTCGAGGAGACGCGCGAGCCGGGCGGCACCGGCATCGGCGAGCAGGTCCGGCACGTGCTGCTGGACCCCGAAAACATCGCGATGACCGTGCGCTGCGAGATGCTGCTCTACATGGCGTCGCGAGCGCAGCTGGTGGAGCAGCGGATCAAGCCGGCCCTCGACCGCGGCGCACTGGTGCTGGCGGATCGATTCATCTCGTCGACGCTTGCCTACCAAGGCACGGCCGGCGGGCTCTCGCCGCGCGAGATCACCGAGACGGGAATCATCGCGACGGGCGGCTGCATGCCAGACCTCGTCGTCATCTTCGACGTGGACGAGGCCACGGCGGCGCGTCGCCTCTCGCCGCTCCTGGACCGGATGGAGCAGAAAGGGGCCGAGTTCCACCGGCGCGTGCGGCAGGGCTACCTCTCGCAGTGGCGGGCCAATCCAGCCGCCCACTTGCTCATCGATGCGACGAGGGATCCGGAGATCGTCTGGGAAACGCTCCTTGAGGGACTCGCCGGGAAGATGGACGATCTCAGCCGGCGCGACGGCCGTGCCGGCCGGCCAGCCGCGAACCCACCAGCGCGTCCAGTTCCCGCTGCGCCTTGACCAGGTCGTCATTGACGATCGTGGCGTCGTAGACGCCGTTCCGGGCGGCGCGTTCCATCTCGGCCTTTGCCGTGGCAAACCGTCGCTGGATGGCCTCTTCGGTGTCTCGACCACGTGATCGCAGCCGGTGGAGCAACTCATCCATCGACGGCGGGAGGAGGAAGACACCGACCATGTCGGGCACCTGTTCGTGGACCTGCTCGGCTCCCTGCACGTCGATGTCCAGCACGATCAACTCGCCCGACGCCAGCGCGTGCTCGACGGGCGCCCGGAGCGTGCCGTACCACGAGCGCCCAAAGACCTGGGCAAACTCAATGAACCGGCCGTCGTCGATCCAGGCCTGGAAGGTCTGCTCATCGATGAAGTGGTAATCCACGCCGTCCCGCTCCTTGGCGGTCGGGGCGCGGGTCGTGGCGCTCACGCTGAATGAGCCGCCGTACCTGGCCAGCACATGCTGTGCCACCGTGGTCTTGCCGACGCCGCTGGGTCCAGAGAGGACCAACACGAGCCCTCGAGTGGTCTCGGCGGCAGTGGGGTCGGTCGGGGCGGCCATGGGGGAGCGGATGGTAGTTTCGGAAATCCGGACATTCCGCGTGTCACATGTCCGGCGCCCCATTCTTCTCATCACGGTGGGTCGTCCTCGGCAAGTCCGAGAGGAGGAACGCGATGGTGAAGAACACCGAGTCCGAACAGCGCGAACGGCTGGCCCAATTGGTGGACCTCGCGCGTGTCTACCGGGGGTGGAACAAGGCGGAACTTTCGGGGGCCCTGAATCGCGAGTCCTCCAAGATGGTCCCGACAAGCGGGAATCCCAAGCTGGACCTGGTCTTCGCCCTCAGCGAGGCCCTGGATTGGTCTGTTGGCGAAGTGGCCGAGGTGCTCCGCCCGGGCCCGGGCCACGCCGCCGATGCGCGAACCGTCAAGCAGCTGGATGCCGAGGCCCTCCGTGCCCACCGCGCCGGCGACTGGAAGGGAATGGAAACGGCCGCGACGGCGATGGCCCAGCGCGCCGCGTCCGGTGTCGAGCGAGCGCTCGCGGCCAATCGGCTGGCGGGCGCCTACGACGGCCAGGGCCGGTACACGCAGTCGCTCGCCGCGGTGCAGTCGGGATTGGCGGAGCCCGGCGTGACGCCCGATCTCCGACTGATGCTGCAGGTCAACCTGGCCAACGCCCACGCGATGCTGTGGCACCTGCTCGAGGCCCGAAGCGTGGCCAGTGACCTGATTCGTCGATTCGAGTCTGACGCGCCGGCAACCCGCTTCGAACGAGTGGCGCGCGCATTCGCGTACTACACGAGGGGCAACTCGTTCCGGCGGCTCATCGAGCAGGACCCGCACCAGGCCAGCGAGCATGCGGGCAACGCCAGCGCTGACCTGCACCGTGGTGCGGAGTTCTACGAGCAACTGGCCCGCGACCACGACGACTCCAGTTACGCCGGCATCGCCGACACCTGCCGTGGCGGGATCCTGGAGTGTGACGCGGTGCTTGGCTACCGAAGCCCGTCGGATGCCATCGACCGCATCATGGTGTCCCTCGACGACGCCATCGACCCAGAGGTCGTGCGCGGCGACTTGCTCGAGTCGCGTGGCTGGTGGTGCATCTACGGAAGCAACATCGCGCTGCGCCACATGAATGGCCCCTTGGTCTCGCGGCAAGTCGCCGTCTTCACCACGAAGAGTGGCGAGATTGCGGAGCGCCTGGACAACTGGAGCCTCCGCGAGCGCACGTTCACCAACGACTGGCTTCGGCGCCAGGACGCCGGCGAGGAGGTCCAGGCGGACCCCGAGGACTGGTTGCTTGACGAAGAAGATGTCCGAATCATCGCCGGCACGATGGGACGATTCCCACACTTCCGGGACACCGGATGGAAGATTCTCGAGCACGCCGGCGTGCTCACTGCTGCCACTGAAGGAGGTGCATGATGGATGCCCTGCGCCACGAGCGAGTGCATGGAAGCACGTCGCATGGATTTGCCCGACCGGGAAACTGGTGGTTCCGCCGATGGAGTGCCGGCGCCGCTGCCTTGAGCCTTGTGTTCGTCGGAGTGACTGGCCTGGCCCTTGCAAGCGACGTCCCGGATGATCCGCCGGAACTGAAGGAGCGGCAGGACCACAACTACCCCGCTGCGTTCTGCGTCTTCATGGCCGCCGAGTTTGGTCCGCTGTGGACCCACACGATGCAGGAAGAGATCATCTTCCGATGGTTCGGGTTCTGGTGCGAGCAGAATGGGTACGACAAGTCCGGCGGTTGATCCGCCCGGCGTCGCCCGGCCCATCCCACCTGTTCCCTTGATCGATCGAACGACCCGCCAGGCCGGGTCCCGCACGGTGCGGGGCCCGGCCATGGTCGTTTCTAGCCGTGGATCATGCGCCCTTCGGTGGCCAGGGCCGCCTCGTGGATCGCCTCGTGCATGGTGGGGTGGGCGTGCACGGTGTGGATCAAGTCCTCGGCCAGGCCTTCCATCGCGATCGCGACGCAGATCTCGCCGATGTACTCGCTGGCGTTCTGGCCCAGGATGTGGCAGCCCAGGATCTCGCCGTAGGGCTCCTTGGTGATGAGCTTCACCAGGCCGTCGGTGGCCTCCACCGCGAGCGCCTTGCCATGCGCCTTGAACGTTGCCTTGCCGACCCTGTACTTGATCCCCTTCGCCTTGGCCTCGCGCTCCGTCATGCCGACTGACGCGATTTGCGGATTGCAGTATGTGCAGCCGGGGATCGCCGCGTAGTTGACCCCCGGGACATCGTGCCCCTTCATGCGCTCGACACAGGCGACCGCCTCTTCGCTGGCCACGTGGGCCAGCCATGGCGGGCCGATGATGTCGCCGATGGCGTAGATGCCGGGGACGCTGGTCTGGTAGGTGGGCTTGGCCTTGTCCCTGTAGTCCGTCCAGATGTGGCCCTTGTCGGTGCGGATGCCCAGTGTCGCATCGAAGAGCCCATCCATGCGTCCCTGCACGCCGATGGCGACCAGCACGCAGTCGACCTCCACGACTTCCTTCCTGTTGGCATCCTTGACGTCGACCAACGTGACCTTGGCGCCCTTGGCGGTCTTCTCGAGTGCACCGACCGTGGTGCCCGTCTTGATCGCCATCCCCTGCGAGGCAAAGATCTTCTGGGCTGCCGCGCTGATGTCGTCGTCCTCGACGGGGAAGATGCGGTCCACCATCTCCACGACGGTGACCTTGGTGCCGAACGCGTTGTAGAAGTAGGCGAACTCCATCCCGATCGCGCCAGAGCCGATCACGAGCATGGAATCAGGCCGCTTCTCCAGGGTCATCGCGTCGTAGGAGGAGATCACCACCTTGCCGTCGCGTGGGGCGAAGGGAAGCTCGCGCGGCGCGGCGCCCGTGGCGACCAGGATCCGGTCAGCGGTGAGCGTCTGCTCCGCGGATGCGGCGCCCGACCCGGTGTAGTAGGCGCCTTCAGCCTTGCTGACCTGCACCTGGCATGGTCCGGCGGCGGTCTTGCCCGAGATGATCTTGGCGTGGCCGGCGATGTGGTCGATCTTGTTCTTCTTGAAGAGGAACTGGATGCCACCATTGAGCTTGGCGGTGACGCCGCGGCTTCGGCCGATCACCTTGTCCCACTGGACCTTGACCTTGGACGCGTCCACGTCAAATCCCCAGGTGGCGCCGTGGGTGATGGCTTCCGAGTAGAGCTCGGCATTGTGGAGCAGGGCCTTCGTGGGGATGCAGCCCCAGTTGAGGCAGACGCCGCCCAGCTTGTCGCGCTCGATGCATGCCACCTTCATGCCCATCTGGGCCGCTCGGATCGCGCCGACGTATCCGCCGGGGCCGGAGCCGATGACGATGAGGTCATAGTGCTTGGTTGGGTCTGCCATGGGGGCGGGGATTCTAGGGTCGTGGCCGATGCCCTACCGGAGGTGCTAGGATCGCCCCTCCTGCGCCTGCGCTGGGGTTGGCCGGCGTTTGCCTCATCATGAAGACAGCCCTCATCAGCGACGTTCATGCCAACCTGGCCGCCCTCCAGGCGGTGTTGGCACACATCGACGCGCAGGGGGTGGACCGGATCCTGAGCCTGGGGGACGTGGTGGGGTACGGCCCAGATCCAGCCGAGTGCGTGGACCTGGTGGCCCAGCGCTGCGAGTGGAGCCTGCTTGGCAACCACGACTACGCCGTGCTCTACGAACCCACGAACTTCAACGCAGCGGCTGAGCGGGCTGCGTTCTGGACACGCGACCAGCTGGAACCGAACGAGCGTTGGGATGCCGAGACCGTGAAGCGGCGGTGGGAGTTCCTCGGGCGGATGCGCGTGCGGGTGGTGGAAGGCGACTTCCTCGCGGTCCACGGCTCGCCCCGCAAGCCCGTCAACGAGTACCTCTTCCCCGATGACGTCGTGCAGTCGCCCTCCAAGCTGGCAAGCGTCTTCAGCCGGATCGACCGCGCCTGCACGGTCGGCCACACGCACGTCCCCGGCGTCTTCACCGACGACCCGGAGTTCTTCTACCTGGACGACCTGGATGACAACACCTTCTCGATTTCCGGGACCGAGAAGGTGATCATCAACCCAGGTTCGGTGGGCCAGCCCCGCGACCAGGACCCGCGCGCCTCCTACGCCATCGTCGAGCACGAGCCCAGCAAGGCCGTGGGGGCGAAGGTCGTGTTCCATCGAGTCGAGTACCCGATCGAGGAGACGGTCGAGAAGATCCGCGCCATCGAAGAACTGCCTGACTGGCTGGGCGAGCGCCTGCTGCAAGGCCGATGATCGACAGCCTTCCCCGTCCACCCGTTCCCACACTGCCATGAGCCGCAAGCCAAGCATCGCCCGCGTTGTCGTTCCAGTCGTCGTCTCCCTGATCGCGATCGGAATCGTGTTTGCGATGATGCAGGGCAAGAAGCCGGGCGGCCAGCAGCCCGATGACGCGATGCCCTCCGCCGTGGATCAATCGACCGCTGCGGCGATCGAGCAGGAGCAGGCCGCGACCGAGGGCGCGGCCACCGACATCCCGGCCACGGCCGAGGCCCCGGCCATCAACCTGTCGCGCAGGCTCTCGGCACGCGCTCCTGGGGCAACGGGCCCGGGCACCACACCGGCCCCGCGCACCTCGCTCGGTTCGCTTGACCCCGTCCACTCGCGCATGCGCGTCGACTTCTCGGCGGGCGGCGCGGGCATCGACCAGATCGTCTTCAGCGAGTATTGGAACACGGCCGAGGAATCTCGCGCCGCGGCGGCCCACGCCAGGGACCCGTCGAAGCCGCTTCCGCCCGACAGTGCCCGTTACGCGCTTCGCCCCGAAGGCATGTTGCCGCCGGCGGCGGGGGCAACGGACCCGCGGCCGATGTTGGTGCCGCTCATGGCGGTCCACAGCATCGAGATTGACGGCGTTGCCGTGTCGCTGTTCGGGGACGTCTGGGCGGAGACCGCGCCGGGCACCTTCGTCACCGAGGTGGTGGAGGAAGCGGCGGATGGCTCGATGGTGGCCGTCGTGCGAGTCACCCGGACCTTCGCGTTTGCGGGTGAGGGATTTGACCTCCTGGCCGCGCACCGGGTCGACAACCTGACGGTGGCTCCGATTCAGGCACAGCTCTGGATGTACGGCCCGGGCGACCTCGCGCTCGAGGCCAACGGGCTGCTTGATGTTCGTCGCTTCCAGTTTGGCTACCTGCTCCCCAAGGATCGCGACCCGGCGCAGATGACGGTGGTGTCGCACGACGGGATGATCGCTCGGTCAAGCGTGGCCTCGATGGTGGAGGAATCCGGGTCGGCCATCGTGTGGCCCATGGCTGAGCGGTCAGGGGAGTCGCTCTCCTGGTTTGGTTCCACGAATCGATACTTCGCGCTGGCCATCCACGCGCCATTCAGCGAGGGGGCAGGGGCCGGCGTTCCTGGAGCCTCCAGCAAGAGCCTCGCGGGCTCAGTCAAGACCGTGTACGCGCAGCAGGGTGTCGGCGCGTCGCCGGCGATGTTCAGCGTCCTGTCGATGTGGCCGCAGGCCGTGGCGGCAGGCGAGTCGGCATCGATCGACTTCGCCACCTACGCGGGCCCGCTCTCGCGGCAGGTCCTCATCGAGGATGAGCCTTACTCGACCCTGGGGATGGTGGGGCTCATCGTCTACCAGATGAGCGGCTGCTGCACCTTCTGCACGTTTGCCTGGCTGGCCAATGGGCTGGTGATCTTCCTCGCCGCGCTCCACGACCACGTCTTCTTCGACTGGGGACTGGCGATCATCGCGTTGGTGGTTGTGGTTCGCCTGGCACTGCACCCGCTCACGCGCAAGAGCCAGATCCAGATGCAGAAGGTGGGTCGGGTGATGGGCGCGCTCAAGCCCGAGCTGGAGGAACTGCAGAAGCGATACAAGGATGAGCCCAAGCGCATGCAGCAAGAGCAGATGCGCCTCTACTCCGAGTACGGCGTGAACCCGCTCGGCTGCCTTGGCGGCTTCCTCCCGATGTTCCTGCAGATGCCGATCTGGATCGCCCTCTATGCCGTCCTGTACCTGGCGTTCGAACTGCGGCAGGAGCCGGCGTTCTTCGGCATTTTCCAGCAGTTGGGGGGGTGGCTCTTCCTGGGAGACCTTTCCGCCCCGGACAACTTCATCGCATTCGGGCGGTCCTTCGACCTGTGGGCCTTCACGCTGCAGGGAATCAACGTCGTGCCGCTCCTCATGGGCGCCGTCTTCTTCATCCAGCAGAAGTACATGCAGCCGCCGTCGATGACCACGCTGACGCCCGAGCAGGAGCAGCAGCAGAAGATGATGAAGTGGATGACCGTCATCCTCTTCCCGGTCATGCTCTACAAGGCGCCCTCGGGCCTGACGCTCTACATCATGACCAGCACGCTGATCGGGATCTGGGAGAGCAAGCGTGTGCGCGCCGAAGTGGCCAAGATGGACCTCTCGCCCAAGAAGCGTGGCGCCGTCAAGTCCAAGGATGAGGTTGGCCGTCGATACGCCGATGCGCTTGACCGCCTGCAGGACCGGAACAAGGACAAGAAGACGTTCAAGGACCGCGACTGACCGTGCTGCGCGTCGCGGAGACGATCGCCGCGATCTCCAGTGACACGTCCGGCCGTCGATGCATCGTCCGCGCCAGCGGGCGCGATGCCTTCGCGGTCGCAGGCCGGCTGGCTGGTGACCCATGGCCAGGCGTTCGCGGCGTGCGGGCCGTGCTGGTCCACCTTCCCGTTGGCTCGATGCGCACGCTCGCCATCACGATGGCGGGGCCGCATTCCGCGACGGGCGAAGACATCGTGGAGTGGCTCGTGCCAGGCGGCGTCGGCGGCGCGATGCTGGAGGCGGTGTGTGCCGCGGGCGCCCGTCCAGCCGAGCCGGGCGAATTCTCGATGCGCGCCTTCCTCAATGGCAAGGTGTCGCTCAACGAGGCCGAGGGAGTCGCCGCATCCATCGCGGCCGTCGATGCCGATGGGCTGCAGGCGGCGCGACACCTGCGGGAGGGTCGAATCGGCGCCACGTGCGACCGGCTGCAGCGGGAGATCCTCTCGGCGCTGGCCCTGGTGGAGGCTGGCATCGACTTCACCGAAGAGGAGGACGTCGTGCCGATCGAGGCACCGGCACTGCGCTCGCGATGCGAGGCGTGGGAGCAGGCCATCGAACGGCTGTCGGACGGCGCCGCGGTGACGGAGGCATCGTCGGGCCTCCCCCGCGTGGTGCTCTGGGGCCCCGTCAACGCGGGCAAGAGCACGTTGTTCAACGCACTGCTCGGTCGCGCCCGTGCCGTGGCCAGCGGGGAGTCGGGCACGACGCGCGATGCCTTGGTCGAGCGGCTGAGGCTCAGGTCGCCTGCCGGTGCCGTGGTGGAGTGCGAGTTGGTCGATGTGCCAGGCCTCCCCGCCGATGGTGACCCATTCGCGGACGCGGCGCGGGACGTGATGGCTCGTGAGGTGGCCGCCGCGGCGCTGGTGCTGTCGTGTGCACGGGCGGGCGATGTCGGCAGGTCCTTCGGCAGGCCGCTGCAGGCCGATCGCACCATGCCCGTGGCCACGTGCGCCGACCTCGGGTGTCCACTGGTCGCCGGGCCAGGGGCGGCTGGCCCGCTCCTGGTCTCCGCCCACCGGGGGGATGGGATGGAGGCACTGCGGCATGCGATCGTCCAGTCCCTCGCCGAATGGGCGGGAGCACATGCGGGCGCCATGTCGCTGGCTCGACATCGTCACGCGCTGGCGGGCACGGTGGGATCGCTGCGCGACGCCATCGTGCTCTTGCGTGTTGAAGGGCGCGCCATCCACGGCACGGAGCTGGTCGCCGAGGCACTTCGATCGTCCGTCCGGCACCTTGGCGATGTCAGCGGCCACTTCACGAGCGACGACGTGCTGGGGGAGATCTTCGCAAGCTTCTGCGTGGGCAAGTGATCGACCAGGCGGCTCGCCGTGCCCGATCGGCTACCGTCCCGGCGATGACGATCGGCGAGATCCAGTTCAGGGTTCGATACTCCGAGTGCGACCCCATGGGCGTGGTCCACCACGCCACGTACCCGATCTGGCTGGAGATGGGACGGACGGAACTGCTGCGGGCGACCGGGACCACGTATCGAGAAATGGAGGTGGCGGGCCACTTCCTCGTGGTGGCCAAGCTCGAGCTTCGCTATCGACGCCCGGCCAGGTACGACGACGTGCTCACGCTGCGCACGCACGTGCTGGAGGTGGGGGCGGTCAAGATCCTCCACGAATACGAGATCCGTCGCGGGACCGAGATCATCCTGGTGGCGACGTCCACGTTGGGATGTGTCGATCGGGAGGGCCGAGCATGCCCGATGCCAGCAACGCTGCGGGACGCCATCGCCACCACGGAAGGAATGGCCCCCGGGGCGTAGCCACGATGTGCCTCAAGAGGCGGAGTCGATGGGCGCGCTGACGCACCGGACCCGCTGGAACGCGGTCCCCAGGAGCTGCTTCAGGCGGCCTTCGAGGCCGCCGCGCAGGGCTCGATCCAGTTCAAATCGGGCGGGCGAGCCCTCGACCGCGACGGTCAGGACGCCGCGCGAGTAGCCATCGACCCGGCACGCGCCGCGCAGCGACTCCGGCACGCAGAGTTCCCAGGCTTCCAGGACGCCACCGACTCGCTTGTGGTCGCGCTTGACCTGCGCACCGATGCGCTTCCATTCGTCGGTGAGCGTCTCGGGTCCACGGCCAGTCCGGTTGCCACGCCACCGCTGCAGTTGCTGCAACTGGTGGAGGGCGGCGTCAGGCATGGGGGGGATCGTATCCTGCGGGTCCATGGTTCCGATCACGCTCGAGGCGCTCAGCAAGTCGTATGGGTCGACCTCCGTGGTCAGGGAGGTGTCGCTGCGCATCGAGCCGGGAGAGCTCTTCTTCCTTCTCGGCGGATCGGGCTGCGGCAAGACAACAATCCTCCGGATGATTGCCGGATTCATCCCGCCGTCCGCCGGGCGCATCCTCTTCGACGGCAAGGACGTGACGTCCGATCCCCCGGAGCGGCGTCGCTGCGGGATGGTGTTCCAGAGCTCTGCGCTCTGGCCGCACATGACGGTCCGCGACAATGTCGCCTTCGGGCTGGAGGTGGCCAAGGTCAGCGCCGCCGACCGCGAACGACGGGTGGGCGAGGCCTTGGAGCTGGTCCAGATGGCGCCATACGCGGCCCGGAAGCCGCACGAACTTTCCGGTGGGCAGCAGCAGCGGGTGGCGTTGGCTCGTGCCGTGGCCTTCGGCCCCCGCATTCTGCTCCTGGATGAACCCCTGTCCAACCTGGATGCCAAGCTCCGCGTGGAGATGCGCACGGAGATCGTCCGGGTCTGTCGACACACCGGCATGACGGCGGTCTACGTCACGCACGACCAGGAAGAAGCGCTTTCGATGGCCGACCGGATGGCGGTCATGCACGACGGCCGCATGGAGCAGGTGGGACCGCCGAGGGAGGTCTACTCCCACCCACAGACCGCGTTCATCGCCACCTTCCTCGGCGAGACCAACCTGATCCCGGCGACGGTGCAGGGCACGTCGGGGACGGGGTTCCTGGCCTCGACGCCGATCGGTGACATCCGCATCCCCGACAGCAAGCGCATCGGGCAGGCCACGCTCAGCATCCGGCCCGAGTCGTTGCAGTTTGTCTCGGCGGCGATACCGCCGGGCATCCATGAGCTCGCCAAGGGGCGACTCCTGCGCACGATGAACCTCGGCGCCTCCGCCCGGCACACCGTGAATTGCGGTGGGGCCGTCCTGACGGTGCTGGAGCACAATCCTCGGTGGCACCACGCCATCGGCGACGTCGTCCGGCTGGCGATCGACCCATCGCAGGTCGCGCTGCTGTTTGGGGAGGCGACCTTGGCCGCGAATACGCCCGCGGACCTGGCGCACGTTTCAGGCTGAGGCCTGGCTCGATGTCGCGCCGTCCCGGCTGGGCAATCCCAGCGCCAACCACACCACGATGAGCGCGGCCAGCGCCTGCGTCCCGAAGGTGAGGGAGATGGCGTGGCCGACCGCGAGGGTCTGGTCGCCGTCGCGCAGACGGTCCATCATGCCTGCCGCCCCGGCATCACCTGGTTGGAGGATCGAACTCCAGAGATGCACGCTGGCAATGACCGTCGTGATCCCGAACGCGCTCCCGAATTGCCGTCCCGTCTGCAGGAGGCCGGACACCTCCGCGCGCTTGTCCGCCGGCGCGCGCGCCATGCCGTCGGTGTTGGATGGGTTGAGGATGAACGGGATGCCGCAGCCGATGAGTCCCATCCCGATGGCGATGATCGTGTAGTCCACGATCCACATGCCCGCAGACTCGACCAAGAGCCCAACCAGGACGGTCATGGCGCCACCCAGCACCGGAGCCCGACCGCCCCATCGGTCGTAGGCGCGACCCGCGAAGTGGATGACGATCACGTTGGGCGCCACCAGCGGCAATGCGGCCAGGCCACTGTCGAGGGGCGACATGCCCATCACGACCTGGAGGTAGATCGGGCCAAATATTCCTTGTCCCACCAGCGCGAGCTGGGCGAAGGCAATGAGCAGTGCGTCGCGAAGGAGGACGCGGTCATGGAAGACGGTGAGCGCCAGCAACGGGCGAGGGCTCCGGTACTGCCACCAGAGGAAGGCGAGGAACGCCACGGCGCCGCCCACCATGAGTGGTGCGCTCCAGATCGCGGACCCGAAGTCGTCACCAAGTTCCTGCAGCCCGATGCCAAGCGCCGAGAGGCTGAAGACCAGGAGCACCGGCGCGAAGGGATGGAACGCGCGTGGGTGCCCGGGGTCGTTGCGAAGCCCGATGCCAAAGGTCATCGCGATCGCGGCGAGGGCGATCAACGCGTTGGGGAGGAAGATCCAACGCCAGCCGGCCCACTCGGTGATGGCGCCGCCAAGGACGGGCCCACCAGCGAGGAAGAGGAGCGGAATCCCGATGTAGACGGCCATCACCCGGCCCAGGCGCTCGCGCGGGAACGACGAGACCACCATCGCCGTTGCCGCCGGCTGCATGAGCGCCACGCACACCGCCTGCATGACTCGCCAGGAAATGATGGTCGCCGGGCCTTCCGAGAGACCGCACATCACGCTTGCGACGCCAAAGCCAAGCAGTCCCGTGCGGAAGGCAAGCACATGGCCGATGCGATCTCCGGTACGACCACCCAGCGCCATGAGGGCGGCCATCGCCAGCAAGTAGGAACTCACGATCCAGCCGCGCTCCGACGTGGTGAGGCCGAGGTCCTGCTGGATCGATGGCAGCGCCACGCCAACGACGGTGGAGTCCAGCATCACCATCGACAAACTGCCCGTGGCGGCGACCAGCACCAGCCAGGGGGAGACGCGGGGTGCGCTTGACATCGGGTGATGAGTCTAAGGACTGGGCCTTCCCTAGTATCTGTCGCATGGATCGATCCACTCTCGGCTCTGTTCTCGTTCCGCTCATGGCCGGCTGCTTCTTGGGGTCGGGCTCACTTGCCCCAATCGCACAGGCCCAGGACGTCGGCTCACGCGAGTGGGCGCAGGCCACCCGCGACGAGCGCCTGGGCTGGTTCCGCGACGCGCGCTTTGGCATGTTCATCCACTGGGGCCTCTACGCCGTGCCGGGCGGCATGTGGAACGGCACCAACTACCCGGGCGCTGGCGAGTGGCTGATGCATTCCGCGAAGATCACGCCCGCCGACTACGCGCCGCTGCAGTCGCAGTTCAATCCCGTCGACTTCAACGCCGACGAGTGGGTTCGCATCGCCAAGGCGGCGGGGCAGAAGTACATCGTCATCACCAGCAAGCATCACGATGGCTTTGCGCTCTTTGACAGCGCGCTCACCGACTGGGACGTGATGGGGACGCCCTTCAAGCGCGACATCATCAAGGAGCTGGCCGACGCCTGCGAACGCGAGGGCATCGCTTTCTGCGTCTACCACTCCATCATGGACTGGACGCACCCGGACTACCTGCCGCGGCGCAAGTGGGACGGCCGGGCGACCGATGGCGCCAACTTCGACCGCTACCGAGAGTTCATGAAGGGGCAGCTGAGCGAGCTCCTCTCCGGTCGCTACGGCAACATGGGGATCCTCTGGTTCGACGGCGAGTGGGAAGGCACCTGGAACCACGAGATGGGGCTGGACCTGGCGCGGCATGTGCGATCGCTGCAGCCGTCGATCATCATCAACAACCGAGTGGACAAGGGGCGCCAAGGCATGGCCGGCCTGGACGGCGAAGGCCAGTGGGAAGGGGATTACGGCACTCCCGAGCAAGAGATTCCCGCCAGCGGCCTGCCCGGCGTGGACTGGGAAACCTGCATGACCATGAATCGGTCGTGGGGCTTTCACCAGAATGACCACAACTGGAAGAGTGCCCAGTCGCTCGTGCGCGGCTTGGTGGACATCGCCAGCAAAGGCGGCAACTTCCTCCTGAATGTCGGGCCGCAGCCCGATGGCCGCATCCCCCAGGAGAGCATTGATCGATTGACGGCGATGGGCGACTGGATGGAGACCAACGGCGAGTCGATCTACGGCACGGCGGCCAGCCCGTTCAACCGCGCGCCGGCCTGGGGTCGAGTCACGCAGAAGCCGCTGCCCGGGGGGAAGACTCGGTTGTACCTGCACATCTTTGAATGGCCGGTGGCGGCAGACGGCGCATCAACCGTGGAGTTCACGCTGCCGCCCTTCAAGAATGCATGGTCCAACGCGCGGCTCCTGGGAAACACGGCCTTTGAAGTAAAGCCGGGCGCGACGGCGGGGACGGTCGTGCTTCCAGCCACCCCTCCCAGCGCGACGGCGAGCGTGCTGGCGATCGACCTCGACGGAACACCCGAGGTAGTGGCTTTGTTCACGGCGCCCGCGGCCGATGGCTCGGTCACCCTCGCCGCGCACACGCTCACGATCCGTGCGGTGGACCTTCCCCGCCTGGCGCTCATGAACCTGCGCGCGGTGCGACTGGTGCCGGCGAGGTGACGGCGGGCGGTGTTGCGGGTGGCGTGACGGTGAGCGGCAGCGACTCGCCCCCGTACACCGATCCCGGGACCGGTTCCAGCCCCAGCAGTTGCAGCGCCGCGTTGCCCGCGTCGGTGTTGCGAATCGGCGCGGTGACGCGTTCGTGCGTAGTGGCGCGATCAACGCCCGGGTCTGCTCGAACGCCGCTGTTGGTGGCGTAGAGATCGCAGGAGTGCTCGGTGCCATCGACCCACACGATGAACGGGATGCGGTAGTTCACGAGTGCGTCTTGGTCTGTGTGCGTGCCGAACGGCACGCCGCCGCCGTGGTCGGCCGTGAGCACGATGGCGGTGCGGCCATTGAGCTTCGGGTCGGTGTCGATGGCCGTGAGCAGCCTCCCCAACTCATCATCCACGGCCTTCACGCTGGCCATCCAGGGCTGGTTCGGCTCGGTGGTCCACCCTGTCGTGTGACCGACGCTGTCGGGGAGCGCGTAGTGGGCAAAGACCAGTCCGCGAGTCGCATCGTCGGGGCGCGTGTCTGGGGTGTCTGGGGTGTCTGGGGCGTCCAGCGTGTCGAGGGCGTCGATCACCGCGTCGGTCACCCTCGGCATGTCCGGGGCAAATGTGAAAGTGTCGATCTTGTTCCGGCCGTTGTCGCCGCCGCGCGGATCGGCGTCTGCCGCGCCGTACTCATCACCCCAGGTCTGCGCAAAGAGCGTGAACTTGAGCTTGCTGGCGATGGCGGCGGTGGAGAGCCCCGCATCGTGGGCCACGTCGAAGCAGCTGGCGATGTATCGACTCGGCGAGGGCCGCACCAAGCCGCCCGCCGCAGGCGCCAGCGGGAGCGTGTTCAGTTCGTAGGCGTGGCCGCTGGGGCCGAGCATCATTCGCCCCGTCACCATGCCGACGTGGTTGGGAAGGGTGACGCTGATGTCCGGGTCGCACCTGGCGTTGAGCGTGTGCGGACCCTGGAGGAGTCGTCCGAAGGCCGGCAGCTGCCCGAGCGAGGAGCCCTCCAGCGCATCGGCACGCAAGCCGTCGACGCTCACGATCACGACGCGGTCGACTGGCGGCGCAGGGGGGAGAACCAAGGCAGCAATCGCGCAAGGGATCAGCAACATCGCCGCGAAGCGTAGGCGAGACATGTGCGTGTGTCGCTAGCCTGCGAACCTTCGCCGGACCGCCACACCATGTCGACCCACATCTGCCTGTGGTCCGGTCCGCGCAATGTCTCGACGGCGCTGATGTACGCGTTCGACCAGCGATCGGACACGCGATGCTCGGACGAGCCGCTGTACGCGCACTACCTCAGCGTCTCGGAGGCAGGCCACCCTGGGCGGGACGAGGTGCTGGCGGCGCAGGACAACGATGGCGCGCGCGTGGTGCGGGAGGTCGTCCTGGCCCCCACCGCGGAGCCGCTCCACTTCCAAAAGCACATGGCGCATCACCTGGTGCAGCTTGACCTTGGGTTCCTGTCCCACACGCGCAATGTGCTCCTCGTACGGGACCCTGCTGAAGTGGCAGTGACTCTTTCCGTCCAGGTGCCAAACCCCACCATGCGAGACATCGGGATGGAGCGACAGGTGGAGCTCCTGGTCGACCTTGAATCGCGAGGACAGGATGTGCCCGTCCTGGACGCGCGAGAACTCCTCTTGGACCCCGAAGGCGTCCTGCGTGAGCTCTGCGTGCGACTGTCGATTCCGTGGGATGCGTCGATGCTGTCCTGGCCCGCCGGTGCGCGCAAGTGCGATGGCGTGTGGGCGAAGCACTGGTACCAGAATGTGCATCGATCCACGGGCTTCGGAGCTCATCGACCCAAGACGGAGCCCATCCCCGCAAGCCTGCGGCCATTGATCGACCAGTGCCGGCCGCTCTATGACACTCTGCACGCACGGGCCATCCGCGCCCGGACCTAGGCTGCGCGGGATGGCACCCTCGACCCCCGCATCCCTCCTCCCCGACCCGCGCAACGCCGACCTCCGCGTGTGGGTCGATGGGGAGATCGTGCCGCGCTCAGAAGCCAAGGTCTCCGTCTTTGACAGCGTGGTGCAGGGCGGCGATGCCGTGTGGGAGGGTGTCCGTGTCTACAACGGACGAGTCTTTGCCCTGGACGAGCATGTGAAACGGCTCCTCGCCTCTGCGCACGCACTGGCGTTTGTAGGCGCTCCCACGGCGGATGAGGTGCGCCAAGCCATCTTTGCCACGCTTCGCGCCAACGGAATGCGTGATCGAGCCCACATGCGCGTGACCCTCACGCGCGGTCGCAAGGTCACCTCAGGCATGGATCCCCGAAACAACCAGGAGGGGTGCACCCTCATCGTCCTGGCCGAGTGGAAGCCGCTCGCCGACACGCGCGGCCGGCCGGTGGGGGAGGGAGCTGGCGGCGGAGCCGGGATCACCCTCATCACCAGCTCGATTCGACGCAATCCGGCGCAGTGCCTGGACTCGAAGATCCACCACAACAACCTCCTCAACAACATCCTGGCCAAGATCGAGGCCAATGCGGCGGGGGCGGACGACGCGTTGATGCTTGACATGGAGGGCTTCATCGCGGAGACCAACGCGACCAATGTGTTTCTGGTGCGGGGAGGCGTCGTGTTCACCCCATTCGCTGACGCATGCCTCCCCGGCATCACGCGCGCGAAGGTGCTGGAACTGTGTCGCGCGCACGACATCGCCCACGCAGAGAAGCGACTGACGCTTGCGGAGGCGTGGACGGCTGACGAGATGTTCGTGACGGGCACGCTTGGGGAGTTGACGCCGGTGCGTCTCCTGGATGGTCGCGTGATCGGAGGCGGCCCCGTCACCGGCAGGCTGCGCGCGCTCTACGCCGACTTGACCGCTCGCGAGGGCGAGTCGATCCCCGCCTGAGTCGGCGAGCGGGGATCATGCGAACGCGCGGCCTGTTCGATGCCGCACACCGCCTTGGCGCGGTGGGTCATTCGAGAAAAACTCGAGAATCCCACCGCTTCAAGGGCCTCACCCGCCGCCAAACGCCGAGGTCGGGACCACGTGCCGTTCACCGCCAGGCCCCGCCCACTCCAGCGAGAGCGTCGCCGCGCCACCGCCTTCAAAGAACCCCACGCGGATCGTGTGCGCGCCCGCCGCGAGAGGCGCCTGCCCACGAACATCCTTCGCGCCGTGCGGACCGTCATTGTCCACGACGGGCCGGCCATCGATCCACAGCATCGACCCATCGTCGCTGGTCAGCCAAAAGGTCCAGATGCCGGTTGCTGGCACATCGATCACTCCGTCGAACTGCACGGCAAAGTTGTCCTCGGGAAGGCCAGGCGGCAGGGCGATGGATGACACGGCGATCGCACTCGACCGCGGCGGCGCCATGCCCTCAGGCTGCGCGATGAACAACGCGGAGCCAGGCGCGTGCACAAACTGCCCGGGACCACCCTCCAGCACCGTCGCCGCCAGTCGAGGCGACATCCCGGCCACCGCCGGCCACGGCGTCGCGAGCGTGTAGGTCCCGGCGAAGGGGTCGCCCGTCACGGCGCCGCGAACGACGCTCCGAGCACGCACTCGCGAGGTGACCGTGAGCGGGACCGTGTCATTCGATCCACGCAGCGTCCGCGTCGTCGGCCCGCTGATCCGAGGCTCGCTCCCGTCGGTGGTCACCAACACCTCGCTGCCGGGAGCGACTTCAAAGCCAAGTGGCGTCGACTCCTCGAACAGCCCTGGCTCGACCGAGGGCCTTGGCGTCCCAGCGATTGGCGGCCAACTCGCGACCTCCAGCCTGATCACCGTATCCATGCTGCTACCGCTCGTGTGCACTCCCGGAGGCAGCGCCACCACCCCGTCCGCTCCGCGATGCATGAACTCAATCGGCTCGCCACCGATCCCCGCCAGTCCGAGCACGGACACGGAGTCCACGGCGGCCGCCAGTCCCGGCAGCACGATCTCGCCGGACTCGGGCCGCTCGAACACATGGAGGTAGAGCTCGCCGCCTGCGCCCCCGCCCGCACCGCCCCCGCCCGCACCACCACCAGCACCGCCGGTGTCCGCGCCCTCACGCACCGTCAACCGCCCCCACGGATACACCGCCGGAGCGTGGATCGTCCCGGCGCCGCGCGTGCCTCGAATGGACTCGGCGTTGTGGTCCATCCACTCGCCGATCTCGCCCAGACGCTTCAGTGCCACGGCGTCAAGCCTTCCATTGCCGTCGGGACCGACGTTGAGGAGGAAGTTGCCATCCTTGGACGCGATGTCCGCCAGCATGCGCACCAGTTCCGCCGCGGGCTTGTAGGTATCCACTCGCGGGGTGTAGCCCCACGACTCGTTCATCGTCATGCATGTTTCCCACGGGCGGGAAAGCGGCGCGTCGGGAATCGTGTTCTCGGGGGTGTCATAGTCGCCGGGAAGCGACCAACGGTTGTTGACCAAGAGCCCGGGCTGCAAGTCACGGGCGCGCGCCAGGAGATCACGCGAACCGTGTGCCTCTGGGCCATGCTCCCAGTCGCCATCGCCCCACAGGATGTCGATGTCGCCAAACTGCCCTCCCAACAACTCTTCAAGGTGTGTGCGCGTGCGTTGGGCGTACCTGGCGTAGTCCACCCCGTCCGCGGAGCGAGCATCCCACGCCCGCCGCGGCAGGTAGTCCGCATCGTGCCAGTCGAGCAGTGAGTAGTAGAAGCCCAGCCGAATCCCCTCCTGCTGGCACGCGTCCGCCAACTCCTTGAGCGGACTGCGACCGCGAGCGGCGAAGGGCGTCATCGCGATGTCACTGGGGCTGTCGGCGCTGTCCCACAGGCAGAAGCCCTCGTGGTGCTTGGTGGTGATGACGATGTAGCCCATGCCTGCGCGCCTGGCCGCCGACACGATCGCCGTCGCGTCAAATCCAGCCGGGTCAAACCGAGGCAACAACTCGTGCTGGTACTGGACAGGATCGATCTGCCCCTTGGAGAGGAGCCATTCGGTCCAGCCGCCGAGGAATCGTTTTCGCCAGGTGCCGGCGGCCTCGGCGTACAGCCCCCAGTGGATGAACATGCCGAATCTGGCCTCGCGCCACCAGGTGTAATCGGGAGGCGGAGCGATTGGCGCGGATGCGGCCTGCGGCACACACATCGAGACGCTGACCGCGAGAGCCTGCAGTATTCCCATCCCGTCATGCTAGGGAGGTAACCTCCCTCCCCCCATGCCATCGATCACGCTCAACGGCACCTCGATCCCGCTCACCCAGCAGAAGGCCGACGCCTTCGGCAAGATCGCCAACGTGGCACTGCCACAGATGCCCAAGGTGCCGCTGGGGTCGATCCTCGCAGCGCTCCTCACCGATGCCAAGAAGCAGTCGATCGGGAACGACCACGCCCTGGTGCAGGCCAGCCTCTGGATGCTGCACGAGATGGGCGTGCGTGCGGTGGAACTGGACGATGTCGCCGGGACCATGAAGGTGACGGAGCACATTCCTTCCGAGCAGATGGCTCGCGACAACACGGACCCCTTCACGACGGGAAACATGGCCACGGGCCGGGCGATGGTGGTCGCGCTGCACAACCGCGCCAACCGGACCTTCCACCTCAACGGCGAGAAGCTTGACCTCACGCCCCCCAAGCTGGAGGACATGAAGAAGACGGTCGCCGGCATCAACCAGTTGCGGCGCGTCAACGAGGACCACATGGCGGCCGCCGCCAGGTACCTCGGCGGCCTGACCAAGCAGGAAGGTCATCGCGACTCTCCGGCGTTCCGTTGTGCGACCACGCTCCTCTCCGACTTTGGGATCTGCGCGGTTCGCGTGGATGCCGAGGGCGGACTGCTCACCGTGGAAGGGTTGAATGAGGCCGATGCGATGTGCGGCGCGTACCTGCAGGGAGCCTCTCCCGAGCAGGTTCGGGCCGCAAGGGATCGAGTCCGAAGCCTGGCGCAGAGTGCCAAGGCGGCGGGGACTCGCGGCGCGCCATCGACTCCGGTCAACACGCCGGACCGGTCCGAGAACCAGCCATCCCCAGCGGCTGCGACATCCGTGGCCATCAAGCGACGTCGGCGAGACTGAAATCGACTGCGCATTTCACCCCCCAAACTGGTTTTTTGCCAGTTCCGGTGGATTCTGCCCCTCCACGGGCTATCAATAGGTGCTCGAGCCCCTTGCGGGCGGTTGTTCGTCAGGAGGAGACTTTCATGCACCGCGCTTCCAATCGTCCGGGATCGATCACCCTTGCCGCCTTCACGACCCTCGTTGGACTTGGGGTCGCGCCTGTCGTGCATGCCCAGGTCCAGTTTGTGGACGGCACCAGCGGCCGCATCCCTACGCAGTCGGAGTACACGAACCAGATTTCGCTGTGTGACATCGACAACGACGGCGACCTGGACTTCGTCGCGGCCAACGGCCAGGGGTACTCATCCGCCGGCACGGCGCTGAAGCCCCGCGTGTACGTCAACAATGGAACAGGCACCTTCACCGACCAGACTGATGCCCGGGTGGGAACCATCACGGGCTGGTTCCGAGGCGTCGAGTTCGGCGACGTCGACCGAGACGGCGACTGGGACATGCTGCTGGCGCAGGACTTCGTGAAGCCAGCTCTCCTCTTCATCAATGACGGCACCGGGACGTTCACCAACGAGTCCGCGCAGCGAATGCCCGTGATCAACCTGACCTCCAGCCGAGGGCAGTTTGGCGACATCGACAATGACGGCGACCTGGACATTGCGCTGACGCACTCGGGCGGGACGTCGCATTTCGGTGCCGGCGCCCAGATGAAGATTTACGTGAACGACGGCACCGGACACTTCGCGGACCAGACCGCCGCACGAGTCCCGGCCGGCAACATCGGGCAGCAGATGGACGTCCTCTTCCTGGACGTGGACGGCGACCTGGACCTGGACATCCACCTCGGGACCCGCGCCACGGGCGCCAGCGACAGCAAGCTCTACCTGAACGGCGGTGCGGGCGTCTTCACCGAGATGACCACCATCGTCAGCGATGCCACCGCCTATTCGTACGACGCCGGGGACATCGACGGTGACGGCGACCTGGACCTGCTTGGCGCCAACGCCGGCAGCGGCAACCAGGAACTGCTGCTCCGCAACGCGAACGGTCTCGGCACGGTCTGGACCAACATCTCGTCGCAGATCTCGCCCAACCCTTCGGCCGACGACAACGACAGCAAGTTCTTCGACATCGACATGGATGGCGACCTGGACATGATCATCGCCGTCCTGGGCGGCGCCGAGCGCGTCTACCGCAACAACGGGACCGGCTCGTTCACGCAGGCCACCGGGATCATCACCTCGGTCAGCGACTCCTCGCTCGACGTGAAGGTGGGAGACGTCGACAATGATGGCGACTTCGACGTGATCACCGGCCAGGGCGAGTCCGGCGCCTTCCAGAATCGGCTCTACCTCAACAACGGCCCCGCCGACACGATTGCCCCGGCGATCATCCGGACCGAGCAGGCCACGGCCGCCGCCAAGCCCGTCGACCACGTCGTCCGTGTCGAGATCCACGACCAGATGACAAGCGACCGCGGGTTCCACGATCGCGGCGTCGAGATCGCCTACACCGTGAACGGCGGTGCCGAGCAGTTGGCTTCCATGGCCTGGCACGGCAACAACATGTGGCGCGGCACGGTCCCGGCACAGGCGCCGCAGGCACAGGTGAGCTACTTCGTCCGCGCGCGCGACTGGAACAACAACGTCGGCACGGGACTGACGCTGGCCTACACCGAAGGGGGCACCGCGCCACCGACCGGCGACGTCAACGGCGACGGGTTGATCGATGGCACCGACCTTGCGCTGGTCCTCGGTGACTGGGGCCAGGGCGGGACTCCAAGCGACATCAACGGCAGCGGCATGGTCGACGCCGAAGACCTCGCCATCCTGCTCGGCGCCTGGAACTGATCGGTCCCGGCAATCGGGTCGAGTAGCACACTCGCGTGTCCCTGACCCACGCCGAGTCCGCCGCCATCCGTGCCGCAGTCGCACGCGTGGGTGATCGAATCCAGCCACTCCTCCACCCGCACCCGGGACTGGTGCGACGCAACGCCTACGCGCACCTGTGGCTTGGCATCAAGGTGCGATTCGGCGACGATTGGCGCGAGACGGCGGAGCCCCGGAGCGTCCTGGGCCTCATTGAGTGGATTGGCTTGAACCCCAACGAGGACTACGACCGGTGGGGCGGCCCCGTGGTCCGGCGGTCGATCGCCGATCGTGGCTTGCTGTTCGAGTGAGCGGCCGGAGTCAGGCCGAGGCGCCTCGCGCTCGGAACGAGAGTCGATCCCGCACTGCGCTCCACGCGCGCATCGTGTCGGCGTGGACGCTCGGCTCAAACCGCCTGAGATAAGTCATGTAGTCGCTCGAGGAGAGGGCGGCGCTCACCAACAGGCAGCAGAGGGAGAAAACCGAACCCGGCTGGAGCAGGTCGAACCAGCCATAACTGACCACGACCGCCAGGAGCAGGGAGGGAGCGAATGCGCCCATCGCACACAGGGGCGATCGGAGCATGATGCGGATCATCGTGCCACGGCGTTGGCTGCCCCGAGGCATGGACGCCACGATGTGCACCGGCGCCATCACCAGGAATGTCAGCAGCACCGCCAGGGCCACCGAACCTGGACCTCGCCACCAGCTGGCGAGGAGCACGCCGCCGCCCAGCATCGCGGTGGTGAGCAGTTGCAGCCGAAACGCAAGCGCGTACTGTCCATTCGCGCGGAGCATCGCGCGGGCGACTTGGATGGGGTTGCCGACGATGAAGGCCATGGCCAGCACCACGAGCGGCTTCGCGGCGCCATGCCAGGATTCGGGGAGCAGGGTCTGCACGGCGCAGGACCCAAGGCTGGCGATCATGAGCCCTGCCGCGGAAGCGGCGGCCATCGCAGCCACCTGCGTGGTGACGTATGCACGCAACTGTTCCGGCGGGGAAGGAGCCAGCTTGCTGAGGATGGGCTGCAACACGCTGCCCACCGTGAAGCTCAAGGCGATCCCGATGAGCGAGGCAATCTGGTACGCAATGGTGTAGACGCCCAGCACGGCCTCGCTGTGGAAGAAGCTCAGTGCGAGGTAGTCGATGTTTTGCGAGATGCCGTTGAAGTAGTGCTGGAGCGCGCCGGAGCGGAAGTCGGGCCAGAGTGATCGGACCCGGGTCCACGTCCCGGGTTCCAGGAGTTTCCAAGGGTGGTGCCACGCGAGCACGGCCAACCGCCCCGCGCCAACCACCACCAGTGGCACCAGGATCGCGAGGGTCCCCATCCCGATCGCCGCCGCCCCGATCGTGAGTCCCAGCGTCAGCAGGCTGGAGGCGGTCTCCAGGATCGACAGGTACTTGAACTGAAGGTGTGCCCTCGCCAGCGCGATCGGGACGGTGGTGGCCGCGTCCAGCAGGACTCGCCCCGCGGCAAAGAGGAGCAACGTGGCCAGTGCCGGCTGCGAGTACCACCCGGCAATGAAGGGGCCGGCGATCAGTGCAATCGCCATCGTCCCGACGCCTGAGAGGAGGGCCAGCCTTGTCGCCGCAGCCTCCCATCGATCCCCATCGATCGCGCGTCGCTGAATGATGAGGTCACCGGCAGCACCGGGATACAGGATGCTCATCAGGGTGACGAGCGATATCGCGAGCGTCGCGGCGCCGAGGTCGGCCGGGAACAGCAGATAGGCCATCACCAGGTACGTCGCGATGCTGCATGCCTTCTGCACCCCGGTCTGCACCAAACCCCAGGCCGTGCCAGTGGTGAGCTGCCGCCCGATTTCACCGGCCTCCGCCGTGTGCGTTCCCGGTGTCGCGTGCGGGCGAGGAATGGTGGCCGTCGTCGCGGGAATGGGGTCACCTCGGTCGATCGACCGCTCGACGCTGCCATCGACGCTCAGGTCCGTGAATGCCTTGACGGCGACGGGCAGCAGGTCTGGGGCCCTGGAGATTTCGTCGAACGTCATCCGGTGCGTCCATCGAGCCGCCCACGCCTGGAACGCAATGATCGTCCAGAGTTCCCACTGGGCCTGCCGGCTGCCTGATTGGTGGCTCTCCCACAAGTCGCGCACGGCGATCGGGTCAAAGTGGCCGTCGCGAATGAGCCGCCTCGGCTCGATGTGCGACCAAGCCCATTCCTTCAGCGGGCCCCGGAGCCACTGGTCCAGTGGGACGCCGAAGCCCATCTTGCGCTTGACCATCAACTCGGGGGGGACGTATCGGGCCAGGAGTTCCCGCAACACGATCTTGCCTCGGCCATCGCGGTACTTCATCCGTGCCGGAATGCGGAAGGCGAGTTCACACAGGTGGTAGTCCGTGAAGGGCTCGCGACCCTCAAGGCTGTTGGCCATCGTCACGCGGTCGGTCTTGGCGAGGATCTCGTCCGGCAGGTACGAGACGATGTCCGCGTGCATCATGCGGGTCATCGGGCTGACGCCACTCGGCCGCCACGCCGGGTCGGTCATGGGTGAGACCAGATCCTGTCCACCGAGCACGAAGTCGCCCGGTCGCTTGTGGATCGACGCGATCACGGAGTAGAAGTCTGCCGGCGACCTGACGGAGATCACCGAGGCCAGCTTCAGGAGTCGGTCCGTCACCAGCGTTCGCTGGGACCCCGGCGTGCGCGCGTTGATGCCAGCGAGCAGCCGGTTGAGCAGCGGCCAGTTTCCCGCGTGGCATGCGCCGGCGATGGCCAGTCGAACGGGGTACGGCAGCCAGCCGAACTGCCGCTTGACCAGGGCGCCATAGTGGTATCGGTCGTAGCCGCCGAAGAATTCATCGCCGCCATCTCCGGAGAGCGCGACAGTGACCTGTGTCCGCGCCAGCCTCGACACGATGCAGGTCGGTATGGCGCTGGAGTCTCCAAACGGCTCGTCAAACGCCTCGGAGAGAAGCGGGAGGACGCCGATCGCGTCCGCGGCGCTCACCGTGAGTTCGGTGTGCCGAGTGCCCAGGTGGGCAGCGATCCGGCGAGCGTTCGCGGCTTCGTCGAAATCGGGATCGTCAAACCCGATCGTGAATGTTCGCAGCGGCTCAGACGACTCCTGCGCGGCAAGGGCCACCACCAGCGACGAATCCACGCCACCGGAGAGGAACGCGCCCACGGGGACGTCGGCGATGAGTCGCATCCGAATCGCGCGGCGGAGGCACGTCTCGACGGCATCCAGTGCCTCAGCCTCGTCCAGGATGGGATTGGCGCCGCCGCGTTCCGCCGCCTCCTTGGCGCTCCACCACTGCACCAGCGACGTGGATCGGTCGGCGGCATTCCAGCGGAGCAGGTGCCCAGGTGGAACCTTGTGGAAATCCTCGAAGATGCAGAAAGGGCTCGGGACGTAGCCGTAGCGGGTGTACAGCGTGAGCGAGCCACGGTCGACACGTGGGACAAACCCCGGGATGGCGCGAATGGCCTTGAGTTCACTCGCGAAAGCCAGGATGTCCTTGCCTGGTCCAATCATCGCCCAATGCAGCGGCTTGACGCCGATGCGGTCGCGGGCCAACGTGAGGGTGGCCTCCAGCGAGTCCCAGACCGCGAACGCAAACATCCCGTTGAACCGGTCGAGCGCGGCCCTGATGCCCCATTCCTCGAACGAGGCGAGCATCACCTCGGTGTCAGACCCGCCACGGAATCCGTGGCCACGGGCGCGCAGCTCGTCCCGGAGCTCGCGGAAGTTGTAGACCTCGCCATTGAAGACAATCGTGAACCTCCCGGACGCCGACGCCATCGGCTGGTGACCGCACGGTGACAGGTCCTGGATGGAGAGCCTCCGGAATCCGAAGGCGATACCACGGTTCCGTTCCACCCACACACCCTCGTCGTCGGGCCCCCGGAGCCGGAGCGTGTCAGCCATTGCCCGCGCGACGCCGGCAGGATCGTCGAGCCGGCGATTCGGATCTGCAAAGCCTGCGATGCCACACATGCGAGTGAGAACCCAGTCTACGCGCGCCTCTACACTCACCGCCGCGTTGAGGATCGTCCACTACATCGATCATGTCGATTTCCGCAGAGGCGGCCCCGCGCGCGCGGTGGTGGACCAAGTCCGGGTGATGCACGGGCGAGGCCACGACGCGGCGATTGCGACGATGACCTCAATCGATGTCCCGGCCGCGTGGCGGCTGGGGGAGCCAGGGATGCCACGCTCGATCCAGGTCGCCAATGCCGGTGGTCGCATCATCACCGCGGCGGGAATCAAGGCGTTGGATGCGGCCGTCGCGACAGCTGACATCGTCCACCTCCACGGCGTCTGGGAACCCAGCAACCTCCAGGTGGCCGCGTTGGCGCGGAAGCGGGGCGCGCGCACCGTGGTCAGCCTTCGAGGCATGCTTGACGACTGGTGCATGGCTCAAGGGGGCTTCAAGAAGCGGATCTACCTGGCGTTGGGCGGGAGGAAGATGCTGGAGCGGGCGGCCGTCGTGCACTGCACGGCGCAGGCTGAGCTTGAACAGAGCCGAAAGTGGTTCCCCCGCGGGAGGGGCATGGTGGTGCCCAACCTCATGGACATGGAGCCGTTTCGGTCGCTTCCGGGGCCCGCAGAGGCGCGGACCCGCTTCGGCATCGATCCAGCGGGGCCGCCGGTGGTCCTCTTCCTCTCGCGACTCTCGCACAAGAAAGGAGTGGAGCACCTCATCGAGGCCACAGCGTTGCTGGCGTCCAGGGGGGTGTTCATCCGCACGATCATCGCCGGCGACGGGGACGAGGAGTACGCGGCGCGGATGCGCGCCCTTGCCGGCGAGGCGTGCGCTCCTGGGCGCATCGACTTCGTTGGCCATGTCGGGGGCCCATTGAAACTGTCGCTTCTCCAGGCAGCCACGGTGTTTGCGCTCCCCACCAGCCAGGAGAACTTCGGCTTTGCGTTCTTCGAGGCACTCGCGGCCGGCCTTCCCGTCGTGACCACCGACCTGGTCGACACCAAGGCCGAGATTGCGGCGAGTGGCGCCGGCGAGATCGTCCCGCAACGTGCCGACGCCTTTGCCGATGCGATCGAGCGCTTGCTGTCCGATCGCTCGGCGCTCGCGGAACGCGGCCGACGCGGCCGGGAGTGGGCGTTGCGTGAACTGGACACCGACGCCGTCGCGGGCCAGTTCGAGGAGCTCTACCGGTCGGCGCTTTCGGCGTCAGCGTGAGGCGGTGCTCGAGCGCGCCAGCCGCAGCTCGCGAATCTTCAGCCAGATCTGGAAGAAGTAGATCCCCTTCATGATGCCGAAGCAGACGCCTGGGATTCCGTCAAGGAGGCCTCGCTTCCAGAAAATGCTGTAGAGGGCGTAACCCGGGGCCGTCCACCATTTGTCGATGCCTTGGTACTTGCTTCTCTGGATCGGAGTGAAGTGGTTCCAGGCGCCGGGGGTTGAATCGAGCCGGATGCGTCGAGCGGCCTCCCAGCTGGAATAGTCGTTGTGCCGCGCGATGTAGGCGTGCATGCCCTTGTAGTCGTTGTGCTCGATGGTGGCGGTGAGCATCCCGATCGAGCCCTCGAGGACGGGATGTTCGTGCACTTCCATGTCCAGCTTGGACCAGCTGTCCTCGTCGATCCGCTCGTAGAGGCCCTTGCCCGCGCGGAAGAGCGCCAGCTTCACCATCGGCGAGCCGTGGCGGAGCAGCCGCCCCATGAAGTGGTTCTCGTAGTGGATCCAGAATCCGACGTGCGTCGTGGCCGGCAGCGTGCGCTCGAGCTCGTCGATGAACGACTCCGGGATGTACTCGTCGGCGTCTAGAAAGAGGACCCACGGCGTCGTGACTGGGTGATTGAGGAGGAACCAGTTCCGCTTCTTGGGGAACTTCCCGTTCCACTGGAAGAGGACATATTCGGCCCCGTGCTCCTTGGCGATGTCTGGGGTCCGGTCCGTCGACCCCGAATCCACCACGACGACCCGGGCCAATCGGCCCAGCCGACACAGGCATCGAGGGAGGTTCTTTTCCTCATTCTTGACGGGGACGATGACAGTGACGGGAAGGGGGGGCATGGCTTGAGACCGTATCGGGGGCCACGTACGGGTCGCCGGAAAGAAAGTTCAAAAAACTGAGGCAGATCGCTTGTGGCATCGGCTGTGGATTCGACCTTCCGAGTTCACAAGTCAAGACCGGACGCTTTCGCGAGTTCCTCGTCGAAAGGTCCGCCACCTTGGGGCAACCGTGAAAGCGTCCGATAACCCGGACCATTCACGATGAACTGCCCCCTTCGCCTCCTGACTTCCCTCACCCTCGCCGCCGCCGCTCTCTTCACATCTTCCAACGCCTTTGCCGGCCAGGGCGGTACCGCGTCAAGCCGAACCAAGGCAACCGCGAAGGCTCGGTCGGCCAAGGTGAAGGCTCCCGTCGCAACCAAGGCGAAGGCGACCACAACGTCCGGCTCGAAGGCCACCACCAAGCCAGCCAGCAAGGCCGCTTCCAAGGCCGCTTCCAAGGCCGCCACCACGGTGGCCGCCAAGGCCGTCGCCAGCCCGGTCGTCGCGCCCGCCTCCACCGAAGCCAGCACCTCGACCGCCGCCGGGGTGGACATCGCCAACTCCGTGGCCAACTCCAACTCCACCGCTGGCGCGACGCTCGCCCAGCAGCTCGCGCAGGTCGCCCCGGCCAGCGCTGGCGCTGCGGAGTTCGTGGTGGCCAACGACAACGGCCGCCTCTGGGTGTTCACGGCCGCCGGCGAACTCCTCATCGAGAACTGGAGCCCGATCGAGGCGCTCAACGGTGCCAACCGCATCGTCCCCACCGTCGAGATCGGGACCGTGAACAACGGGATCTCCCTCACCTACACCTACAAGAACAACACCGCCGCGACTCGCGAGCTCGCCAGCCTGGCGATGCCGGCCATCGCGCTGGGCGCCTCGGTGACCGCGCAGGACCTCCGGGAGTCGGGCGATGACATCACCCTCGACGCCAACAGCGCCGAGTTCTACGGGACCTACCCCCGCCGGCTCTACTCCCCGATGACCGTGATCCGCAATGCCTCCACCTCGGTGTGCGTCAGCGTCTTCTACCCCGTCCTCGAGTATCGCCACGATGTGCGCCTCTCGGTCGAGCGCCGCGATGGCGGCAAGTGGCGGACCGTGATCGGCATGGAGAACACCAACCACGGCTACAACGCGGACGCCTTCCTCTTCAACAAGCCAACCCTCGGGGGCGGTGAGTCTCGCTCCTACCGCGTCGACATCCGCTTCGCGTCGTCCAGCGATTGGCTCGCCTCGACTGACGCCTACAAGTCCTCCTTCCAGGCCAAGTACGGCGCGGTTCGCTATGTCCGCGATGCGCGCCCCATCAGCGGCCTGATCGCTTCGATGAGCGGCCTGATCTCACAGGGCAACCCCTACGGATTCATCCCCGCCGCCGGCCGCCCTGACCTCAACGGGTACGGCGTCCTGGCTGACCGCGTCGAAGACAAGTTCGCGGGCTCCGACCGCGTCATCCTCTGGACCCCCACCGGGATGCAGGACCAGGCGCTCGACCACAACTACCCGTTCCTCTTCACCAGCCACTGGAACCAGGGTTCCGAGTTCGGCCACTCGATGGGCAACGCCGCGGCGGAGCTCTCCTCGATGAGCCGCCCCGCGGGCAGCACCTTCGGCCTCTGGTGGGGCAACGCCGCGAGCGTCGCCTCCCACTGGAACGATGGCGAAGTCGAGGCGCTCAACCCGTCCAACGCCGCGCACATGGCCGCCGCCTTCGCTGAGCTCGATGGCGCGGTCGCGGCGGGAGCCACCCAGATCGGCCTGGATGCCTTCTCCCACGCGCACTCGGCCCTCTGGAACCTGGTTGGCTTCCTCGAGGCGGCCAAGGCCAAGTACCCCCAGCTCTCCTTCTGCACCGAGGGTCGTGGTTGCGACGTCCTCCACCTGCACGCGGCGACTTGGGTCGATGCCTACAAGTGCCAGGCGTCCAATGCCGCAGAGGCCAACAACATCAAGGGTCGATTCGCCCTGGCGGAGCGCCTGATCCCCGGCTGCGAGACGTGGGCTGCCGTCTACTTCAACCGCGCCATGCGCAGCGACCTGCACGGCGACCGTCCGAGCCAGTCGGCCCAGATGGATGAGATCCGTCGCGTCGCCAGCCTGGGCTTCGTCCCCGTCGTCTTCCAGTCCGGGCTCGACATCGCCAATGTTCAGGTCGCCGTGAACTGAATCCCGGCGGACCCTCCACGGCTAGGCTCCGCGCCGTGGCACAGATCCTGTCGGCCATCGCGGCAACACTCTCACTCGCCGGTTCTCCCGAGGCTCCCCAGGTGGGAGCCTCGGGTTTTTCCGTGACGGGAGATGCCGTGGCCGGCTATTCGCTTGCGCCGACGGACGCACGCAGCCCCGGAGGCGAACTCTTCGCCGCCTGGGTCCCCACGGCACCGGCGCCCAGCGGCGTCGAGGCGACCGTGACGGCGACAGCCGCCGACGGCGGAGTGGACCTCACGTGGTCGTTCGTGAACCATCGTGCGGACGCGGTCACGCTCTCGCAGCTCCCGCTCCCCTCCTTCGCCTTGGGGGATCCCGCGTACGCCCTCAACTTCATCGGCTCTGGGTGGGCCCAGCGACTCTCGGCACGCGATGCGAACGGACCGCGCCGGATGCAGGCGACCTACCCCGGCGAGCTCTACAGCCCGGTCGCGGTCGTCATCGGGGAGTCGGCGGCCGTCGGCATCTCGCTGCAGTATGACCTGACGGAGGCCCGGCACGACGTCTCCCTGAGTGTCGAGCCGGGCGAGCCGGGTCGATGGAACGTGATGTTGCGGCTGGATCGATCGCCCGACCACGCCGATGGCGTGCTGCGATCGCCGGCGCGGCTTGGGCCGGGGGAACGCCGTGCGTACGGCGTCTCGATCCGCGCGACCGCCAGCCGCGAGGGATGGCTGGAGACGCTCACTCCCTATTGGACGTGGTTTCATGAGCGATATGGTGGCGTCACCTATGCCAAGGATGCCTCCGCCATCCGCGGCTGCCTCCTGTGCCTGAGCAGCGAGCAGTCGGAGTCGAACCCGCAGGGTTGGGTGCCTGAGGCGAATCGCCCTGACCGAAACGGCTACGCGGCCGTGATTCGCGTGCTGGCGGACGCACTCCGGCAGTCGAACCGTGCGATCCTCTGGACGCCGACTGGCATGGCGTGGAAGAACAAGGAGCTCAACTACCCGTTCCAGTTCACGACACACTGGCGTGACGACCCAAGTGGCCCAATGGTGTCGGCGCCGGACCTGCTCAAGGCGGCACAGTTTGACCCGAGCCGGTCGTGGGGATTGTGGTGGGGGCACAGTGCCGACTTCAACCCAGGCTGGGACAGCCTGCCGATGTCGCCGCTCGACCCGGCCAATCCGACGCAACGCGACGCGGCACTGGCCGAGCTGCGATTGGCGGTGGCGTCGGGTGCCGCCACCGTCGGCCTCGACGCATTCTCGCACGCCTCGGTCCCCGCCTGGACGCTGATTCCCTGGCTGCAGGAGTTGCAGAAGGAAGCCCCCAATGTCCGATTCTGCACGGAAGGACGAGCCCCAGACGTGTTGCACCGACTTTCCCCGACGTGGCTGGACTTCTGGCGATTCGCCCCCGACCGATTCGGCGAGTCGACCATGATTCGGGGACCATTCCTCCTGGCCGACTGGCTCCTGCCGGGTCACGAAACCTGGGCGGCCATGCTCTTTGACCGGTCTGGGAACGGCAGCCTGCACGGCCAGGCGGGTGATCCCGCCGCGCAGCGTTCCAAGGTGGACTGGGCGGCGCGACAGGGCTACGTCCCCGTCGTGTTCACGTCCATGGACGTGTCCGGCATTCGCGCGACCTCGGGCGGTTCCCGTTGATCTTCGCTGCCACCGCCATCCTGCTCCTGATGTCGGCGTGGATCGTCGCGCGCATGCTCGGCGACGCATTCAACCCCGACCGCGACGCAGTCACGATGCGGAACATCTTCCTGCTTGGCTTCATCCTCTTCCAGCTGACGAGCACGGCGTACACGTTGCAGACTGGGCAGATGGACTACATGAAGATCGTGTACCTGGATGAGCCCGGGATGGTCTTCACCCTGATGGCCCTGGCCTTCCTCATCCTCTTCATGTTCTTCTACTCCAAGGGGATCCTGGCCATCCGGCTGGCGACTCGGCAGACGGTGCCGCACGCTGCGTCGGTCGGCGGGCTGTTTGCCGCCGCCATCGGATGCGTGGTCGTGGGGCTGGTGTTCCGCTACGTCCTGACGCAAGTCCCGATCCTCGGCGTCCTGACGGCGCAGATGTCCGTCGGCGCGCTCTCGGCGGCCTGCGGTCTGGTGATGTGGGCGTGGGCGCGCGACGCCCGGAACTTCATGCTCCTGGTGTCGGCCCTTGCGGTTGTCCTCTTCTGCTGCGGCATCCTCCTGTCCGAAGCCTGGAGCCGACGCGAGATCACGACGCTCTTCCTGGCCACCATCTGGGCCGGGTACTGGAGTCGATGGCGGTACGGGGCGCGTGCACAACTGGTGACCCGTGGCCTGTCAATCGGCGCGGTCGGGTTCATGGTCGTGCTGTTCCTCAGCGCCAGCCGCACGGCGACCACCGAGCGATTCTCGCTCACCGACTACCTGAACAAGTTTGCCGCCGTCAGCCCGGATCGCCTGCAGGAGGCGGCGCTGGGCATCGCCAACGGGCAGTTCGCCGGCGCCAACTCGCTGTGGGTCATCGAGAATTACCCGTCGAACTTCAACTACACGCCCTTTCACTCGCTCATCTACTACGCCACCAACCCCATCCCTCGAGTCATCTATCCCGGCAAGCCCGACCCGCTGGGCACCCGCATGATCAAGGAGGCCGGCGTGTCCAAGGTCGCGGGCGAGTTCTCGTTCGGGCCCGGGATCATCGGCCACATCACCACCGACTTCCCGTACGTGTCACTTCCCCTCTACGCCTTCCTTCTCGCACTGGCGTTCCGATTCATGGACGATCGCTGCCGCTGGTGGTTCAACGATCCATTCATCGTCGTTCCGATCGGCTGCGCGGCCACCCAAGTCCTGGCCTTCAGCCGGGGCGAGCTGGGCCTCTTCGCCTTCCAGGCCACCAGCTCGATCCTCGGGGCGTGGCTCGCCATCAAGATCGCCGCGCGATGGTTCTGGTACGACGACTCAGCCAGCTACCAGGATGACCCGGACGCCGCACATGGCGACGAGGGGGGGGAGTCCGCTTCCGATCCCGAGGGCGAGCCGCGCGACCTTGGCGCGAACCTCGCGGGGAGCGGGGCGTAAAGTCCAAGCCCATGGACGCGGCCGACCAATCGATTGAGAGTGGACGCGGCACCAGCCCCTACTCCACCAAGGAGAAGGTGGGCCGACTGCTCTGGTGCATCGTCCAGGCCACGGCCTTCCGCTGCTCCTTCCACAATTGGTACGGCGTTCGCCGCGCCGTGCTTGGGCTTTTCGGCGCGCGGCTGCACCCGTCCGCTCGGGTGCGCGCATCGGTGAGGATCGAGTGCCCGTGGAACCTCTCCATCGGCGCCGACTCCGCCATCGGGGATCGAGCCAACCTCTACTGCCTGGGCCCGATCACCATCGGCGCCCGCGTCACCATCTCGCAGCAGGCGCACCTCTGCGCCGGCAGCCACGACTATCGTTCCCGCCTCATGCCACTCCTGCGGCCACCCATCACGGTGGGGGACGATGCCTGGATCGCGGCCGACGCGTTCGTCGGCCCCAATGTCACGATTGGCGAGGGTGCCCTCCTGGGTGCTCGTGCCGTCGCGCTCAAGGGCATTCCACCGTGGTCGATCGCGCTGGGCAACCCCGCGCAGGTCGTGAAGTCGCGACCTCGACCGGTGTGACCCGCACCGCAGCCAGTCCCAGCCCGCTCCAGCCCGCTCCAGCCCCCACCCATGTCCCCGATGCACCTCCACGACACGCTCTCGCGCTCGATGCGCGCCTTTGAGCCGTCGCCGCGCGGCGGGCCGGTGCTCTTCTACTCCTGCGGGCCGACGGTCTACGACGACGCCCACATCGGCAACTTCCGCTCGTTCCTCAACGCCGACATGCTCCGCCGCGCACTGGAGTTCCTGGGCCACCGGGTCCGGCATGTCATGAACATCACCGATGTCGGCCACATGACCGAGGACGACAACGCCGATGGTGGCGGCGAGGACAAGATGGCCGTCGCCGGTCGCCGCATCGCCGAAGCGAAGAAGTCGGGCGCACTGCCCGCGGGGACGGAAATCGACCCCAGTGATCCCTATGCCATCGCGGACTTCTATTCGGGTCGATTCCTGGAGGACGCGCGTGCGCTCGGCCTCAAGGTGGCGCACGAGGCGCAGGCCGACCCCACGCTGATGCCCAGGCCGACCCACTGCGTCCCCCAGATGGTGGCGCTGGTGTCACGGCTGGTCGATCGCGGACACGCCTATGTCGCCGCCGATGGAGTGGTCTACTTCGACGTGCGTTCGTTTGATCGCTACGGCGACTTGAGCGGCAACACGCTGGAGGCGCTGCGCGAAGGCGAAGGTGGACGGATCAGCGCCGCGCACCAATCCGTCAAGCGCCATCCGGCGGACTTCATGCTGTGGAAGCCCGATCCGAAGCACATCATGCGATGGGACAGCCCGTGGGGGGAGGGGTACCCCGGCTGGCACCTGGAGTGCAGTGCGATGGCGGCGATGACGCTTGGCGAGGAGATCGACCTCCACTCCGGCGGCGAGGACAACATCTTCCCGCACCACGAGTGCGAGATCGCGCAGAGCTGCTGCGGATTTGGGCAACCCACCTTCAGCCGATACTGGTTCCACACGAGGCACCTGATCGTGGAGGGACAGAAGATGTCCAAGAGCAAGGGCAACTTTTTCACGGCGCGGGACCTCTTTGCGCGCGGGATCTCACCGGGAGCACTGCGGCTTGAAATCGTTCGTACGCACTACCGCCTCAACGCCAACTTCACCATGCAAGGGGTGCAGGACTGCCAGCGGCAGATCGACCGATGGAAGCGCGCGGGCGAGGCGCTCGCGGCGCGCGTCGGCGTGTCGTGGACCGGTGCCGATGACCTCGGTGGCGCCAAGGACGCGGCCGCACTCGCGGCGCGTGGCGATGCGACGGCTGCCGCAACCACCGGCCCCTTCGAATCGGCCCTGGCCGCGTTCGGCGACGCCCTCGCCGATGACCTCAATATTTCCAAGGCGATGGCCGCACTCAACATCGCGGCCGCCGCGGAACCCGGAGGTGACCCCGCCCGCGAACTCGCCGCACTCACCCGCATGGACGCGGCGCTGGGCGTGATCTCCCGGTCGACGCCACTCGCCAGCGCCGCGCCGCGAACCGACGGCGAGTTCGCCGCGCGTGTCGATGGACTGTTGAAGGATCGAGCCGCCGCCCGCGCCGCCAAGGACTTTGCCGCCAGCGACCGCATCCGCGACGAACTCAAGTCCATGGGCGTCGTCGTGAAGGATGGCCCACAGGGGGCGACCTGGAGCCGGGTCTGATGCGCATCCTGCTCCTCAACCAGTGCTTCTACCCCGACATCGTGTCGACGGCGCAGATCTCGCACGACCTGGCCAGGTACCTCGTGGCGCGCGGGCACTCCGTGACGGCGGTGGCGTCGCGATCCATCTATGGAGAGGCGGGCGACTCGCTTCCCGCACAGGAGACCGTCGACGGCATCGACATTCACCGGGTGAAGGGGGCGATGTTCGGCAAGCGCGGGATCCTGCTGCGCATCGTGGACTTCGGCGCGTTCTACGTGCGTGCCTTCTGCCGAGTCGTGTCCTTGCCGCGCCACGACGTGGTGATCTCGCTCACCACCCCGCCATTCATCTCGCTCGTCGGCATCATGGCTGGCTGGATCAAGGGGAACCGCACCGCCTACTGGGTGATGGACATGTACCCGGACGTGCCGCTGGCGTGCGGCGTCCTCAAGCCGCGTTCACCCGTGACCTGGCTCACGGAGCGGGTGAATCGATTCTGCCTGCGCCATTCCACCGTCACCGTCGCGCTTGGCCGATGCATGCGCGACCTCATCCTTTCCAAGAGGATTCCTGCGGATCGAGTGCGCACGATCCAGGTGTGGAGCGACCAAGAGGCGGTCAAGCCGGTGGCGCGCGAGTCCAACGCGTACCGACGCGAGTGGGGGGTGGGCGACCGGCTCCTGGTGATGTACTCAGGCAACTTTGGACTTGGCCACGATGTGGCGACCTTTCTCGAGGCGGCGCAGCGCCTGCAGGGGGACGACCGCATCCGCTTCGCCTTCGTTGGCGGCGGCAAGAAGAAGTCCGAGGTCGAGTCCTTCGTGAAGTCCCGAGCGCTGGCCAACTGCATCCTCGCGCCGTACCAGCCGCGCGAGCGGCTGGATGAGTTGCTCAGCGCCGCCGATGTCCACCTGGCCAGCCTCAGCAACGGCATCGAGGGCATCATGGTGCCCAGCAAGCTCTACGGCATGATGGCCGCCGCGCGCGCGTCCATCTTCATTGGCCGCGGCGAGAGCGAAGTGGCGCGCACCATCGTGGAGCAGTCGTGCGGCACCGTGGTGGCGTGTGGCGACGTGGAGGCACTCGTCGCCGCGATCGTGCGCTACGCACAGACTCCATCGCTCGCGGCGGCGGAGGGCCAGCGCGGGCGCGCAGCCGTGGAGCGCCTCTACACCAAGGACTCGCTCTGCGCGGCGTGGCTGACCACCCTGGAGGAGGCCGCTGCGCGCCGCTGAGCGCGCACGGGCAAGGCAACGATGACCGACACCGCCAAGCAACCACCCCTTCGCGTGTACCTCATCACCGAGGATGACCCGCTGTATGTCGCGCGATTCTTTGAGGTCTTCTTCGCCGAGCTCCCGCGCGACCGCATCGAAGTGATCGGCATCACGGTGTCGCGGGCCTTCCATGAATCGCTTCTCAAGACCGCCCGCCGGGTCCACCGCTTCTACGGCACCATCGATTTCATCCGCCTCTTCGCGCGGTGGCTCCCCAACAGGCTCCTTGGCAAGAAGATCCGCGATTACGCGCGCGACGCCGGCGTCAGCGTGTACGACGCCCAGAGCGTGAACAGCGCGGCGTTCGTGGAGTTCGTGAAGGGCCTCCACCCCGACCTGCTCGTGAGCGTCGCGGCACCCGAGGTCTTCAAGGGGCCGCTCCTCTCGGTCCCGCGCATCGGCTGCCTGAACATTCACAGCGGCCGCCTCCCCAGGTATCGCGGCATGATGCCCACCTTCTGGCAGTTGCGCCACGGCGAGAAGGCCGCCGTCGTGACGGTCCACGAGATGGTCGCCAAGCTGGATGCCGGCGGCGTCGTGCGCACGCTTGCCTTCCCGCTCAAGGACCACGACATCCTGCACCGCGTGATGGTCGGCACCAAGCAGCAGGGGGCTCGGCTCATGATCGATGTGCTCTCTTCGATAGACCCTCGCGAGGGACGCATGCCTGCCTCCACGCCGCTGGACATGTCGCAGGCCGGCTACTTCAAGTATCCCGACGCCGAGAATGTGAAGGCGTATCGTGCGATGGGCCACCGGTTCCTCTGATGAGCACCGCGCACCACGCCGCAGCCGTCCCCACGACCACGGGCGCCACTCCCCGCGCGGCCATGTCCATCGATGTGGAGGATTGGTACACCGCGCAAAACCTGGCCGCGGGGGTCCCTCGCGATTCCTGGGACACGCAGCCTCGCCGCGTCGAACACACGATGGGCCGGATGCTGGACATCATGGCCGAAAAGGGGGTTCGATCCACCTGCTTCATCCTGGGCCTCGTGGCGGAGCGCCACCCCGCGCTCATCAAGCGGATCGCCGCGGAGGGCCATGAAATCGCCTCGCACGGCACGATGCACGACCTCATCTACGACATCGGCCCGGAGCGATTTCGCGAGGACATCCGCCGCTCCAAGCAGACGCTGGAGGACCTCACCGGCCAGCGCGTCGACGGCTACCGGGCACCCTGCTTCTCCATCACCGACTTCGCGCTGGACATCCTCCGCGAGGAGGGTTTCACCTACGACACCAGCGTCTTCCCGATCAAGGGCCATCGCCGCTACGGCACGATTGCCGGCCAGCGCACCGATTGCGACATCTACGAGATCCGCCCCGGCCTCATGGAAGTCAACGTGAGCTCGATGCCGATCTGTGGCAAGCAGTTCCCGTGGGCCGGCGGCGCATACTTCCGCCTCTATCCCTATGCGATGTTCCGCGCCGGGGTACGACGCATCCTCGCGAGCGGGCGACCGTACGTCTTCTACACGCACCCCTGGGAGATTGACTGGGAGCACCCGCGCCCCGCCGGCGTACGGATGGACGATGTCTTCCGCCACTACCACAACATGCACAAGTCCCAGGCGCGGTGGACGCGGCTGCTTGGCGATGTGGAGTGGACGACGTGCCGCGAACTCATCGCTTCGGGGATCGGGCGCACGCGATGACCCGCCGCCCGCCCGTCATCGGCATCGTCGGTGGCATCGGTGCCGGCAAGTCCGAAGTGGCCCGCGCGCTTGCGGAACTGGGCTGCGTGGTCAGTGACTCCGATCGAGCGGCGCACGAGGTCTTGGCGTCGCCCGATGTCATCACGCAGGCGGTCCAGCGCTGGGGCCGGGCGGTGCTCGCCGCCGACGGCCGCCCCGACCGGAGTGCCATCGGCCAGGTCGTGTTCGCCGACCCGGGTGAGCGCCTCTGGCTCGAATCGATCATCCACCCCCGGCTGGAGTCACGCCGGCGCCAGCTCTTTGCCGCCCACCCCCAGGCCCGCGCCCATGTCATCGATGCGCCGCTCCTCCTGGAGGCTGGCCTCGGCCCGTCATGCGACGCCGTGATCTTCGTGGAGGCACCGGAGGGGGCCCGATTGGCCCGGGTCCAGGCCACGCGCGGCTGGTCCCACGCCGAATGGAGCCGCCGGGAGGCCGCCCAGATGCCCCTTGACCTGAAGCGCAAAATGAGTCATCATGTTGTCTGCAACGACGGTGATCCAGCGTCGCTGCGCGTGTCGGTCCGGGCGGTCCTCGACCTCATCGATCCCGCCACATCCGACTGATTCCCCTGGAACCGTGAACAGGCTGGCCCTCGGCACGCGACACGACGTCGTTCGCCGACATGGGCCTGGGCGGGTTCAACCGAACGACATCGGCAAACGTGATGAGTCAACACAGCGAACCCAACGGGTCTGGGCCACGAGCCCGGGCGCCAGAATCCAAGGAGTCCTACATGAGCAAGGGTCGACGACGACGTCGCCGTGGCGGCAGTGGCGGTCCAGGCGGCGGCAACGGCGGCGGCGGTGGTGGTGGGGGAACGGCGATGTACGCGCCGCCCTCCGGCCCGCTCGGCCCCGGCTCCCTCCCAAGCGACGAGCAGCTCGAAGCCGAGGCTGCAGAGCTCTCGGAGAAGCTGCAAGGCAAGTACAAGGTGGCAGACAAGGAGGAGTTGAACCTCAGCTCGCTCCAGAAGCTGCCTGGCGAAAAAGTCGTGAAGATCGCCCGCGAGGAAGGCCTGGAGGACATCGCCGGCCTCCCCAAGCAGCGACTGGTCTTCGAGATCCTCAAGAAGCGCGCTGAAAAGCACGGCCTCATGACGGCCGAGGGCACCCTGGAAATCATGCAGGATGGGTACGGCTTCCTCCGCAGCGCGGAGTACTCGTACCTCCCCAGCGACGACGACGTCTACGTCTCACCAAGCCAAATCCGTGCCTTCGGCCTGCGCCGGGGCCAGATCATCCGAGGCCTCGTGCGTCCACCGAAGGAAGAAGAGGTGTATTTCGCGCTGCTTCGGGTGGACACCGTCAACGGCCGCGATCCCAAGTTGGCGCACGACCTGCCGTCGTTCGAGAGCCTCACGCCACTCCACCCGGACAAGCGCATCCACCTGGAAATCCTGGAAAAGCCCACCAAGATCGAGCCTCGCGTCATCGACATGGTGGCCCCGATGGACTTCGGCAAGCGCGCGCTCATCGTCGCGCCGCCTCGCACCGGCAAGACGGTGAACCTGCAGCAGCTGGCGAATTCGCTCGTGGCGAACCATCCTGACGTGCACGTGATCGTGTTGCTGGTCGATGAGCGGCCCGAGGAAGTGACCGACTTCCGCCGCAACACCGCCGGCAAGGTGGAAGTGGTCGCCAGCACCTTTGACGAGGAAGCCACGCGGCACATCGCCGTCGCCGAGATCGTCATGGAGAAGGCCCGCCGCATGGTGGAGTGGGGGGATGACGTCGTGATCCTCCTCGACTCGATCACGCGCCTGGCCCGCGGCTACAACAACGCGATGCCCACGTCCGGCAAGATCGGCTCCGGCGGCGTGGACAACGCGGCCCTCATCAAGCCCAAGAAGTTCTTCGGCAGCGCCCGGAACATCGAGCACGGCGGATCGCTCACCAGCATTGGCACCGCGCTGGTGGACACCGGCTCGCGCGCCGACGAGGTGTTCATCGAGGAGTTCATTGGCACCGGCAACGCAGAGCTCCACCTCAGCCGCTAGCTGGTGGAAAAGCGGACCTGGCCCGCGATTGA
>SXOD01000016.1 GCA_005776885.1 Planctomycetia bacterium
CGATCGCCTTGGCCAGCAGCGTCTTGCCGCAGCCCGGAGGGCCAGAGAGCAGGACGCCGCGGGGGATGCGGGCGCCGATCCTGGTGAATCGCTTTGGATTGCGCAGTAACTCGACGATTTCCTGCACCTCATCCTTGGCCTCGTCGATGCCGGCCACATCGGTGAAGCGGATCTCCACGTGGTCCTTGCCGCTGATCTTGTGGCGGCTCTTGCCAAATGACCCGAGCATGCCGCCGGGGCCGCCGCCAGCGGATCGCAGTCCGCGCGAAAAGACCCACCACAGCGCGAGGATCAGCAGGAGGACGGGGCCGACCGCCAGGACGAACTGCTCGAAGAAGCTTGGTCCACCTGTCTCGCTCCAGTCCGCATGCAGCGTGCTGAGTTCGCCTCGGATCCAGCCAAGATCCTCCGGGATGAGGTCGATGAAGACAGGCGTCGGGTTGTCGCCGGCGGCTTCGAAGCCGATGGTTCCCGGCTTGATCTCTCCGACGAGCTTGGAAGGATGGAGGACCATCGACTTGTCGACCATGCGGCCGTTCTGGACGTACCCCAGGAATTCCTGGACCGAGGAGAGCTTGCGCCCGTCGCCCGACGAGGTGCTGAGCACGACCCAGATCAGCATGCCCAGCATGAGCAGGAGCATCCAGGTCATCATCTGTCGGCGCCCCTTCTGGAGGTCCGCCTGGGGCGACTTGGGATCGACCGGCCCGCTGGGGCGCTTGCTGCCGCCGCCGTTGCTGCCGCCGCCGTTGCCGCTGCCACCGCCGTCGGCGGCCAACCTGTGCTGATGCTCGATCATGGACGCCATGCTATGGGTTTCGGCCGCCAATCGTTCGACGCCGACAGCCGGAACCGCGCGCAAGGCCGCTGTGCGAGCTACCACTCGCCTTGCAAGCTGGCCACGATGTCATCGGCCATGTTCTCGACCGCGCCGAATCGCCCGATGTCTTCGGGTTCCTGGCTGGGAAGGCTGGGGACGAACATCGCCGACTTCACGAATCCATGTCGCTGGACGAACACCTTTCCGGTGTCTTGTTCGATCCAGTCGAAGTCGATCGTGAGTTTGTAGGCCATCTCGCCCGGGAGGCCCGTGACACGATTCTTGCTCAACACGCGCAGTTCCACCTTGGTGACAGTGGCGCGCAGGACGAGGTCGGCATTTCCGGCCCGCACCACTCGGTAGGGGGTCTGTGCCTCAATGGACTTGACGACGGCCTCGGTCAGCTCGGCAGCGACCTTGCGGTCGTAGGTCTGGTTCTCGATCATGGGGACCCCGACCACGTTGTAGTTCGCCGGGAACGTGGCGGCCCTCACCGGCGTGGTGGAACATCCGGCGCCGGCGGCAGCCATCGCGGCCACGGTCACGGTCGCCATCACGGCGGTGGTGCACGGCGGGGCAAGGCGGCCGGCGCGGAACCAGCGGTGGAGCGTGGACATGGGAGAGAAGGTCATGGGTTTGGCTTGCCGAGGAATGAAGCTCGCAGCGCGGCGTAGTCGGGAGCCCCGTCCAGTGCTCGCGGCGGCAGGCCCTCCAGCACGGACGTCGAGTTTCGGAGCGCGTCTAGCATGGCGGTCGTATCCGGGTAGGTGGTGACGAGGACCCTGAGGAATCGTTCGGCACCGATTCGATCCCCTTGGCCCAGGTACCACTGCATCTGGGCCATCAACTTGGTGGCCTCCGACTCACGGATTCGCAGCAGAAGAGCCCGTGCTCCCTCGCGTCGTGCGAGGCTGGACTGCTCCTGCAACACGCGGTCCAGCAGCTGCCTCGCGGAGACCAAGCCGGTGGCGCTGTAGTCGGGGCCTCGGAACTGGGCCAGGTAACTGGCGACGAGCCTCACCCGCGCACGGTCGGCCTCGCGGGACTGCGGGTAGTTCATCAGGAAGAGGTCGTAACTGGTCGCCGCGAGGTCCATTTGCCCCGTGCGAAAGTAAAAATCGGCCAACTCCATCCCCGCGCGCTCGCCCAGTTCGGAGCCTGGCAACCGCTCCTGCACGCGGATGAGCAGTTCTTGCGCCTCGTCGGAGGCGTCCACGGTCCGGAACAGGCCGAGAAACTTGCGCTTCTTGCCGTGCGCGTACTCGATCCCGATCTCGAGCTCCCGCTGGAGCGCCGTGACGAAGACCGGGGATGCCGGGAAGCGCCTGGCAATCTCCTCGTATTCGAACAAGGCGTTGTACTCGTCGCCGGAGCGATTCATCGCGTCGCCCTTGGCCAGCAGGGCGACGGGGTAGAGGGGGTCCGTCGGGAACCGGTCGCACCATTCCGTGGCCAGTTCCTTCGCCCGTGCAGAGTCGCCGCGGGCAAGCACTTGCTGGACTTCCTGGAGCTGGGCCGCGGCTGAACCCCTGACCGGTGTTCCCTGGATCACCCACCGATCCGTGTCATCGAGTTCCCGGGTGACCTGCGCCGAAGCTCTTGACGTGAAGCAGGCTGCCATCGCGAGCGCCAGCGCCAGCGCCATCGCCATCGCCGGGGCGGCCGCGGATCGACCCGTGTCCCCGGTGGTTGGACGTCCAGCCCGGGCTGGGTGGCGGCTCGTCAGTTTGGGTCTCGCAGGCATCGTCGAGGGATGGTACGGAGCCCCTCGTGCATCGTGGACAATGTCCACCCGATGAACGTCCTCCTGCTGTGCAACCCCACCTCCGGGGGCGGAAAGTCCCTTGCGGCTCGCGGGGCCGTCGCGCGGGCCCTGGTGAGCGCGGGTCACCACGTCACCGAGCGGGCGACGGAGCCGGGGGAGTCGGCGAGCGCGGCGCTGCAGGCGGCACTGTCCCAGCAGGACGTCCTGGTGGTCATGGGGGGCGATGGCTCGGTGCGGGGTGCGTCCCACGCGGCGATGCGAGCCAGTGTCCCGGTCTACGTGCTGCCATACGGCACCGAGAATCTCTTCGCTCGACACCATGGCTTCACTCGTGGGATCGACCAGTTGCTGGCCAGCCTGCGGTCCAGGTGCGTCAGCACGCTGGACGTGTGCGAGGCGAACGGGCAACGATTCCTCATCATGGCCAGCGTCGGCTTTGACGCTGATGTGGTGGCCGAGGTGGCTGCGCATCGAACCGGGGCGATCTCCAAGTTTTCCTACGCGATGCCGATCATCCGGACCGCCGCGACATGGAGGGGCCACGCCATGACGGTTGAGTGCGATGGCGGCCCCCCGCGCGCGGTGCCCCCCGGCACGCTGGTGGTGGCCAACATGCCTGAATACGCGGCCCGGCTGGACCCCGTCCCGAGTGCGGTCGCCACTGACGGACGCCTGGACGGCCTCGCGCTTCCCGGTCGGACGGCACTCGGGATGGCGGTGGCCGTTGCGTGTTGCTGGCTCCGTGCGACCAAGTTGCTTCCCACCGCCGTGCGCCTCGGTGGACGGGAACTCCGGATCAGGGGGAGCCAGCCATTTCGGTTCCAACTGGATGGTGATCCACCCGCGAGCGCACTTCCGGTCTGCGAGCTGGTGCTCCGTGTGGTCGAGGGTGGACTCCAGGTTTGGCAGCCGGTGCAGCAGGGTGGTGGGTAGGCCTCGGGAGCACCACCCGTCGCGTCCGGAGGCGTTGGGAACCACCATGATTGGTGGTCAGTCGACCCGCCCAGGCGTGTGGTTCTGGGGTCAGCCTCGTGGCCACCACAAAAAATAGTTCAAGAACCCCCTTGCGAACTATCCGAAAGGTCCGGTATGTATTTCACCGTTGGGTCAGGATGGCTCAACACGGCGACGTCAGGATGACGCCGCACTGCACGCCAGGACGGCGTGCATCCGAGATCGGTGGGGCTTCCGCCCCATCGAAGGGCAACGAGCTGGCGCACCTGCGCCGACAGGTCAAGGAGTGACCGAATGCCGAAGTCGAAACCACATGCAGGATTGACGGACGGGACGGGCGCGCTCAAGTCGCGTGGGCGGTCGGTGGATCGATCGACCACCCGGGACCGGAAGGCGGTGGCTTCGGTCCCCGTCGTGGCCGACCTGCCACCCTCGACGGGACTCCCCATGGGGATGTCCCAAGCGGTGGGCCAGTTGTGGCGTGATTACGGCGTCGCCAAGTCGACCAAGTCGCCCACCCTCGAGACGCTGCGCAATGCGCTGATCGAGACCTACCTGCATGTCGTCCGATACGCCGCAGAGCGCGCACGCGCCAAGCTGCCGGCTGAGGTCGACGTGGATGACCTCTTCCAGGCGGGCCTGTTCGGCCTGATGGATGCGATCAACGGATACGACATCGACCGCGGCGTCCGCTTTGAGACGTTTGCGGACCGCCGGATCCACGGCGCGATCATGGACCAGCTGCGGAGCCTGGACTGGGTCCCGCGGCTGGTGCGGATGCGCACGGCCAAGTTGGATCGGGCCAGGAAGGACTTCCAGTCGACCCACGGTCGTGCGGCAAGCGACGATGAGCTCCAGGCCACCCTCGGCGTGGATGCCGAGGAGTACGAGAAGGTCAAGCGCGACGCGGCCCCGGTCGGCGTCACGAGCCTCAACAGGCAGTGGGGGGATGGTGATTCCGGGAAGGAATCCACCCACGCCGACGTCATCGAGGACACCCGCCACGGGAACCCGTTTGCAGGGGTGGAGAGCAGCGACCTCATGGAACTCTTCACGCGCGGCCTGTCCCGCGCCGAGTCGCTCATCGTGATCCTCTACTACTACGAGGAGATGACGATGAAGGAGATCGGCCTCACGCTGGATCTCTCCGAGAGCCGAGTGAGCCAGATGCACTCATCGATCCTGCAGCGCCTCAAGGCGCAGCTGTCGCACCGGATGAAGGACTTGTAGTCGCCCTCGAGTGCTGCTGCCGAGGCGGCTGCACTCGACCAAGCCGTCGGCGCTCCCGCCCGAGTGGGCGGCGGTGCCCTCACTCGTGAGCCCGCGCCCCCACCCGGCGCGGGCTCGCGTGCGTGAGGGGGTTGACTGGCGCGTCGGGAAATTGGCGGTCGTTGGCCGACCGTAGCTCCGGCGGGGGCTACTTCAGTTGCCGCACCATCACATTGCCCCATTCAACGGCTGAGCCGTGCTTTTGGAGGCCGATCGGCCCGCTCGCGGGGACGCCTGGGAGGTGTGCATCGACGATGACATGCTTGTCGTTGAGCCAGACATTGAGGGTGTCGCCCCGCATGCGGATCCTGAAGCGATTCCATTGGCCGATGGCTGCGTCGGACTTCTCCTTCGGCGTGCACGCAGCGCGGACCTCCGGCGGCACATTGGGATCGGTGCGATAGCCCCACACTTCGCCGCTGCCGCAACTCCAGTTCCAGAGGTTGACCTGCGACTTGCTGTTGCCTCGGAGGAAGATGCCGGAGTCGTACTCCTCGATGGTCTCGGTCTGCTCGGTGCCATCCGCGTTCTTGAGCGTGCCGCCGTCGGGGCCGATCATCGGGCGAGTCATCGTTCCCTGGCTGGGGCCAGCCCATCGCCAGTCAGCGATGAGATCGAAGTCGTCGAATGATTCCTTGCTCCAGATGTCACCGCCTTGGCCGTCGGAGACCAGTTCCCAGTCGTCGACCGTCCAGTGGCCGGCGGACTCGGGCGGGACGGTGAAGTTTTCCAGCGTGCCGTCGAAGAGCGCGCGAAACTGGGCCAGTTCGGGGTCTGCGCGGAGCTGGGGCGTTGGCAACATGTCGCGCGTGCTTGGAAGCTGCAGCAAGCGCAGGTTCTTGAACCAGATCTCGCCGCCTTCGCTCTCCAGGCAGATGAAGCCCTCGCGAGGCGTGCAGTCGAATCCTCCCGAAACTTCCTTGCCATTGATCTCCAGCTTGATGATGCCGTCCACGCAGATCACTCGGTAGTGATTCCACTCGGGGGCTGGCTTCATGCGATCCTCGCTGGGCAGGCAGCGCGCCCAGCCCTCGGGGTGCGGGCGGTCGGGCGTCATCGTCGCGCCGTGGATGGAGAACATGTCGCCTTGCGACGTGTATCGAAGGCGACCATCGGCCATCCGGCTCTCGACGCCATCCATCACCTGCACCTCGATTGATCGGCTGAAGGGGACGCCCTTGGCGCAGATTGCGTCGGACCACATGAAGAGACCGGCATTGGACTTGGCCTGACGGTGCGAAAAGTCCATCTCGAAGACGAAGTTGCGGTACATGCGGTCCGTGCGCATGATCCCGGTGGGATGACCGGTGCACTTGATGACGGCGCTGGGCGGCGTGGTGGAATCGTCGAATCCCGCGGTGAAGGTGGCGGGACTCACGGCGACCGGCGTCCAACCGTCCAGGTTGCTTCCGTTGAACAGCGCTTGCCACTCGTTGGCGGGGGCGGAGTCGGCGAATGCTCGTGCGCGTGCGACTGCCCCGGCGCGTGCGGCCGCGGAATCAGCTTCCTGCGGCGATGCGGCGAGCAACCCGGAGGCGAGTGCCAGTGCGGCGGTCCATGCGAGCAGGCGGGCGGCTGGGGGGTGGAGCATGGGGCCAATCTACAGGACCCAAACCTGCTTGCCCCGCGATCCAGCTACGCCGCAAGCGCCACGGTCTTCACATCGGGCGCGACCAGAATGTCGGCCGTGGTCTTCGCCTTGACTTCCTCGACGGTCACGCCCGGCGCCACCTCGATGAGGGTGAATCGGTTGCGGGCCGGATCGCGCTCAAAGACGGCCAGGTCCGTGATGAGCATGTCGACGCAGCACTTGCCGGTGAGCGGCAGGGTGCAGGCTGGGATGAACTTGCTCTCGCCCTTCTTGTTGCAGTGGTCCATCACCACGATGCGACGCTTGACTCCCGCGACGAGGTCCATCGCACCGCCCATGCC
>SXOD01000017.1 GCA_005776885.1 Planctomycetia bacterium
ACGGCGCGCAGGTGATGATCGACCAGTTCATCGTGCCCGGCCTGTCCAAGTGGCACCGCGCGACTGGCCTCACCCTCCTCCTTCCCCACGGGTACGAGGGCCAGGGCCCCGAACACTCGTCTGCCCGCATCGAGCGATTCTTGCAGCAGTACGCGGACGGGAACATCGTGGCCTGCTACCCCAGCACGACGGCACAGATCTTCCACCTGCTGCGTCGGCAGATGCTGGCGGACTGGCGTCGGCCGCTGGTCGTCTTCACGCCCAAGAGCATGCTTCGCCTCCCGGCTGCCCAGAGCCCGGGATCGGCATTCACCGCCGGCTCGTTTGAAACGGTGATCGACGACCCGTTCGTGAGCGACGCGGCTGCGATCACCAACGTGCACCTCTGCACCGGCAAGTACTTCCACGAACTGGTGGAGGCCCGGCAAGCCGGTGGCCACCACCGGCATGCCCTGGTGCGCATCGAACAGCTTGCCCCATTCCCGGCCACCGAACTGCAGGCAATCCTGGATCGCTATCCGAACGCCACGGTGGACTGGGTGCAGGAAGAGTCGCTCAACATGGGTGCGGCCTCCTTCGTTCGCGATCGCGTCGAGGAGCTCAACGGCCAGTCGATCCGCCGCGTGGGGCGACCCGCGAGTGCGTCGATCGCCGCCGGCAGCCCGAAGGTCCACGCCAAGCAGGCCCAGGCCTTGATCGAGGCAATCTTTGCCGTGGCCGAGGATTCGATGGGTGACGCCTTGGCGGCGCATGCCGGGCCATCGCACGCAGCGAAGAAGCCATCCAAGCCCAGTCGCCGCCGCTGAGGCCGCGAGTGGGTGTAGATTCAGACTGAGGTTCACACGCCATGATCGACGTCGTCATTCCAAGCCCCGGCGAGTCCATCACCGAAGTCACCCTTGGCGCCTGGAAGCGCGCCGACGGCGACTGGGTGGAGAAGGACGACCTCCTCACCGAGATCGAGTCGGACAAGGCGACGCTGGAGTTGCTCGCGCCCGCCTCGGGCAAGCTGAAGATCGAGGTGATCGCTGGAGTGGAAGCCAAGGTCGGGACGCGCGTCGCGAGGATCGACCCGGACGCCGCACGCCCACTCGAGAGCCTGGCCAAGCCGAAGGCGGGTGGCGATGTGGGCGAATCCACGACCGCCGCGTCCCGCGCGACGCCGACGGCGAGGAAGATCGCGCAGGACAAGGGCGTGGACATCGGGTCGGTGCGCGGCAGCGGGCCGGCCGGCCGGGTCACCAAGGATGACGTGGAACGGGCGGCGTCCACGCCAGTTCCCGCCGCGGCCCCTGTCGCTCCAAGGCCCACTCCGGCCGCGCCGCCGATGCCAGCTCCCGTTCGCGGAAGCCGCGGCGTGCGCCGGGAAAAGATGCCCAAGATCCGGCAGCGGATCGCGCAGCGGCTGGTGGCGGCACAGCACAACGCGGCGATGCTGACCACCTTCAATGAGTGCGACATGACAGAAGTCATGCGGCTTCGCACCACCCACAAGGAGGCGTTCGAGAAGCAGCACGGCGTCGGACTCGGCTTCATGGGCTTCTTCGTGCAGGCCGCCGTCTCGGCATTGCAGCGATTCCCGCGCATCAATGCCTACATCGCCGGCGACGAGATCGAGTTCCACGATTTCCAGGACATCGCCGTCGCCGTCGGCACGGACCGGGGCCTGGTCGTGCCGGTCCTCCGCAACGCCGAGTCGATGGGCCTGGCGCACGTCGAGGCGGCCATCAAGAACTTCGCCCTCCGCGCGCGCGACAACAAGCTCTCGGTGGACGAGATGACGGGGGGCACCTTCACGATCACGAACGGTGGCGTCTTCGGCTCGCTCATGAGCACGCCGATCCTCAACCCGCCGCAGTCGGCCATCCTCGGGATGCACGCCATCAAGCGCCGCGCCGTCGAGGACCCCAACCACGCCGGACAGGTGGCGATCCGCCCGATGATGTCCCTGGCCCTGTCCTACGACCACCGGCTCGTGGATGGTGCCGAGGCCGTCAGTTTCCTCGTCCACATCAAGGATTGCATCGAGCGACCCGAGCGCCTCCTGCTGGGCGTCTGATCCCGGAACCCATGAAACACTGCCTCGCCATCGCTTCACTCTGCACCGCCATGACGCTCGCCGGATGCGGCGACGGCTCCGACTCCGCCGACGCGGCCTCAGGCGGCGCCCGCCCCACGGCGCCGGGAACCAGCGGTGGCGTCGGCGGCGGCTCGACTGGCGGGTCCGGTTCGTCCGGGCCGGTCAACGGTGGCGTCACGGCCGAGAGCCTGTACCCGATCTTCGATCGGTACGCGAAGGACTGCGACACGCTCGAACCGCTCGCTGCAAAGTTGGCGAAGGGTCAATCACTCTCGGCCCAGGAGAGCGCTTCCTACAACCAGGCCCGGAGCGATCTCTACAAGGTCTACGAAGAGATCAACGCGGTAAAGAAGAAGACTCCCCGGGCCAAGCCAAAGATTGTCGAGGCGTTCAACGCCAAGGCCCGGAAGGCGGCCGAGTCGTATGCCGCGGCCGGCCAGAAGCTGGAAAAGGCACTCGCGTCAGGAAAGGCCGGTTCCTGGGAGAAGGACCAATCGCTGGACAGCCCGGCTGTCAAGCAGAAGCTCCTGTTCATCGAGTTGGACGCCACCGGCGCCTTTGGCATCACCGTGCGCTAGTGAGCGGACGCTCGGTTCGCGACTTTCGACTGCCCCTTCGCCTCCGTGGGCTGGTCATGCGGGACCCCCAGATACTCCAGTGAAGCGTCGAGCACGTCGCGCACGACCGGACCGGCGATCGATCCACCGTAGTGGCCCTTTTTCTTGTCGGGGTCGTCGATCACGCAGAGGACGATGAGTCGCGGGGACTCCAGCGGCGCGGCTCCGATAAAGCTGGAGATGTATCGATCCTCGAAATAGCCCTTGCCCTGCCCCGCCGGCTTGGGCAGCTGGGCAGTGCCCGACTTGCCAAAGATCTTGTACTTCTCGGACTGCGCCTTCCGGCCGGTGCCCTCGGTCATCACCCCCGCCATGGCCTCGCGAGCCACCTTGACCACGTCTGGGTCGATGACCCGGCGCGTCGCGGCGGGTGCGGAGCCCGGGTCCTGCACGAGCCGAAGGGGCACCAAGGCCCCGTCGTTGCAAAAGACGCCAAAAGCCTGCGCCATCTGCATTGGCGTCACGCCGATCTCGTGGCCCATGGCTACCGACGTCTGCGTGTAGTCACTCCACGCACCCGGGGCGGTCACCAATCCACTGGTCTCGCCCGCGATGCCGCAGGCGACGGGACGACCGAATCCGAATGCATCGACCATCTCCTGGAGTTCACGGTGCGGCATCCGTTCGGCCACGATCGCCATGCCGCTGTTGAGGCTCTTGACGAGGACGGTCCGCCACGACAGTGGGCCGTAGTACTTGACATCGCGGATGCGGCGGCCAAACTTGGTCCGGTACGGTCCATCGGCCGGCGTCGGGATCGTCTCGTCCGGCCGGGCGAAGCCTTCCTGCGTGGCCCACGCCCAGGCGAAGGGCTTGAAGGTGGAGCCAGGCTCGTAGGGGTCGCTGGCGCACCGGTTCCGGCCCAGCGCCGGGTCCTTCTCGCGGAGTTCATCGCGGGTCGCCTCCGTCCAGCCTCGTCGCGTGCGGAGCGTGTCGGCCATCGCCAGGATGTCGCCGGTCGAAGGCTCCACCACGATGATCCTCCCGCCGCCGGCGTTGGTGGCCGTGACCGCCTTGTCCAGCGCGGCTTCCGCGATCGACTGCAGGTTCAGGTCAATCGTGAGGTGAATGTCGGCGCCATCTTCCGGTGCTTCGTAGTCGCCAGTCTCGATGCGGACCGGCGTCCGGCGGACGTCTCGCACGAATCGCATTTGGCCGTGCCCGGGTTTGAGGCTGGTGTCCCAAGCGCGCTCGACACCGCTCAGGCCAGACTGGTCGGTGCCCACCTTCCCGACGATCCGCGCCAGTCCATCCTGGTCACATCGATGGCGAACCGTCTTGAGCTGCACACCCACGCCTGCGACATCCATCGCACGCGCTGCTTCAACCTTCGAGTCGGTGATCATCGGCTCCAGCACGATGAAGCGCTTGCCGCTCGCCGCATGGAGCTTGGCCGCCAACGGCGCCGGGTCGACCTGCATTGCCTGCGCGATGCGGACGGCGGCATCGCCAAGCGGATCGACGGGGGGAGCCTTGCCAGCGGACTCTGCCCCAGTGGCCGCCTCGCGCGCGATCAGTTCGGGGTCGGCGTAAAGGGTCCAGGCAAAGGTGCTCGACGCGAGCACGCGCCCCGCACGATCAAGGATGCGGCCGCGGAGGGCCTGTTCGATGGCGAGCGAGTCGTGGGACCCCACGGTTTCCAGCAGCCGCTGGTTCGGCGCCAGCTTCAACTGGGTGACGCGAGCCAGGACCACCAGCATCGTGACGGTGCCGCCGATCGCCAGCCAGCGGGCCCATTTCGCCTCACGGGGCAAGGTCATCGTCCCCATGGGCGACCTCCCTCGCGGCTGGCCACCTCTGGCGCGCCGCGCATCCGCTCACGAATGCGGTCTGGATGGGTGAGTTCGGCAAGGCGTTGCTGAAGCGTCGCCAGCGTGCGTCGCTGCTCGTTGAGCCTCCAGTGTGCTCGAGCCGCCTCGCGCGCCACTTCCACTTCGCGCTGTCGAATGGCCAGCAGCGCCATGGCGATCACCATGAGCCCGAGAACGAGCACGGCAAGCTTGCGCGCCATGGTGGGAGAGGCGGCGGCCTCAGCTGACGTTGGGGAGGTTGATGACCATCCCAGGCTTGAGCTTCTTGGGATCCAGGCCTGGATTGGCCTTCAGGATGGCGCCGGCATGCTTGGCGCTGCCAAGCTGCGACTGCGCGATCCTGCCGGGAATGTCGCCCGGCTTGACGGTGTACGTGCGGAGGCTCCCACCGGACGTCGGCGTGCGGACAGGGTCGCCCAGGACAGGGGCCGGCGCCGGTGCGCCCATGGCGACCTGCTCGCCACGAAGGACCGCGGCATCCGGCAGGCGGATGGTCACCCCCACGCGCATGCGCGATGGGTCTGGGACAACCGACTTGTTGTAGGCCAACAGTTCGTCGAGCAACTTGGTGTCGCCGTACTGGCTCCGGCAGACCGAGGCGATGGTCTCGCCTTGCTGGATCGAGTGGAGCCTCTCGGGCGCCGCGGCGAGTTGCGTCGGCGCCACGGGGAAGGCATTCGGGACGATGGCCATCGACTCCGGCTGCCCCGATGGCAGGGTCGTGCCTTGTGGCGTGTTGCCCTGGACGAGCGTCGTGGCGACGGCCGGCGTGATGAGGTTCGATCGAATCGACTCGGGATTCTTGATCGGGCCAACGGCCGAATCAATGTCCGCAGTCGCGAGATTCTCGGCCTCGCCGCGCTGTCGTGCCGCGAGGTGGTCCGAGACCAGAATTCCTGAAAAGAGGAGGAGCCCGAATCCGAGCACCAATGCCAGTTTGATTTCGCGCGTCATGGTTCGTCCTGACCCTTCGCTGCACCGGACAAGGCCATCCAGGCCCGTCCTAGACCACTCGCAACGCTCGGAACTTCGCCGAGCGTGCCCGGGGATTGTGACGAACTTCCGTGTCGTCTGCAACCTCGGGCTTCCGGACGAGGCGCTCCGCGACGCCAACGTCCTCCAAACTGGCGCACCAGCGCTTCACCAGGCGATCCTCCAGGCTGTGGAAGGAGATCACGCCGATCCGCGCCCCGCGCCTCAACCACCCGTCGCCCGTCGAGTGGGCGTCTCGTGCCGCCTGCTCGAGGATGTCGAGGAGGCGGGCGAGCGCGCCGAGCTCGTCGTTCACGGCGATTCGAAGCGCCATGAACGTCCGGGTGGCGGGGTGCATGCGGCTTTGGTCGGCCCGTGGCCCGTAGGCGTCACGGACGACGGCTGCCAAGTGCACCGTCGTCAAGATCGGGTTTTTCTCGCGCTCCCGTGCAATCTTTCGGGCAATCGCCCGTGCGAACGGGTCCTCACCAAACCGGAAGATGATCTCGGCCAGCTGCGACTCCGGCAGTGCCGCCACCAGGTCGGCCGCCGTGGCTCCGGATGACTGGTCAAGCCGCATGTCGAGGGGCCCGTCCTCGCGAAAGCTCATTCCCCGCGATGCCTCCAAGACCTGGTTGGTGGCAAACCCGAGATCGGCCAGGACGAGGTCGACCGGGTGCCCCCACCGACCCAGCCCCTCCGCGGCGCGGGAGAAATCGGCGTGGCGGGACTCGACGTGGAGGCCGGGAACCGCTCCCCTGACTCGATCGAGGGCGTAGGCCAAGTTCGTGGCGTCGGCATCCACCAGCAGGAGTTGGCCGGCGGGCCCCAGCGCGCTGGCGATCGCCGTGGCGTGACCTCCCCTCCCCGCCGTGAGGTCCACGGCGCACTCACCTGCCTGCGGGGCAAGGTGTTGCAAGACCGGTCCGAGGAGGACTGGGTCGTGCCCGTGCTCAGCCATCCTGCCGGTCATGCCGGTCATGCCGCCGAGGGGGGTGCGCCCTGCTCCTCGTCACCTTCGTCGTCGTCGTCGTCGGTGCCTTCCCCCAGATCACTTGCGGATCGAGCAGCCCCTTCCGCCGCCCACTTCGCCCGCCGTGACCCCTTGACGGTCATGACGACGGCGTAGCAGAACACGACGCCGAACACGACGTAGACCACCAAGATTCGCGTGTACCCAAAGAGGTACAGGAGTGCCAAGCCGGTCCCGAGGATCGTGAAGAAGGCCGAGAGCCCCCACATGGCGAAGACCGCGGGCCTCACGCCCCCCAGTTCGCGCTTGAAGACGTGGTGGATGTGGTTGGCGTCCGGAGCGGAAATCGGGAGCCCGGCCATCTTGCGCCGGACGATTGCGGCCACGGTGTCCAGGATCGGCAACCCGAAGATGATGAGCCCGGCCACCACGACACCGCCGTAGGCCGACTGGCCCGGCTGCGCCAAGAGCAGGACCGACACCATGCACAGATAGCCGATGGTCAGGCTGCCTGCGTCGCCGAGGAAGATCACGGCTGGATTGAAGTTCCAGGGAAGGAACCCCAGCACGGCGCCGAGCAGGACGAGCGGCACCACAACCCGGGCCATCGCAATCGAGCCATCGTCCGTTCCTCCGGTCACGGTGACGGCCATGGCCAGCCCCACGGTGGCGAAGCCGATCGCCATGATGGCGGTGCTCCCGGCGAGCAGGCCATCTAGGCCGTCGATGAGGTTGGCGGCATTGCAGCCTCCCAGCAGCAACCCTGCGACGAGAAAAGTGCCCAGCAATGCGTAGAGGCTTCCCAGCGTGAGGTCGCCGCCCGCGTTGACGTAGTGCGGGAAGGACTCGGCCACCCAGTCCCAGGCGTGGAATCCGAGGGAGGTGGTGGAGGGCCCAAACACCGGTTCCAGAAACGTGGCGCCCAGCGGCGTGCCGATGTCTGTCATCGACAGCAGGCCCGCCGCCACGATTTGCCCCGTCACCTTCAGCCTCGGATCGATGGACCAGACGTCGTCGGCCAGCCCCGTGGCGAAGATCGCGACCAGTCCCGCCACGATGGTCCAGGGAACAGGCTCGGGCAAGTCGCTCCGCGACCAGACCACGACGTACGAGGCGAGGAATCCTGCGATCACCCCGGCAAAGACGCCCAGGCCGCCCAGGTAGGCGATCGGGTAGGAGTGGTGCTTGCGGACCTCGTCTGGCCGATCGATGATCCCCGCCGAGACGGCGATCCGGCGAGCGAGGGGCGTGGCGATCAGCGCCACGAGAAAGGCGGCGGCCAAGGCTGGCGCACAGGCGTTCAGGAGCTCGATTGCGCCGTCGAAGTACGGCATTTCAACTGGGGTCTCAAGGATCGGCAGTGACATTCGGCTCCTAGGCGTTCGCGGCCTCTGGCTCGGCGTCCGTCCCGGAGTCGGTGTAGTTCTGGAGCAGCTTCAGGTTCTTTCGCTGGTAGCCGCCGGCGGTGGTTCGGTTCGCGAAGAGGATCGCCCCGAGGAACTCGTTGCCGAGGTCGCCCAGCACCGAGACCGTTTTCTGCACGAGTCCCTTGTCCACCGTGTAGGCGTGCGCCACCAAGATCGTTGAATCGGCGGCCTGGGCCAGGGTAGTGGCCTCGCCGGCGACGATGGTGGGCGGGCAATCGAGGAGGATCAGGTCATACTGGGCGCGCAGCGACTCCATCGCCTCCCTGAAGATCGGCGTGTAGAGGCGCTCCACTCCCCGCGACCCAGGCGATCCCGCGGCCAGCAGGTCAAAGCCATCCGGAAGCGACTGGATGCACGAACTGGCCGGTTGGCCGCCGTTGATGGCGTCGCCCAGCCCGACCGCGTCGGTGGCCACGTCAAGCATCGAGGCCAGCCCGGGCCGCCGGAAGTTGGCCTCCACCAGGAGGACGCGCAGGCCGATCGACCGTGCGATCAGCGCGAGGTTGCAGGCGCACGTCGAGACGCCCGCCTCTGGGGTCGGCGAGACGAACGCGATGATGACATGCTCGCGGCCACGGAGTTGCCGCGCCAGCAACCCAAACGTCTGACGGTAGCTCTCCGCCAGGTAACTGTTGGGCGCGGACGTCGCGGCGCGCGCCAGGTCCTCCGGCGCGCTGGGGTCGCCCTGCTCGTCGGGGATGACGCCGAGCAGGCGCGCTGCCCCTGGCATCGAGGCCAGGTCGGCGGGGAATCGCACGCGCTTGTCGGTCATTTCGCGGAAGAAGATCCAGGCCACGTACAGCGCGATCACCAGGAGCGTGACGCCCGGCACGACGATCTTGAGCTTGGGGAACCAGAGCTCGCGTGGCTTGAGCGCCGAGCCGACCAGGCGGACCGTTTCGGCGTCGGGGCGGGCGAGCACGAGGTCGATGCCCACGATCTGCGACTGGAGGTCTTTGCTCTCCTCTTCCAGGCGTTCCTTTCGGTCCCGGATTTCCTTGAGTTGCGACACGGCCTTGGCGGCAGCGTTGAGGCGAGTCCGCTCATCGGTCTGCTTCGCCTTCAGGTCATTGAGCACCAGTTCCAATCCCTGAAGCTGGTAGGTCGTCAACGCCTTCTCGCCCGCCACCTCTTCCCGGAGCAGCCGGGTTTCGAGCGCGTTGTACTGCTCTTCGGCAGCCGATTCGAGCCGCTTCAGCTCATCCAGCCTGAAGTGGTCAGGTCCAAAGCGCTCGAGGGCGGCAGTCAGCTGCGTCTTGTACGTCACGAGCTGCGTCCGGAGGTCCATCAACACCGGGTTGCGCTGCACGTTGGCCCGGTCATCTTCTGACCAGCCCACGCCGGCGCCGAGTTTGCCCTCGGCCACCGAAAGCCGGCCCTGCAGCATCTGCGTGGACTGGGCCGTCTCGTTCATTCGGCGTTCGATGTCCTCGAGCGTCTTCAGTGCCTGCTGTTCGCTCTCGTCGAACGTGTCAAGTTTTTGGTCGCCGATGAGTGAGACGATGGCGGACTGCGCTTCGACGATCTGAGCGTCGATGGCTGCCTTGCTTGCTGCGAAGACCACTCGCTTCGCCTCGTCCTCGGCCCGGTCAGCCTGGCGCTTCTGGCTGAGATAGTGCTCTTCGAGCGCGTGCAGGACCGCAATGACGTCGTCATCCTTGTGCGAGCGCCATGCGACGTAGAACTGCTGGGTGCCTCGCAGGTGGCCCGCCCGGACCTCCTTCTCGAGGTCGTCGACCGCGTCATCCCAGTTGGTGCCTCCAGCGTCGTCGGGATAGGCCTTGATCCAAGTGGTATCGAGGATGGCCACCTTTCCCTCGATGGCCTCCATGAGCGCCCGGCGTTCCACCACGCGCGCCGCTTCCTGGGTGCAGAGTCGGGCGACCGTCTCCTCGTCATTGAACTCCGCGGTACGGACCTCACGGGGATCAAGCAAGCGGTTGCGGATCTCGAAGACCGACTGGGAGTCGTACAGCGGATAGAGGAAGTACGAACCCACGTAGAACCCCGCCGCCAAGACGGCACCGACCGCGGTGGAAATGATGATTCCCCCGATGTGCTGGCGAAGGACCCGGACGGGGTCGATCGAGGCGCCGGCCGCCGGCGCTCCACCCTGCGGCCGGCCACCGGCCGCCCGCGGCGCCATCGGACGCCCGCCACCTGGGACGATGGAACTCATGGGTTTGTTCCTGTGGGAGCTGCGTTGATTGACGCGATGAATTCATCCGCGTCACGCTTCTCCTCGTCGGACGTGGCGACGGCCTTGGCGCGCTGCCCCAAGGCGCGCGCTTCGTCCGCACGCCCCTGCGCCTTCCGGATCATTGCTTGGTGGAGGACGATGGGAGAGCTGGGCGACAGTTCCGCCGCCTGGTCAAGCCTTGATGCGGCCTCGTCAAGCTTGCCGCCCTGCAACAACGCGAATCCGAGGGTGTCGAGATACTCGGCGTTGGGTGCCCCAGAGAACTCGACCGCCCGTCGGGCGTGCTCGATGGCGGCGTCATGCCGACTCAGCCGCTTGGACTCGATGTACGCCAGATTGTTGAGCGCCGTCGGGTTGCGAGGGAACTCGGCCACCGCTTTCTCCAGTTGGGCCGCCGCCTGGTCCCATGTGCCCTGGAATCCAAGTGCCTGTCCGGCGAGCGAGTAAATCGCCGAGCGCGTCGCCAGCGGCAACGAGGTGTCCGCGAGGGCCTTGTTGGCCCACTCCAGGCCCTTCGCGGCGCCCGCAGGCGATCGCAACCAGCTCTGGGCGAGGCCGATCGCCACTTCCGATGAGGGTTGCCCGACCGTGTCAAGGACGAACGCCTCGAGTTCCGCGTTGTTCTCCGGCGGGAAGATGGAGTTCACCGCCAAGAACCAATAGGCGTCGGGCTGGCGAGCGGCACCCGCGGCGGCATTTTGCCTCCAGATGTCCCGGAGCGAAAGCGTGGCGTCGGCGCGGAGCCCTGACGCGTACCGAGCGGCGGCCCGGGCGCTGCGGAGAAGGAGGCTATTGGCCAGCTCCGCGTCGCGCCCGGTGAGCAGCGTGAGGATCGCGTTCGCATCGATCGGCCTGGACAGCAAGCGGCCTTGGATGCTGCGGCTCAGGTCGTCCGCGCGGGAGCCGAGCAAGAAAGCCTCTTCGTAGGCCAATCCGGCCTCGCCTGGACGATCGAGGACTGAAAGCAAGTCTCCCTTCGCCCGCATGAAATCCACCCTGAGCGGGTCGGCCTTGATGGCGTCGTCCCACACGGTGACCGCGCCGGCCGGGTCTCCCATGAGTCGATAGACGCCGGAAAGCCGCTCGCGCGCCTGCATCGACTCGGGGTCCAGCTTCAGGAACTGGGTCAGCGCCGCGATCGCTTGCGCGCGCTCCTCGCGCGCCAGTCGGATGCGAACTTCCTCGGCCACGATCAGCCAGGCCCCCGGCGCGATCTTCTGGGCCTCCTCCACCGCAGCAAGCGCGTCATCCAGCTGCGTCCGGTCGCCGGTCCGGCCGAAGGTGCGTCGACCCAGCTGGCTGCGGACCAAAAGTGGTCCCGCATCGCCGGGCTCCAGCTGCAGTGCTTCGTCCGTGAGGACTTGGACTCGATCCAATGCCGACTTGAGGGCTGCGCTGTCGCCTGAGGCGAACGCCTCGTCTCCCTGCACGAGAAGCAGGTCGATCTCGCGACGGACTCGATTCGCCCGTTCGCTGGCACTTGTTGCCGGAGTCTCCAGGGCCTTCATCTCCTCGATCACGCCCTGCATGCTGGCGATGTCCCGCGCTCGGGCATGCGCCGCGAAGAGTTCCGTCAGGTAGCTGTCGATCCCGGCCAGGGCCGAGCGGTCGCCGGGATTGGATTGCAGCTGCGCGCGGCAGCGATCGGCTCCGCGCCGGAAGGCCTCGATGGCCTGCGCCGACTGGTTCCGCTGAACGAGCAGGCGGCCCGCGATCAAGTCGAACACGCGGTCCGATTGTGACGTCTGGGCCCGCGCCTGCCCGAGGAGGCGGTCGAATGCCTGGTCGTCCCCAAGCGTCGCGCGCGCCTCGGCAGCAGCCAGCAACATGCGTGCGGCGATGTCGCCCTGTGCCTTGGCGGCGGCCGACTCAAGCCGAACGGCCGAACGCTCGATCTCGCCCGAACGGTTGAGGCCTGCCGCGAGGCTGGCCACGGCATCGAAGTCATTGGGATTCAGCTGGAGGAGACGATCCGTCAAGAACTCCGCCTCCTGGAGAAGGTCGGCCCGAATGCGCTGGAGTTCCGCCTGCCGCTGCTGCCGAGGGAGTGCCTGCCACGTCGCGGACGTGAATCGTGGATTGCCTCGCGCGTCGATCGCCACGTCCGGACTTGGATTCACCGTGCAGAGAAGCGTCGTCAGTTGCCTCGCGTTCTGGAGGTCACCGGGAGAGGTGCGCAGCAACTGACGTCGAAGCAGCAGTGCCTGCGCCTTGTCGCCGTAGAGGCCCTCGGCCACCAGCCATCCGGCACGGAGCGCGGCGTCACGTGGGTTGGCGCGGGCCGCGTCGCGGAGCACGACCAGCGCGTCTTCCTGGGCGCCAAGGCGTTGCAGGATGGCCGCGTATCGGCGCGCCGTCTCTGCGTCGCCCGGTCGACGCCGGTACGACTCGGCGAGGATCAACTTCGCCTGTTCCACCCGGCCAGTCCGAAGGTAGACCTCGGCGAGCCGGTTGGACGCCGCCAGCGGAGCGGTCGGGTCGGCGGCGATTGCCTCGTACTCGCGGATTGCAGCGGGCCAGTCCTCCGCCAGTTCGGCCCGCCGTCCACGCAGCATTCCCGCGAGGAGCTTGTTGGGCGACTGTGCCGCCGCAGCAAGGACGGCGTCGATCTCGGCGTTGTCCCGTGCGTCGATGGCGGAGACCAGCCGGATTTCGAGGGCCTCATCGGACGCCAACGCTGCGGCCTTGAGGGCTGCCCGCGCGTTGTCACGTTCCTTGATCACGGCATCACGCTTGGATTCCAGCTCCCGTCGCTTGGCTTCGACCGGCTCCTGCGCCGCCAGCGAGGACGCTCGCTCCACCTCAAGTTGGAGGAGCGGGATGCGGCGTAGCAGGAGGTCGTCGCCACTGAGGCCCTGGGAGGCCAAGACGGCGTCGATCCGCTTGATGGGATCCTCTTCGGCGATCGCGGCGCGCGCCGCGCCCAGTTCCGCCTCAGCGTCCGGATTGGCAGCGATGAGCGAATCGATGACAGCCAAGGCCGCGTCCCGCTGGCCATCGCGGACCAGCATCTGAGCGAGATAGAGGGAGAGCCGTCGCTCGTTCGGTGCCTGCACGAGCAAGTCGCGCGCGCCGTGGATAGCCCCTTGGCGATCACCCTTGGCCTCCAGTTCGATCAGGGCATTGATCGCCAGCACCACCGGGTCCGTGGCGACGTCGGTCGGCCCCACGCCCGTGGCCACCCGCTGGGCGAGGTTCGACTTGAGGGCCACCAGCCGTGAGTCACTGGGCGCGACTTGTTCCAGTTGCTGGATGGCGGACGCCGCTTCGGCTGAACGACCCAGCGCCACCAGGGCCTGTGCGCGGAGCAGGCTCAGGTTGAAATCTCCTTGGTGCGCTCGCAGCGTTCGCTCGGCGACCTGAAGCGCCTGCCCGGGCTCGTTGCGCAACAGGTAGGCACGCCCCACGTGAAATGCGGCCTCCGAAGAAGGCAACGTGGGTCGATTCACCAATGGGAGCCCGAGTGTCAGGACGGTGCTGGAATCCCCTTCGATGGACGCCAACCCAACCAAGATCGAGGGTCCGACGTCCGCCAACGACGGGTCATCCTTCGCCAAAGCGTCGATCGCCGCGGCCTGCCTCACGATGTCCTCGCGAAGCGCCTTGGCCTCCGGCTTGCCCCGGAGGTCTTCATATTGGTTGAGGGAGATCTTGGAAAGCAGTTCCGCGGCTTCCGCCTTCGTGCGCGAAAGGGCGATGGAGTCCAGTCCCACGGCCGGACGGGGCGCGTCAAGGAGCGCCTGCAGCCGCTGCCGTGCCGCGTCTGGATTCTCCGCAAACTCGGCACGCGCGAACTCCAGTTCGGAGGCCAGTCGGCCGCCGCTCCCGGTCGATCGCTCGAGGAACAGCTTGATCGCCTCACGACCTTCCGCCGTGCCCTGTCGGCGGAGCGCCTCCTGCACCGTGCGCACGTCGGCTGCCAGGAGCGAGGTGAGGTCAAAGGCCCCGGCTGCCGCATTGGCGACACTCTGCCGAAGCGCCGCGGCGGCGGCGTCCGATGCACCGTTCCCCAGCGAGGGATCCTGTCGGGCAGCGTCCGAGGCGAGGAGGTACCGCATCGCCGGCGGCACGGGGCTGGCCGGCTGCGCCAGCTCAGCGGCGGCCACCGTCGCCAAGGCCAATTCAGCGGCCGCTCGTTCGCGACTCGCGATGCCGCTCGCCCGTGCCTTGCCAATCGACTGGCCATCCAGCCTCATCAGCCATCCGGACGAGCGAACATCGGCAGGGTCGGCCTCCACCACGGCGGCCAGGTCGGCCCTCGCCTTCGTGGCGTCGATCTCCGACATTTGGCCACCCATGGCCTTCATCGCGCCGACGATCGCCTTCAGGCGGCGAGCCTCAAGCTGGTTCGCAGAATCGTCCTTGGGGAATCGGGACGCGATCAGGTCAGCAGACTCTTCAAGCCCCCTCAACTCACCGATCGACAGCAGCAGGTCGGTATAGGTCCTCCAGGCCTTGGGGTCCTTGCCGCCGCTGGCGGCACGCGCCTTCTGGTTCAGGATCTGGAGCCACTGCCCGAAGAGCTGGTTGCTGCGGGTCTGGGAGTCCGGCTGGATCTTGAGGAGCGCTTCCTCCATCTTGTCCAGGTACGCCACTTCGTTCGGGCTCTTGCGGACCGCTCGGCCATAGCGCTCCAGCGCCAGCTCGTACGACCCCTGGGCCATGAGTTCATCACCGAGGGCCATGTTCCGGGCAGGTGCGCGAGTGATCTGCAAGTACACGAATCCGCCCACGAGGCCGCCGCCGAGCACGACAATCGAAGCAACAATCGCCAAGAACTTGACGTTGACCTTCTGCTTCTTCCTTCTCGACTTGCGAGGCGCTGGCTTCGGAGGAGTGGGAGGATTGGTGGACATGGCGTGGACTGGGGGGGCGGAAAGGCGAAGGGGATGAAAAGTGAGGGCTGGGCTTGTGCTGGGCTGGGGCTGGGCTGTGGCTGGGGCTGTGGCTGGGGCTGGGGCTGGGCCGTTCGTGGATTGCGACGGTCAGTCGGCGGGGTCGGGGGCAGAGCCTTCCGGGGCCGAAGCGGGACGCTCGATTTCGCTCCAGTCGGGGAGTCGTTGCATGACCTCGGGGACCAGGGCTTGGTAGAGCGATGACGTCAACTTCGCAAAGACTTCTTCTGCGTCAGGTGTATCGGGCAATTCCGCATTCACCTGCACCTTGCAGTAGTACGCGAACCGTTCGGTCAGTTCGAAGGCCAGTGACCGGACCTCGTAGGGAGAAGGGGTCAATCGACCATTCGCGATGAAGAAATAAGCCCCAAACAGGCGCCGCCCGGGGCGTGAAGGGCTCTGAAAGCCCGTCAGCGTCATCTTCCATGGGCCGTCGGCGACGGGAAGCAACACTTGCTTCCGCCGCCGGGTCACCGGGTCGGTCGTCCACGCTGCCGGGTAGGCCAGCCCTGTGGCCAGATTCATCCTCCCAGAATCCGATTCCCAGGCACCCAGGTCAACCGGAACGTCGACGTGATGGGCAGGATTGGACATGATCATGCCACTCGCGCCCCAGCATCGGTCGGGGACATGGGGGACCGTGTCGATCAATCCGGTGTAGTAGGCCAGATGCACCTCCGCCACGCCCTGCGCGGGATCGCCGTTCAGGGCGTAGTGGCGCGAGAGGTAGTTGGGGGTCCCCAACTCCTCCACCATCGCCTCGGAGAGAAGTGCGTCTTCGCCAACCTTTCGCCAGGGCCCAAGCGTCGCCGGAACGGTGGCAAGGGGTTCGCGAAGGCGGACCGTTTCCTTCTTCAGGTGCACGTCAAGCCAGGCCACGGCGACCCGAAACGACACGCCCCCGCCGATGAGTGCGGCCAGCATGGCCACGTAGGTCCGCTTGATGGGGCCCTCAAACTGGATCATGCATCGGCCCCCGCCTGGTCCGGGAACGCGCGCTCGAGGATCCACATCATGAGGAGGTAGATGAGGAACGCCGGGACGAGCCAGACCAGACCAATGAAGGTGTGGAAGTCGCCTTGCGCGAATGACACGTCATACAGGCTTCCAAGGCCCAGGGTCACCACGCGCAAGACGTTGACGCCGATTGCGATGGGGACTCCCATGAGCACCAGGATGAGGCGCTTCCAGTTCGTGCGGGTGCTGGTGTAGGCGATGGCCGTGCCAAGCGCGAGGAAGGCCACCAGCATCCGCATCCCGGAGCATGCTTCCGCGATATTGAGGGCCTTTCGACCCTCGTCCGTGACGATCCAAAGGACGTTGCCTTCACGGTCGCACTCCACGCCGACCACGTTGAGCGTGAGATCTGCGCCGACGGCGGCCCAATCCTGAAGCCGGAACGTCACCACGTTCAGCAGCTTCTCCGAGACGGTCTGGCTGAACACGACCACATAGAGCAGCGGAAAGAAGAGCCAACTCATGGCTCGCCAGCCAAAGAGGCCCAGTGTCATCCCGAAGAGCACCGCGGCCGCCCCCACCCCTTGGAGGTTGTGGTGAAACAGTGGCGCCGGCCCAAAGACACAGAGCATGTACCACGCCGTGCCACCCAGGATGGGGACCAGCCCCCAGAGCGTGGGCCGGAATGGCTTCGCAAGCAATGCGTCGCGGTCGCGCCACACAAACCATGCGCCGATCGCCGGGATCACCAGCGTGTGGCCCCAGTCCGCGGGGAGCTCGAAGGCGAACTCGACTTGCCTGCGAAGGAAGTCAAAGAAGATGAACCCGAACACGAGCAGCAATCCGGCCGCGGCACCGATGGCCGTGCGGGGTTGGATGTCGCGAGGCGATTGCTCAGCTGGGCTCGCCATGGCCGTGCTCAGTTGGTCGTCACGTCCACCGGTGGAGGACCGAAGATGTCGTTGCCCCAGTTGCGATCGACCACGAAGCCGAATCCGTAGGTTGCTCGGAATCCATTGCGGATGACGGCCAGCGGCGTCGCCCAGAAGTCCGTGCCGACGATGATGTGGTCGTCCGGCTTGAGCACGATGTCGGGCTCCGTCCGGCGGCGGATCGCCGCGAGGTTCACGCGAATCGTCGCTTCCCGGTTCGCCCCGATCCGTCGCGTCAGGTCGACCTTGTCGGGGATGGCGATCGCGCCAAGTTCGCCGGCGGCGGTCACGGCGCGGCTGAGCGTGAGCTCGCCCGCGGTGGGCAACTGGAAGACGCCGGGTCGGAGCACTTCACCACCGATGTACACCACGCCAATTGGCGGCGGCTCCACGTAGATGTAGTCATTGGGACGGATCACGACATTCTGGCCTGGGTTGCCGCGGATCAACTTTTCGTAGTCGACCTCGATGACACGCGTCGCCACGCCAAGCTCGTTCTTCCCACCATCCTTGGACTGCTCGTCAACGGTCGGCACCGGCGCTGGCGCGTCCGGTCGATTCACACGGACCCATTGCTGGCTCTCCGGGTCAAACTTGAAGTCGAGCGGCTGGTTATCCAGGTCCACCGACGGGTATCGAAAGGCATCTGCCGCTGGAGCGTTCACCGCTGGATCGCCAGCCGTTGGCATCGTCAATCCGGTCGAACCATCTTGTCCCCTCGGGGAGCTGGCGACGGCTCCTGGTGCCGGAGGATCTGGCTCCAACGCGGGCGCGGGTTCATCCGGCGCGATTGGGGGCGGTACGTCACTACCAGACGCGCCTGCCGCACCTGCCGCGCCTGCCGCGCCTGCCGCGCCTGCGGGAAGTGAACTCGGCGAGTGCGCCGGCACGTCAATCGGGCTTGGCGGTGATGAGGGCGGAAGGCCGGGAGTCTCGATCGGGTCCGTTGGCGGAACTGCCGTTGGAGTCGTGGACGGAGCGGAAGGAGTGGACGGGGCACCGGGAGAAGGCCTCGACCCGCCGGTCCCGGCGCCCTCGCTCGCCTCCAGTCCCCGGATCAAGTCATCGATGTCCGGCACGGTCGCTGGCGCGATCGGCTTCACGACGCTGGGCGCGGTTCCTGGAGCCGGGGCTGGAGTGGTATCAGGTCCCCTTGCTCCGCCAGCCGCGCTGCCACCCGTGCCGCTCACCGCGTCGTGCCCGGCGGCACCCTGCCCCCCATTGGCAGCGGCGGCCTCCTCGGCCGACTCCTCGAAAGCGTTTTCCGCGCGCATAATGAGGATGCGTTTGGTGGTTGGTGGCGTGCCGCCAGCCAACGCGAGAGCCTGTCGAATCTTGTAGTCGCCGCTCGTCAGCGTGTACTCGTCGGGCTTGCCGACCTGACCGTCGATCGTGAAGATCATGCCACGGCCCTGGAGGAGCGAGACCGCGACTCGCGGCTTCGCCTTCCGCTGGAGCAGGTTCTTGTCAAGGATTGCGCTGCGAAGTGCCTCTTCAAAGACCGGAAGCGTCGAGCCGGCTGCCTGGACTGGCCCCACCTCGGGCAGCATCACGATTCCATCGGCGGTGACCACACGCTGGATTTCCTCGGCCGCACCGGTGTACCCGATGTCCATCACCGTAATGCCGAGTGCATCACCCGGCGCGATGACGTATTCAAGTTGTTTTCCGCCAAAGAGTTCCGCCGGCCTTGGTGGCCCAAAGTCCACGGTCACGTCATCCGGTCGCTCAATCACATCCAGCCGGGAGAGCACGGGCATGCTGGTGGCCGTGTTGCTGAAGAGCCCCATCTTGCTCGGATCGATGTAACTATCGCCATTGCAGCCGCTTAGTAGGGTAACCATCGCGATCAAGGCCGCGAAGGACAGCGCAGGAAGAAGTCCGACGCTGGCCGACGCGCGAGCCGATTTCGACCCGGCGAGGACATCGTTTTGTGCTGCTGGCTTGCTAGTGGGCTCGTCGGTCACAGAGTCTGGAATGGTGGGTGAGAGCAACTGATCGGGGAAACGTGGTGGACACTGGAGAATTGCTTGTATCGCTGCTCCCGCGTACTTATCGGATGCACGACTGCCCCAACTGAAAGTGAGGCCGAACAGGTTACTTCAGGACACGGGAAACTGACTGCCAACAGGAGAGCGCGCTCGGCGCCAACAGATCCATGAGCACCGCCATCCGTGCGGCCACCCCCATTCCAACCTGTTCCGTGACCATGCTTTGCGAGCAATGATCGGCAGCACTATGGTCGATCTCCACGCCTCGGTTCATCGGACCTGGGTGGAGAATGGGTGTCTTGGTCGGCAGTCGGGTCATTCGAGACGAGGTCAACCCAAAATGGGTCCGATAATCATTCGCGATGGCCCCACCTGCGGCGCGTTCCAGTTGGAGTCGCAGCATGATGACGGCGTCGGCACCCTCGAGTGCTGGATCCAAATGGTGATAGACCTCAACCAAGCCAGTTTGCCCGGTCAGGAGCGCCATCGGGCGCGGGACGAGCGTGGCCGGCCCAACAAGTCGAACCGTGGCGCCGAGCATGGTGAGCGCATGCGTGTCACTTCGGGCAACACGGCTGTTGGCGATGTCTCCGACGATGCAGACCGTCTTGCCCGCGAGGTGATCGACGCCGCCAAACCACTTCGCGAGGACAGCCGTGTCCAGGATTGCCTGCGTGGGGTGCTCGTGGCGGCCGTCGCCCGCGTTGATGACGGGGCAATCAACCGTGTCAGCGACCAGCTTGGCCCCCCCGCTCGCGGCGGTCCGGACGACTATGGCGTCCACGCCCATCGCGGCCAGGGTGCGCGCGGTGTCGGCAAGCGACTCACCCTTGCTGGTGCTAGACCCGGACGCAGAGAGGTTGATGGTCGTGGCGCCCAGTCGCTGCGCGGCGACCTCGAAGGAGCATCTCGTGCGAGTGGAATCCTCCAGGAAACAGTTGGCGATGATCTTGCCGGCGAGCGGTCGCGAGGCGGAGGTCCAATCCCAGTGTCCTTCGGGCACCTGTGCCGCTGCCATGAGCGCGCGGTTGGCCAGCGTCGCGGCAATCAACTCCTGCAATCGTGCCTTCGGAAGGCCTTGAATCTGCAGGAAATCACGCGCGGGAGGCGTCACTTGGGCGGAGATTCTAGCACCTGCACCGCGTCGTAGATCGTTGCGACGCCGTGCAGGCGCATGCCCTTGGGCGGCTTGGTCGACTGAAGCATTCGCTTGGGAATGATGGCCAGCTTGCAGCCACGGCGCGCGGCTTCGGCGAGTCGAACCTCAATCGTGCGGACGGGTCGGACTTCGCCCGAGAGCGCAACCTCGCCAATGGCGGTTGATGCGGCTGGCATGAGTCGACCCAGGAACGCACCGGCGACGGCAAGCCCGATGGCTAGGTCGGTGGCGGGCTCATTGAGTCGAAGCCCGCCGCCTGCGCTGGCAAAGATGTCCTGGTCGCCAAGCCGGAGTCCCGCGTGTTTCTCCAGCACAGCGATCATCATGGCGAGGCGGCCGGAGTCGATGCCGGAGGACTTTCGCTTGGCGCTCCCCAGGATCCCGGTGGCGGCGAGTGCCTGCACCTCGGCGAGGAGGCACCGCGAACCGGCAAGCGTGGGCACGACGACCACACCCGGGCGAAGTTCCGTGGCGCCGTCAAAGCTTCCCTCGATGACTTCGGCAAGTCCCGCGGAAGTCATCTCGAAGAGACCGATTTCGTGGGTCGAGCCGAATCGATTCTTGACAGCACGCACGACGCGGTAGGCATGGTGTCGATCCCCTTCAAAGCCCAGCACACAATCGACCATGTGCTCCAGCATGCGCGGGCCGGCGAGGTCGCCGTCCTTGGTGACATGGCCGACGATGACCACCACGGTGCCGGTGGCCTTGGCAAACTGCACCAGGTCCAGGCACGATCGCCGGAGCTGGCTCACGCTTCCCGGCACTGCTTCCACATCCGCGCGATGCACCAGTTGGATGGAGTCCACCACCATCACGGCGGGCATGGTTCGTCGCGCTTGTTCCAGGATTCGTGCGAGGTTGGTGTCGCTGAGGAGGAAGAGGTTGGCGTCGCGTGCGGCAAGGGATGCCCCCGACCCCAGAGAGGCGTCGGCCAAGATCCGCTCCGCGCGAAGTTTGACCTGCTGCGCGCTCTCTTCGCTGCTCACATAGAGCGCGCGGCGGCCACGCGAGGCCACAGTGGAGACCGCCTGCAGAAGCAGCGTGCTCTTGCCGATACCTGGATCGCCCCCCACCAGCACCGCCGAGCCGGGGACGAATCCGCCGCCGAGCGCCCGGTCGAGCTCTCCGATGCCGGTGGTCTCGCGGGCCAGTTCCTGCGTGGAGACTTCGGAGAGCGGCACGGCGGGAGTGATGCCGGCCAAACCGCCGACGGTCCAGGGGTCGCCGGCGCCGCCGCCAGCGCCCCCGCCAACGCCCACGTCTCCCGCCGCGGCTCCCTCAAGCGCCGCCACGGTCGCGGCGTCGGTGATGAACTCCTCAAGGGTGTCCCACGCCCCGCAGTCGGGACACTTGCCCGACCACTTCAGGTGAACGCCCCCGCACTCCTTGCAGAGAAATCGCCGCGCGCGCTTGGCCATCAAGTGAGTGTACGGGTGGGTGAAGGGGTCAGCCGCAGCAGGTCCGAAAGGTCGCTTGTGCGGGAAGCACTCGGATTCGGTCGGCGCGAAAGTCGTACGCTCTAGTCGTCCGTCAATCCCAGCAACACCAAAGATCCCACGACGGTGGACCCGATCAGCCCGATCCAGCACAGGGCCGAAAGCCATGGGTACGGCGCGAGTCGCCACGAACGCGCGCGGACGCGAAGAGAGATCACGAGCGCCGGCACCAGAAGAATGAGAAGGCCCCTGACCTCGTGCGACACCTTAGATCCCCCAGCAACCGATTCGACAGCCAATCGCAGCGCCGGTTGCGCGACTGATGTACTCAAGCACGCAGTAGCCCGTGACTCCAGTGCCGATCAAGCCATCAAATCCTAGGCATGAGAGGACGCAGGCGGGATACCCCGGCCCGCTTCCCAAACACGCCAACGCGCAGACATTGGCCCCTACCCCAACACCGATGCCAACCGCCAGAAGACAGGACTCGAGATCGTCAAATATCCTCGCATGCTCCAGCGCCATGCAATCCGAAAAACAATCCGATCCAACGCCCGACTGGGCTAGTTCGGCGCTTGCAGCAAGCACCGCTTCGCCAGCCTCTTCAATCGAATCAACTCGCCCCAACGGCGTGAAAGTAGAATGGCTCTTGAGTGCCTCGTCGGCGTCGGTGCCGGGGGCCAGGAGGATCGCTGATGTTCGAACGCCCCAGAAGCATCCAACGCAAGACCCATCACATACCGCACTCACTGCGATGATCGATGTCTCCACCGAAAGGGATACTGCCTCACCGTCACCAGTACAAGCATCCATCGAATGCGCCAAAGTGACTGACTCGCACAGATTGGGAATTCGAACAGTGCTCGACTCAAGGAATAGTTCAATCCAGCCGAGTTCACTTTGGCGACTGGCCTCTCCGACGACAAGCTCTGACCCGATAGGTTCAACCTGGAATTGAAGGCGCTCTCCGAGCGGCGCAGATACTGCGACGCCACACATCTGCGGCCAACATGGGCTTTGGTCGGATTGCGGCCCGGCGTGGGCTGCACTCACGGCAACCACCCCCGCGATCAGCAGCGACACGACCACACCGAGACCTGATTGCGATAACTCATCACTCTCTGGAAGCGTTCCCACCGGAAAAATACTAGCAGAATTCCGCACCGGAATCCTTGACTCCGAGATGCTGCGCAAATGACAAGGGGAGGATAGCCCTGCCAAACGAAGAACGCCGGTCGCGTCGGAGTGTCGGCGACCGGCGTCCTTCAAAGGAGAACCTTCGCGGAAGTATGGTCGATAAATCGATGCTTGCCAAGTCCGCCGTGAAGAATCTTGCCGATCCGCTCGGGTGCAGTCATCGGTGGCGACGGACGAACGGGCGATCACCGACGACGAGTCACGACGCCCGCGACAATCGATGCATGCGATCGGCCCACTCGCCAAATTCCAGAAGCATCGCGCGGCGCTCGCGAGCGCTCAGGTGTGCGCCGAGGTCGCGGCCGAACGCCGTCTCCTTGCGCCAGGTCCAGTAGCGACCGCTGAATCGGAATCTCGTCGCAAGGCCGAGGCGCACCAGCCCCCTGATGGCTCGAAGGGTGCCGCAGAATCCGAGTGAAGAGGCCACGGCGCGAGTGGGGCTCAATACCCCAGGTCCGCGCCCGCCGTGCCCGGCTGGGGAGCCGAGTACTTGCTGCCAAGCATCGGGATCTTGTGGTTGGGGTTGGGCTGGCGGGGCATCCACGGTTCCACCAGGTAGATGATGCCGATGCAGCCAATCGACGCCAGCCACATCCAGTCCTGCGCGCCGAAGTAGACGACGACTGCTGTTGCAGTCAGGACCAAGAGCGCCATCGGGATCATGCCCTCCCAGGCCAGCTTCATGAGCTGGTCAAACCGGAACCGCGGCAGCGTCCATCGAATCGCCATCCCGAAGGCAACGACCAGGCCGGTCTTGGCCAGCATGACGCCGACGCCCAAGAGCATCGCGACCAATCCGCCCGTCATCGGCAGGTCCCAGCCCACGGGGAGCAGGCCGCCGATTGGGTTGATGCTGAATCCGCCCAGGAAGAGGAGCGAGAAGAACGCCGCGCCCGTGATCAAGTGGAAGTACTCGCCCAGGAAGAACATCGCGAAGCGCATGCTGGAGTACTCGGTGTGGAAGCCGCCGACCAGTTCGCTCTCGGCTTCGGCCAAGTCAAAGGGCGCGCGGTTGGCCTCGGCCAGCATGCACGCATAGAAGAGGAACGCGGCGACGGGCTGCTGGAGGATGTTCCAGGCGGTCGATTGCTGTTGCGCGATGATGTCGTACGGCTGCAGCGACCCCATGAGGAGCGCCACCGCGAGCAGCGCCAGGCCCATTGGGATCTCGTAGGAAATCATTTGCGCGCTGGCGCGGAGCCCGCCCAAGAACGAGAACTTGTTGTTGCTGGCCCACGCGCCAAGTGCGACGCCGTACACGCCCAGGCTCGATGCGGCGACCAAGTAAATGATGCCGACATTGATCGATGCGCCAGCGAGCTGCACGCTGGTGCCGGCGACTCCCCACGACTCCGCCAGGCCAAATGGCAACGAATCCAGGTTGAGGATGCCGCCCCAGGGGATGATCACGAAGGCGATCATCGCCGGGATCATCGCCATCGCCGGCGCGAGGGTGAACAGGGTTCGATCGACCCCGCCCGGCGTGTACTCCTCCTTGAGGATGAACTTGAGGCCGTCGGCGATGGGCTGGAGGAGCCCCTTGGGGCCGACGCGGTTGGGGCCCACGCGGTCCTGCATCCACGCGCTCAGCTTGCGCTCGAGCATGATGGAATAGGCGCAGCCACCCAGCATGACGTGGAGCATCAGGACGATGACCACCGCGTTGGCGATCAACTGCGACCAACCGCCTGTGGCGGGCAGGAGCGCCGGGGCATCAGCAAGGAGCGCGACGGTCGTCATGGGGCGGGAATCGTACCGGGATGGCCCTTGATCGAGCCCTTGTGAGGCGCCGATGCTGCCGCTGCCATCATTTCAGGCGGGTGGGCGACCTTGGAGCTGCGCTAAGGAGTCGCGCATGCCGCATCCGCTGCGCAGGCCGGCACGGCCGCCTCTCGCGCCAGGTGCGGGAAGTAGTCCTGCACGGCTCGGACATCCCAGGTGCCGGCGCGGATCGCCGCGATCGCCTGCACCGCGGCCCGCGCTCCCGCGACGGTGGTGATCATCGGCACCCCGTAGCGCGTGGCGGCGGCCCGGAGGCGACCTTCGTCGGTATGCGCTCCCTTGCGGGTGGGCGTGTTGATGACGAGATGCATCTCGCCGTTGGTGATGAGGTCCAGGATGTTGGGTCGAATGCCCTGCGCGATCTTGGAGATCTCTTCCACCTCCACGCCGTGCGCGGCCAGGACCCCGCGCGTCCCCGTCGTGGAGATGACTCGGAATCCCATCGACTTCAGGCTGCGCGCCACTTCCACGGCGGAGGCTCGATCGCTCTCGCGCACGCTCAAGAAGCAGGTCCCGGACTTGGGGAGCTTGACTCCAGCGGCCATCTGCGCCTTGGCGAACGCGACCGGCAGCGATGCGTCCGCGCCCATGACCTCGCCGGTCGATCGCATTTCTGGGCCAAGCACCACATCCACGCCGGGGAACTTGGCGAAGGGGAAGACGCTCTCCTTGACGCTGAAGAATCCGGTGTCGGGAACCTCAGTGACGCCAAGCTGCTCCACCGACGCGCCCATCATCACCTTGGCGGCGATGCGTGCCCACGAGATGCCCTTGGCCTTGCTCACGAAGGGTGCCGTGCGCGAGGCGCGCGGGTTCACCTCAAGAATGTAGAGGACATCGTCCTTGCAGGCCATCTGCACATTCATCAGGCCGCGCACACTGAGGCGCTGCGCGAGCGCGATCGCGGCGGCGCGGAGTCGCTCGACCATGGCGTTGGGCAG
>SXOD01000018.1 GCA_005776885.1 Planctomycetia bacterium
GAAGAAGAAGAAGAAGAAGTAGAAGAAGGAGAGGAAGAGGACGACGACGAGGTTGACGGCGAGGACGTCACTGGCGAAGGCTCAGCCGACGGACTCGAAGCCCGCCAAGTCGAGATGGACTCCGGAGGCGCGCTCTGGGGAATGCAGTTGACCATCCCAAGCTTGCGCGCCGGCGTGATCCTGTGGGCCGAGGAAGCTTCGCCGCTGGGGGATCCGGAGCGTGCCATGCTTGGGCCGGAGGCCTCGGCGTGCCGTTGGGTCATTCGCGCCCAGACGGTGCTCGCGGCGAAGAATGCCCCCAACGACTACTTCATGCTGGCCAGCCTCCTGGGTGGGTCGCTGGTGGAGTTGGTCGGCATCCTTGACGTCATCACGAGCCAGTACTTCCCAAGGAAGCGACTGGAGCAACTCTTCTTGGCGTCCGACGCCACTCCGATCGACCACGTCCTCTGGCGCCTTGGGCGCTTTGACTCGCCGGACGGCTCTTCGACGCTGCTCGTGACGACGGGACTCCGGCGCTGTGGCCTTCCGGAACTGGAACTGCTCGACCTTCCCATCGACCGGGCGCAGGCCGGCGTCGTGCTCATGCAGACCTTGGCGTCGCTCTTGCTGGAGGGCGACATGCCCGAGCCAGACGTGACGTTGGAGATCGGGGACCAGGTCGCTGTCTCGCTGCGCCGGTCCTCGATCGTGGCTCGCGAGATGCGACCGACTGAAGTCGGTTCGAGGCCCTGGCGGGAACGGATGCAGAAGCTTGGCGTCGAGCGATTCCTGGAGGAGTCGGCCGTCGTGAGTCCGCCGCGCGTCGGGTCTACGGCCAATGCGCCGCGCTATCCGGCGACCGTCATTGAGGCCATCGAGGCCGGCACCGCGGTCCTGTACATCTCCACCAACGAGGCCGCCTCAGACCTTCGCCGTGCCCAGGCAACCTTCAGCACGTTTGCGACCGCCTTCGCATCGCTTCACCGTCGCGACCACCCGGACTGGAGTGAAATCGCCGAGCGTTCATTCCTTGTCCAGGCACCGCTGGACGAAAGCCGGGAGAGCGCCGCCGCGGCACGCCAGCCCGCCTTGGTGCCGGACCCTGTCTCGCCCGCAGACGAGGACGATCGCGTGGAGCAGGTATGGCTTGAAGTCCGCGCCATCGAGCGCGCCGGCGTGCGCGGCGCGCTGGCTGCCTCGCCGCGCTCCAGGCCCGACCTCCACGTCGGCACGGAACTGGTGGTCCCGGCGACCCACGTCACCAACTGGCGCGTCGAGTTCCCCGACCGAGCCTTCGGCCCGGCTGAGTCAGATGATCTCCTCGTCGAGATCGACCGCTTGCGTGGGTTTGGCGGCGGCTCACCGAGGTCTCCGTCGTGAGTGACGAAGACCCCGGCCTTGCGCTCGTGACGCTTGCGAGCGTCGCGACGGAGATCGAGGCCGAGTCCATGCGCATGGTGCTGGAAGACGAAGGGATCGAGGCTTGGGTCTTTGCGACGCCGATCGGGGCGCTCGGCTTCGGCGCCTCCGCCTCGTGCCTTGGCGGGATCCCGGTCCAAGTGCGGCTCCGAGACCTGGATCGAGCCAATCGCGCACTTCGCCAGAACTCCGATTCTTCCGGCTCGCTCGACTGGGACACCGTGGACGTGGGCGGCGAGGATGCCGAGGTCACGGCCGCGGCACGATTCAACCCGACCGTCTCGCGGGTCGCCCGCGTCATCATCCGGATCGGCGCCGTGGCTGCCTTGCTGATGGTGGGACTGGGCCTGGTGGCCGGCGTCGCTCGGCTCATCGAGCTGGTGATGGCATCGGGCCGCTGACGCACCGCCTCAGACGACGAAGTTGACCAGCTTGCCGGGGACGGCGATCACGCGCCGGATGGGCTTGCCCTCGATGAGGGGCACCACCTCCGCGTGCGAGCGCGCATAGGCCTCCAGCTGAGCGGCATCCCTAGCGATCGCGGAGGGCACCATGATCCTGGCGCGAAGCTTGCCAAGCACCTGCACGGGAACCTCCACTTCGCTGTCCACCAGCATCGCCTGGTCGGCCACGGGCCAGGTGGCGTGCGCCACGAGCGTGCCGTGTCCCAGGCGCGCCCAGACCTCCTCGGCGAGGTGCGGGGCGAATGGCGCCAGCACCTGGATGAATCGTTCCATCTGGTCCCTCGTGAGGCCACCATCCTCGGGATTGGCCAGCGTCGTCGGCCTCGTCGCGGCATTGACGAACTCGATCATCGCGGCGATGGCCGTGTTGAAGGCCAGCCGGTCGATGTCGTCCCCGACCTTCTTGATGGTGCGGTGCAATGCGCGCTCGATGGCCGGGTCTGGCAGGCGCGCGAGCAGTGGCACGCCCCTCGCCTCATCCAGGCAGAGGCGCCACGCGCGCTGGAGGAATCGGAACACGCCAGCGATGTCACGCGTGTTCCACGGCTTGGAAGCCTCCAGCGGCCCCATGGCCATCTCGTAGAGCCGAAACGTGTCGGCGCCATACTCGGCGATCACGTCGTCGGGATTGATGACGTTTCTCAGGCTCTTGGACATCTTGGCGACGATCGACGCCACCGGCACGCCAGTCGCGCGCTCGACGAATGTCCCTTCCCGCTCCTCCACTTCATCCACCGGGACCAGCGACTTGTCCGGACGCTGGTAGGCATGGCTGGTGATGAGCCCTTGGTGGAACAACTTCGCGAAGGGCTCCGGCGCCGAGACATGCCCGAGGTCGAAGAGCAGCTTGTGCCAGAATCGTGCGTACAGGAGGTGGAGGACGGCGTGCTCGGAGCCTCCCACGTAGAGATCCACCCCCGCCGTTCGAGAGTCGATGCCCTGGCCCATCCAGTAGCGCTCGGCCTCTTCGCCGACAAACCGGTGGCCGTTGCGCGGGTCGCAGTAGCGGAGCTCGTACCAGCAGGAACCGGCCCACCCGGGCATCGTGTTGGTTTCTCGGCGGACCGGCGTCGATGGCGGGAGGATCGCGGGGTCCACGCCGGCATCGCCGGCGGTGGTCTCCACCCACGCCCGGGCCTTGCCAAGCGGCGGGAGCGGCGTGTCGCTCTCGATCGGCTGGTAGTCCGCCATGTCCGGGAGGGTGAGCGGCAGCGCGCTGGTCTTGATGGGGTAGTGGTTCCCGGTGCTGTCGTACACAATCGGGAATGGCTCGCCCCAGTAGCGCTGCCGGCTGAACAGCCAGTCACGCAGTCGATAGTTCACGCGCCGCTCGCCGCGCCGCGTGGATTCCAGCCAGGCGATGACACGCGACTTCGCGTCGGCGGTCGACAGCCCGTCGATCGTCAGGCCAGCGGAGGCGCTGTTCACTGCGACTCCATCGCCAGCGGTCGCCCGGCTCCCGTCAAAGGTCACGCCATCCATCCGCACGACCTCGGTGATGGGGAGCGAAAACGCCGAGGCAAACTCGAAATCCCGCTGGTCGTGCGCGGGAACGGCCATGATGGCGCCCGTCCCGTATCCCATGAGGACATAGTCGGCGGTCCAAACCGGGATCCGCTCCCCCGTCGCTGGGTTGGTGGCCTCGAGCCCCGTGAAGACACCCGTCTTGACCTTGGCCTCGGCCTGGCGCTCAAGGTCGCTCCGGTTCCGGGCCGCGTCGACGTACACGCGCAGCGCGCCGCGGATCGAACCATCGATGGACGTCGACGCCAACGCCGACTCCACGAGTGGGTGCTCGGGAGCCACCACCATGTAGGTCGCGCCAAACAAGGTGTCTGGCCTGGTGGTGAAGACCCGCAGCGCGCCACTCCCGTGGACGGCGAAGTCAATCTCGGCGCCCTCGCTGCGGCCAATCCACTCCGACTGCATGGCACGCGTGCTTTCCGGCCAATCCACGAGGGCGAGGTCGGCCAGCAGCCGGTCGGCGTATGCGGTGATCCGGAACATCCACTGCTTCAGCGGCAATCGCGCGACCGGATGGCCACCCCGCTCGCTCCGGCCATCGATCACTTCCTCGTTGGCCAGCACTGTTCCCAGCTTTGGGCACCAGTTGACGGTCTGCTGGCCCAGGTACGCCAGGCGCTGTCCATCGACACAGTCGCGCCGAGCCTGTGGATCCATCTGGCTCCACGAACGCCCAAGCCATGCTCCCCCTGGCGCGCGGGTGCCAGCGTCCAGCTCGGCCATCAGTTCGCCGATCGGGCGCGCCCGATCCGCGTCGCGGTCGTACCACGAGTCGTAGGCCTGGAGCCAGATCCACTGGGTCCACTTGACGTAGTCGGGGTCAATCGTGGCGAACTCGCGCGACCAGTCGTAGGAGAAGCCGAACCGCTTGAGTTGCCTCCGGAAGTTGTCGATGGCCTTGCCGGTCGTGACCGAGGGATGCACGCCCGTCTGCACCGCGTACTGCTCTGCTGGAAGGCCGATGGCGTCCCATCCCATCGGGTGAAGCACGTTGAACCCCTGCATGCGCCGCGCACGGCACAGGATGTCCGTCGCGGTGTAGCCCTCGGGGTGGCCGACGTGGAGCCCGGCACCGGACGGGTAGGGAAACATGTCCAGGCCATAGAACTTCGGCCTGGAGGCGTCGAACCCCGCTTCCCCTGGATTCGACGCGCGAAACGCCTGCTGCTGGTCCCAGCGAGCCTGCCATCGCCGCTCGATTTCGTCGGCGAGACGTGCGTCGTAGCGAAAGGGCGTTGGCGTATCGCTGGCCATGGGCGGAACGGTTGAATCGTACGGGTGACCGCGTGCTCAAGCCAGGAGCAGGCGCGCGACGGGGGGAAGCAAATCTATCAACGCGCCGCCGCTTCCATCGCGCGCGCACGCGCCTCGCGTTCCGCCGTGATTCGCTTCCGCGCCTCGCCCGCCACGTAGAAACTGCCGGTGACACAGATGAGGTCATCGCGGCCAACCGCGCGGTGGGCCAGTTCCAGGGCCTCGCGGATGGTGCGAGTCACCTGGCTCATCTTGCCGCTGCGCTCGTTGAAGGTCCGCTGGAGGTCGGTGGGGTCGGCCGCGCGTGGGTTGCCCATGCTGCGGGTGAAGATCACCTTGTCGGCACCGAGGCTGACCGCGTCCAGCATCGCCGGCACGTCCTTGTCCGCGCAGCAGCCGAAGATGCACACCATGCTGTCGTACGGCACCTGGCTGCCGACGCACTTCATGAGGGCGTTGAGGCTCGCCGGGTTGTGGGCGCCGTCGACCATGACGCGCGGCCGCTCGCTCACGACCTCCATCCGCCCCTGCATGCGCACCTTGGCCAGCCCGGAAGCGAGCTGCTCATCGCTGCAGCTGAATCCGCAGCTCTTCAGCGTGTCCAGCGCACCAAGTGCGATGCCGCAGTTGACGGCCTGGTGCTCGCCAGGCAGCGGGACAGGCAAGTGCTCCAGCCTCGTGTTCCTGGTGTAGAGGCAGATGCGCGTGTGCGGCCCCATGTCCGGCGTGACGCAGAATCGCGAGGAGTACTCCACGTCCCGGTTCACGATCCGCAGCGGCGCGCCAATGGCCGCGGCCACCTCCTCGAACACGCGAAGCACCTCGGGCTGCGGCTCGAAGGTGATCACCGGAACGCCTGGCTTGAAGATCCCGGCCTTTTCGCGGGCAATGGCGGCCAGCGTCGAGCCCAGGAACTGCGTGTGGTCGAAGTCGATCGACGTCACGACAGACAGGATCGGCGTGATGACATTGGTCGAGTCCAGCCGCCCTCCCAGCCCCACCTCGACGACGACGATGTCGACGGCCTCCTCGACGTAGTGCAAGAAGGCCGCGGCGGTCATCGCTTCGAAGAAGGAGATCTCAAGCTTGAGTTTCTCGGCCGCCTTGCGGACCCGCCCGAGCACGTTGGCCAGGGAACCCTCATCGATGTTCGCGCCGTTGATCTGCACGCGCTCGCAGATGGACTGCAGGTGCGGGCTGGTGTAGCTGCCGACGGTGAAGCCGCCCTCCCGGAGCATGCTCGAGATCATGGCCACCGTCGACCCCTTGCCGACGGTCCCGGCCACGTGCACGCAACGCAGCTGTTCATGCGGATTGTCCAGGTGTGCCAGGAGCTTCCGCATCCGGTCAAGCTTGAACGTGCTCTCGTCGTACTTGACGGCGCGCGATCGCTCAATGTCCGTCAGCCCGTAGAGCCACTCGATGGACGTGGCAAATGCGGACTTGCCCTCCGACTCCATCGGAATGTTGACCGGGGAGGCCACCTTCGTGCGCTTGGGGACCAAGGCCTCGTCGGGGGTCAGGTGGGCACCCTTCTTCCCGGCCTTCGCCTTCGTCTTTCGTGCGGGTCGGTTCGATTCCGGAGTCGCTTCGGGAGCGGTGGTTCGGGCCATTGGGGGATCGTATTGGATTGGGGGCGCGCGCGCAAATCGTCGACCGTAACTCGTTGTCGTGCAATGAGTTGTGAATCTGCTGACGCCCCCTGCCCGTGATGCCGATAAGGAGTGACCGTGACCAAGAAGAAGATCGTGACCCCGGCTGCCCTCAGCTTTGAAGCGTGGCGTGCCATGCGCATCATGAGCGAGTTCGTGGATGGCATCGACGCCCTCGCCCCGCTGGGTCCCGCCGTGACGCTGTTCGGCTCGGCACGGCTTGGCCCGGACTCGGACGCCTACCAGCAGGCGGTGCAGTGCGCCAAGCTGTTCGCCAAGCGCGGATACGCCGTCATCACGGGCGGCGGCCCCGGCATCATGGAGGCCGGCAACAAGGGGGCGATGGAGGCCGGCGGCGTCTCGGTCGGGCTCAACATCACGCTGCCGCACGAGCAGGACCCCAACGAGTTCCAGAACATCGAAATCTCCTTCCGGTACTTCTTCATCCGAAAGGTGATGTTTGTCAAGTACGCGCGCGGATTCGTGATTTTCCCCGGTGGATTCGGCACGCTCGACGAGACGTTCGAGCTGCTCACGCTCATGCAGACACTGAAGATCGCCCCGCAGCCCGTGATTCTCATCGGGACCCAGTTCTGGGAGGGGCTGCTCCGCTGGATGAATGACACGCTCCTGGCCCGCCACGCCACGATCTCACAGGAAGACTTTGACCTCTTCCACCTGACCGATGACGTGGAAGAGGCCGTTCGCGTCATCACCGAGGTGCATGCGGGCCATCGCGAGTGGGCACCGGGGCTTCCGCGCTTCAAGCCTGATCCGCTGGCCACGATGCACGACATCGCCAAGCTCCACCACCATGCCTGGCGACACGGCGACGCCTACATGGGGATCGCGGACGACGGCGACGAGACCGGCGACTGAGTTCAGGCGGTCGCGCCGTCCTCGCGCCAATCGTGGCGCGGGTATCGACGCTTGAGCTCGGGCCGAATCTGGGGATACAGCACCCTCCAAAAGTTGCCGAGGTCCGACGTGACCTGCAGGGGCCGCATGTTGGGGCCAGTGAGCTCCAGCAAGACCGCCTCCCGCCCGCCCGCCACACGGGGCGTCTCGGTCAGCCCGAAGAAATCCTGGATGCGCCCGCGGCCTCGTGGCGGCTGACCAGGCTCGTACGTCAGGCGGAGTCGACGTCCAGAAGGGAGTCCCACTTCCGCAGGGGCCATCTTCTCCACGAACTGCTGCTCCTCCCATCCCAGTGCCCCCTGGAAGATGGGAAGGACTTCGCGGTCGCGTACTTCTGCGGCTCGGACGGCGCCGTCGCACAACTCGCGGAGCAGCACCGCCAGCTCGGTGTCGTCAAATCGAGTGATCGACCGCTCCGGAAACCATGCGGCCACGGATCGCACGCGGGCCAACCATCGATCCACCCCCTCGTCCCATCGATTGAGTTTCACGCGCCCGGCCAGGATCTCGTCCGCCAGGACGCCATCGGCGCCGGGCGACTCTCGTGCACTCGTGACGTCCCGCGCCTTGGATGCGACGACTGTCTCGTCAAACCGCTCGTCCTGCACATCCACCACCACCTGCCTCGCCGGGTCCCAGCGGAGCTCCCGCCGCACCGTGAATCGGCCAGGCAGAACCTGGCGGAGGAGCGGCTCGGGCAGCGGTTCGGCCAACCCGAGCGTGGACACCGTGCGACGGCCGTCCGCGCGGTCGCCGATGTCCAGTGCCAGCAGAGGCCCAGTTCCCGTGATGAGCGACCGCGGCGACAGTTCGCACGCGCGCACGCCGGCCATCGCGACATGCGGCCGGAGCGGGTCGATTCGCCATCCCACTCGATCCGGGAACGCCGCGACGAGCGCACGCATCAGCCTCGAGTGCTCGTCCTCCTTCGTCGGCCAGGGGTCATCGTTCGCCGACTCGCGGACCGCCCGAGCCAGCTGCCTCGCGGCCAGCTCGATCTCGCGCACGGCGCCGCGATCGACTCCGGCCACACGCTCCCCTGCGGCCACCCGCTCGACCAGCCGCTCGCGGGCGACCAGGTCGCCCAGCGGATCATCATGCCCAAGGCATCGAGCGAGTTCTTCCCGATCCACCCGTTCGGCGGGGTCACGCTCGCCCACGATGGCCGCCCAGGTCGCCGCCCGTGACGCCACGGCCACGGCGTGAGCCGCCAGGAGGAATCGCGCCAGCCGCGGGTGCGCAGGGATTGGGGCCAGCTGGCGGCCAAGGTCGGTGATGGCGCCGGATGCGTCGATGGCCCCCGTCACGCGCAGGGACGATTCCGCATCGGCGAGGCGCTCCACCGGAGGCGCGGTCACCCAGGGGAATGAATCGACCTCGTTCCAGCCGAATGCGGCGAGAAGCAAGCGAGCCTCCGCCAGTTCCACGCGCTCCACCTCAGGCGCCTCAAAGGGCGCGCGCCTCCCGTGGGCTCGTTCGCTCCACAGCCGAACGCACCGACCGGCCCGCACGCGCCCTGCGCGGCCACTCCGCTGCGCCGCGCTGGCCTGGCTGATGGGCTCCAGGCGCAGCGTGTTCAGTCCACGACGCGGATCAAAACGGTGGACCCGCGCCAAGCCACTGTCGACCACCAACGTGACGCCGGGAATGGTCAGCGACGTCTCCGCGACGTTGGTGGCGACGACGATGCGTTGCACCCCGCCCTCCTGGATCGCCTCGTCCTGCTCGGCAGGCGGGAGCGAACCGTGCAGCGGCAGGATGCGTGCCCCACGGTCGTTGACGATGGCCTCGCCCCGGAGTGATTCCACGCATCGATCGATCTCCCCCTTGCCGGGAAGGAAGATGAGGATGTCGCCTCGCTCGCCCGACCGCAGGGCGGTCGCGGCGGTCCGCGCGGCGACACGCCACGACGGCTCGTCATCCCTCGCGGGCGGCTCGTAGCTGATGTCCACGGCGTGCAGCCGCCCGGGGCTTTCCACGACGCGCGCACCCATGCCGCCCGCAAGGCCTTCCGCGTCGATCGTGGCGCTGGCCAGCACCAGCTTCAGGTCGGGCCGCGAGGTGGATTGCAGGTGCCGAACGAGGCCAACGGCCAGGTCGGAGGAGAGGGATCGTTCGTGGAACTCGTCGACCATCACGATCCCGATGCCGCGAAGCCCCGGATCGTCCTGGATCATGCGCACGAAGAGTCCGTCGGTGACAAAGAGCAGGCGGGTCTCGCGACTCTCGCTCCGTTCGTGGCGCGTGCGGAAGCCAACCCGGCCCCCCACTGGTTCGCCGAGCATCGCGGCCACGCGCCTCGCCGCAGCCCGCGTGGCGATGCGGCGGGGCTGGAGCACCACGATGCTCCCGGGCACGATGGACGATTCCAGCAGCATTCGCGGCACGGCCGTGGTCTTGCCCGAACCCGTCTCGGCGGACAGGATCAGCGACTGGCCCGCGCGCAGCGAGTCCAGGATCGCGTCGCGGAGGGCCTCGACGGGCAGGAGCGGCTCAGCCACGTGGGCTGTCTACCACGACTTGGCCGATTCAGAAGACCGGCGAGAAGTGGCCTCGGACGTCATCAAGGAATCGGGCGATCTGCCCCTGCTCTCGCGGGGTGGCCGTCCCCTCCACCTGTGAACTCCAGAATCCGAGAAACGTCATCGCCCCCCCGCTGTCCAGCGCCGGGACCGCGCCGATTTCGCCGGCGCGCTCGCCCTCCCGAGTCGCCTGCCGATCAATGCCGCCGAGGATCTCCTTGTCGGTCTTGGTCGATTCCTTGCCGGTCGCGGCGCGTTCGGCGAATCGGACCCAGTCACACGTCCACTTCTCGATGTAGGCCTTCCGCTCCTTCTCGGGCACCGCGAAGTATCCCGCGGCGCCGTCGGCAAGCGCATCCTTGGCCAGGATCCGGACATTCTGCTCCAGCTGCGCACGGGCCGGCCCGGCGACCCCCGCCAGGAAGGCCGCCATGGTCGCGCTCTCGCCCGAACTCAGGCCACGAAACCGGTCGGCAAAGGAGAGCAAGAAGTCGAGCCGTTCCTTCAGCGGGAGTTGGCTGAAGTCATCGATCGTCAGGTACGCCAGCACGTCGTCCACCGGCGTGTCGAAGATCGAGGGGGGCGGCTTGAACCGCGCATCCCACCACGAGTACCCACCCACGATCCCCGCCAGTCCCAGCACGGCGGCCAAGGCGGTGACGTGGAGACGGCGGTTCCTGGCCCAGTCTCGGTTCATGTTCATTCGAAGCCTCCACCGGGAGCCTGGGGCACGGCGTCGTCCAAGGTCGCTTCACCGGTGCTGCCGTCCATGAAGACGCCGTTGCGTGGCTCGCGCGTGCCGGGATGGTTGTCCAGGGAATCGATCATGAGCGGGAAGAGCCGCTGGTTGTCCAGGTTGTAGAACGAGGTGACCGACCGCGCCTCGATCTCCTCGCGGAGCCGGGCGCGCTGGGAATCCGCCAGCGTGGGCTGCGAGGCGAGGGCCTGGAAGACCTCGATCTGGATCTGCGGCACGTACCGGATGAGTCCGGGCAGGTAGGTGTAGCTGGTGCCGACGTCGATCGACTCGTCGCTGTAGTCGGCCGGGCAGAACCACGTCGTGCTGTCCTTCATGATCCGACCGTCAAGCTTGTTGGGCAACCCGCCCTCGGGACCATTGGCCGTGGCGACCGGGATGAACTCGCACATGGGAAGGCTTCCCTTGTGGCTCGACCTCCAGCCGTCGATCGCCGTGTACGTGTCGCGGAGGTTGCTGAGGCACTGCACGTTCTTGGACTCGAACCGGACCGTGGCGACGACAGGAACGAGGATCCCCACCAGCGTCGTGATGATGCCAAGCACGACCAGCACTTCCACGAGCGTGAACGCTCGTGCCCCGGGGTTCCGTGCGCTGGTCGTCGACGTCGGCACGAGACCAGTCTAGGCCGCGGCGACAGGGGTTCCAAGCATGGCCTCGACAAAGGCCGCGGGGTCGAAAGGTTGCACGTCCTGAGGCGTTTCCCCGATGCCGACCAGCTTGACGGGGATGCCCAGCTCATCATGGATGGCCACCACGACGCCCCCCTTCGCGGTCCCGTCCAGCTTCGCCAGGAAGATGCCGGTGACGGCCGCGGCCTTGGAAAACAGCTCGGCCTGCCGAATGGCGTTCTGCCCGCTCGTGGCGTCCACCACCAGCAGCGTTTCGTGCGGGGCACCCGGGATCTTTCGCTCCAGCACTGACCGCACCTTGGCCAGCTGCCGCATCAGGTGCTCCTGGGTGTGGAGGCGCCCGGCGGTGTCGACCAGCAGCACGTCCACGCCCCGCGCCAACGCCGCATCCGCCGCATCAAAGACCACGGCAGCGGGATCCGCGCCATCCTTGCCGCGCACGATGTCGACGCCAAGCCGCTCGGACCAGATCGTGAGCTGCTGCACGGCACCCGCCCGAAACGTGTCGGCCGCGGCCAGCAGCACCGACTTGCCCGACGCGCGCAGCGAGGCGGCAATCTTGGCGACGCTCGTGGTCTTGCCAACGCCATTGATCCCCACGACCAGGATGACGGTCGGCGCCTTCTCCGCGAACCGCAAGGCCGTTTCCCCTTCGCCCCATCGCGCCTGCATCACTCGCTTGAGATGGTCGAGGGCGTCCTCGCCTCGCTCCATGCGACCGGCGGCGAACTCCCGGCGAAGTGAATCGGTGATCTCGCGCGAGGCCTTGACGCCGACGTCCGCCGCAATGAGGAGGCCTTCGATATCGTCCAGCGTGGCGGCGTCCAGTCGCTTTCCGTGGAGCAGCGAGTGCAGCCTGCCGCCAAGCGCCTCCGCCGTCTTGGCCAGCCCCTGCCGAACGGCATTCCACGCCCGGCGGAACATCAGGAGGGAGTTCCGGGCTTCGCCATCTGGTCGAGCACCGCGTTCACGAACGCCGCGCTCTTCTCGCTGGCGTACGCCTTCGCAATCTCGACGATGTCGTTGATGCAATGCGCGGGCGACACGCCAGCGACCGTGATCTCGTACCAGCCGAGGCGGATGAGGTTTCGGTCGACCCGCGGCTGCCGGTGCACGGGCCAGTCCAGGCTGAGGGCCGCCGTGGCCGCATCGGCCTCGGCCCGCCGCTCCCAGACGCGCGTGGCCAACGCAAACCCCTCACGGCGCTCCGACTCGTTCCCCGGGCTTTCGCCCGACTGCAAGGACCGGATGACGGCGTCATGCTCGCCGTCCCGCCCCGAGTCAAACTGGAAGAGGGCTTGCATCGCGCACGTCCGCGCGTTTCGCGTGATGGTCACGACGTGCTCCCCCCGGCCGTCGGGGCCGCGGCGATCGACCGGATGGCCTGGAGCGATTGCAGTGCCGCCAGCATCGCCTCCTCACCCTTGTTGCCTCGGTCTCCGCCAGCGCGTGCCCTGGCCTGCGCCAGCGTCTGGCAGGTCAGGACGCCAAAGGCCACCGGCTTTCCGAAGTCCAATCCCACGCGAGTCAATCCGTGGGCGACCGCGTCGCATATGTATCGATCGTGGCTCGTCTCACCCGTAAGGACGCAACCAAGGCAGACGACGGCATCGACGTCGTCGCGCGCGGCCAAGGCTTGGGACATCACCGGGAGCTCAAACGCGCCCGGCGCCACCACCTGCAGCAGGTTTGACCCAGCCCCATTGTGCGCCACGAAGCACTCCCGTGCCCCGTCCGCCAGCGCGTCCACGATCTCCGCGTGGTACCGAGCAGCGACGATGGCCACGCGGACTCCTTCCGCCGACGCGCTCGTCGCCGAGAGGTGATCAGATGGAGCTGCTGCAGGCCGTGCCATGAGGGGCGAGGATGGTAGTCGGTCCGCGCCTTCCGGCCGCCGACAGGCCTCGTGTGACAACCGTACGATTGCCCCGTGCCCGGCGACCGCATCACGCCATCCCTTCGCCTGCTGCAGGCAAGCGCGTTGGCGGCCTCGATGCTGGCCGTGACTCACACGCTCGCGCAGGCGATCGAGGAAGTGCCAATCACCGGCGACTCGCTGGGTGGATTCGTGCTGCCGATCATGCCGATCGACAGCGACATCTCGCTGGATGCCAACCAAGCCTGGACGTGGACCGTCGGCGACACGCAGCGGCTCCTCCTCCAGGGCGATGTCCGGATCGCGTGCGGCTACTACTTCTTCACCAGCAAGGTCGCGGTCGTCTGGATCAACCGATTGCCCACCGCGACCGGCCTGGTCAACCAACTGGCGGTCTGGTTTCCGGAAGCGACGGAGCCCACCCGCCGCGCCGGCCTCGGCGCCTCCGGGACCGACCTGCTGATCACCGCCAGCGCCCGCGGCAAGGTCCTCCTCGACTGTCCCGTGATCGCCGAGGAGATCCCGCGAAACAAGCCGGCGCTGCAAGCCGCAACCCTCCGCTTGCAGGACTACCTGCGCCAGCTGGCTGGAAGTGAAGCCACGCTTCGCACCCAGCCGCTCATCGAGGCGGATGAGGCACCGCCACCGGTCCCCCTGGTCGTGGGCGATCCCGTGATCGGGCCCATCGCCGCCGGCGCCGACGTGGCCGACCCGGCCCACCCCCGGACGGTCGCCCGAGCCGGCGCGGCACGAAGCCCGATCATCGCACGGGGCAGCATGATCGCGTTCGGCGGCGATGACATCATCGCCGAGGAATCAGGTGATGCGATCCAGGTGCTGGGCCACGTGATGGTGGACGTGGACCCAATGTCCATCGCCGGGACGGGTCGCGCCCTCCAGATGCGGTCGGAGCGTGCCGTCCTCTTCCTGAAGCCGGGTTCGATGAAGCAGCTCCGCGAGTCCAGTGTCGAAGTGAATGCCGAACTGGTCGAGGGGATCTACCTGGAAGGCGACGTGTCCGTCACGGACTTCAAGTACACGATTCGCGGCTCGCGCATCTACTACGACTTGGCCAACGATCGGGCGCTCATCGCCGACGCCGTGCTCCGGTCCAGCCTCAAGGATGGTTCGCCCGCCGTCACGCGCGCCCAGGAGATGCGGCAACTTTCCGCCGACGAGTGGTCCGCCGAGCGCCTGACGCTCTCCGCAAGCGAGTTTGCCAAGCCTCACCTGGCGATCGGCGCCTCTCGGGCGATCGTCCGGCAGGAAGAGACCCTCGACGGCACGTCGCTCGTGGCCGAGGCCGAGGATGTCACGCTCCGTGCCGGTGGGGTCCCCTTCTTGTACTGGCCCAAGATGCGAGGCGAGCCGGGCGCCTTCCCCGTGCGGCGACTGGCGATCGGCGACCAGAAGTACACCGGCACGCAAGTCTCCACCGCCCTGGACCCCTTCATCCTCTTCGGCCTGGACGAGCCCGAGGGATGGAAGGCCTGGATCCCCATCGATTACTACGCCAACAACGGCATCGGCGCCGGCATCAACATCCAGAAGTCGGGCTCCGGCCGCGGCAACCTGTCGCTCTACGGGTGGAACGACTTCCAGGAGCAGGAGCAGACCTACAGCGGCGTGCTGACGACCAGCCCGAACCAGTTCCGCGGCGAGATCCTGGGGGACTGGAGCTCCGAACTTGGTGACGGCTGGCGAACGCAGCTCCAGATGGCGTATCTCAGCGACGCGGCATGGACCGCCACCTTCCGCCAGGGCCTCTACGGGCAGCGCCGCGAGTACGAGAACTCCGTGTTCCTGGAGAACACGTCCGAGAACGCATCGACCCAGTTCCTGATGAAGGGCGCGGTGAATGACTTTGTCTCGACCGGCTGGCAGATGGCGTCGCGTCCGTACCAGGTGCAAAAGCTCCCCGAGGGCATCTACCGCCGCGTGGCGGATTCCATGTTCGATGACCTGACGTGGACGCACGAGTACCAGCTTGCCGGCATCGACCTGGAGCTGCAGCATGCCTCCGCCCAGCAGAGCGGCGTGCGTCGGCAGGCGATCAGCACGTCGACCGCCTTCAGCAGCACCGAAGACATCGCGGACGCCTACTCCGCCGCCGGGTACGACGAGAACTGGCGCGCGCGAGTCATGTCGCGCCAAGAAGTGTCCCTTCCGTTCCAGATGGGAGCGATGCGCATGGCGCCGTTCCTCTTCGGGCTCGGCGCCGGCTACTTTGGCAGCGAGGAGTTCCAGTCCTACGGCAGCCAGACGGGCGAGGGGCGCATGCTCGCCGGCGGCGGCGTCCGCGCGTCCAGCCGATTCGCGATGACGCACGACGGCGTGGAGATCCCCATCCTGGACATCCACCGGCTCCGCCACGTCTTTGAACCGTACTCCACCCTCTACGCCGCCTACGACACCGGCTCTGCTTACGACTATCCGGTCTACGACCAGGAGATCGAGGCCATCAGCGGCAACTGGGCGACGCAGTTCGGCGTGACGCAGCGCCTCCAGACGATGCGCGGTGCCCCAGGCGACTGGCGGAGCGTGGACATGGTGGTGCTGGACACGGGCCTGGTCTTTGACGGCCTGGACTCCGCGGGCCCGCGTGACGACTCCGAGGCGGGCTCCGATGCCCTCCAGTGGCGGATGAGCCCGACGCCCGCCTTCTACTCGTGGCGGCCGGAACTGAGCCAGCGAGGGTCGCACATGTACCTCAACGGCACCTACGAGGTCAGCGACGCCGTCAGCGCGTATGGCTCGCTGGTCTACCTCTTCGACGCCAATGCCTTCGCCGACGCGAACGCCATGCCCCGAAAGTCATTCGGCGTCAGTGTCCGGCAACGACCCGACTTCACGATCTTCGGCGAGTATCGATTCATCGACGCCTTCAACCCCGGGACGCCGGGGACCTTCACCTACCAGAACGACGAGTTCCTCTCGACGGGCTTCGCCTACGAGATCGGCAAGAACTACGACCTCGGCGCCACACTGCTCTGGGACGTGATCAACAGCGACTTCCGCGGCTGGAACACGACGCTGACTCGCGAGTTCCCGGACTTCGACTTCGGCGTCGCCGCCGGGTACGACGAGATCCAGGGGGAGTACTCCATCTCGTTCGTGCTTCGCATCGGCCTCCCCGGCCGACCACGGTCGACCATCAACGTCAATCCCGACCCGGATCCGAGCTGAACAGCTCGCCCGTGCGCTCGCGGAAGGAAATCCCCGCATGCGTGGCCCCCAGGCGCGTGAGGCATCGACCTTGCCGCGTCCTGGCCACGAACCCGATCTGCAGCAGGTACGGCTCGACGACGTCTTCCAGCGTGCCGGCGTCTTCGCCCATGCTGGCGGCGATTGCCTCGACCCCGACGGGTCCGCACTCGTAGATCTCACCGAGCACCCGCAGATACGAGCGATCGAGCGCATCCAGCCCCCGCGGGTCCACACCCTCCAGCTCCAGCGCGTCGGCGACGATCGACGTGCCCAGCCGCCCGTTGGCCCGGACATGCGAGAAGTCACGCACGCGCCGAAGCAGGCGCAGCGCGACGCGGGGCGTCCCCCGGCTGCGCGCGGCCAGCGTCGCCTGCGCATCGGCGGGGAGCGCCATCTCCAGGCGTTCCGCGGCGCGAGCCAAGATTTCGGCCAGCTCCCGCTCCGCGTAGAAGCCCAGGTGGTGACGCAAGCCAAATCGATCCCGGAGCGGCTGCGACAGGAGCCCAGGCCGCGTGGTGGCCCCGATGAGCGTGAATGGCTTGAGGTCCAGCGTGACCACGCGTGCGTGCATGCCTGAATCGACGGTGAAGTCGATGCGGCCATCCTCCATCGCGGGGTAGATGTATTCCTCGACCGTGGGCGGGAGTCGGTGGATCTCGTCGATGAAGAGGATGTCGCGGGACTCCATCCGGGTCAGCGTCCCGACCAGGTCGCTGGCCTTGCTGAGGGCCGGACCGCTGGTCACGTAGGCCTTCGTCCCCAGCTCGCGCGCACTGATGTGCGCCAGCGTCGTCTTCCCCAGCCCCGGCGGCCCGTGCAGCAGCAGGTGCTCCAGTGCCTCGCCGCGATCTCGTGCCGCACCCAGTGCGATCGAGAGCCGCTCCTTCAGGTCGCGTTGCCCGACGTAATCCACCAGGCGTTCCGGCCGCAGCGACGCGGCGATCGCAGACGTGGGCTCCTCGTCGGTTGCTTCGGCGGTGATGAGTCGCTCGCGTGCCATGCGTCGAAATCCACTCGCGTCCGGGCGGGGGGAGGCGCGCGCCTAGAACTGCACCTTCGGCGCGGCGCGGTCGCCCTCGCTGGTCTCGAAGAACGGCATCGGCTGGAACCCGAAGAGTCCCGCGATCAGGTTGCTCGGGAAGACGGACAGCGTCTCGTTGAACGCCGCGATCGTCGAGTTGTAGCCGGTTCGGGCCCGCGCGATCCCATCCTCGGTCGTGCCCAGCTCGCCTTGGAGCTGCAGGAAGTTCTGGTTGGCCTGGAGGTCAGGGTACGCCTCCGCCACGGCCATCAGCCTCGAGAGGACACCGCTCAACTCACCCTCGGCCTTCATCCGCTCGGCAGGGTCGCGAGCACCCATCGCCGAGGCGCGCGCGCGCATCACGCTCTCAAGCGTGCCACTCTCGTGCTTGGCGTAGCCCTTGACGGCTTCCACCAGGTTGGGGATCAGGTCACAGCGGCGCTTGAGCAGCGCGTCGATGTTCGCAAAGGCCGTCTGCGCACCGATGCGCTGGCGCTGCAGCATGTTGTAGACGCCGATCACCCATACGGCGATGAGCAGCAACGGGACAAGGATGATGGCGGCGACGATGGCGATTCCACCCATGATCTAGCAACTCCTGGCAGGTTCCTGCCCATGCACCTCGCGCGAACACTCCAGGCCGGCGCGCTCGACCAGCCGCAGGAATGCGGTGACGTCACGATACCCGTCCGTCACCAGCGTCGCACCAGCGGCTCGGAGCGCCCCGGCGCGGTCGCCCTCGGCCAACCCGACGAAGCCACACTGGAGCCGCTGCGCCGCCAAGAGATCCCATCGACCATCTCCGACGTACACCACCGGCGTCCCCTTCGGGTGCCCCGCGCGCCCCAGCGCGATCTGGATGATTCGTTCGCGGGGGTCGGCGTCATCGGCGCTGGCGAAGGCAACGCCGGCACACTCAATCCCCGCATGGTCCAGCTTCAGCCGTGCCGTCCGTGACCAGCCGCCTGTTGCGATGGCGACGCCCCACTTCGCCGCCACCAGGGACCCGACGATCGACCTCGCCCCGTCGACTGGTTGGACATGCCCCTGCTGGCCAGCGTCGGCCAACAACGCCGCGTAGGCATCCAGGACCTGCTCACCCTCCTCCGGACTGGCTTCGCGGCCGCGATGGCGTTCCCCGATTTCACGCACGATCGATCGATCCGTGGAGTGCCTGTACGACGACCAATCCGTCGAAAACTCCTCCACGCCGAGCACCTCCCGGATGGCGACGCGGTACCACGCCTCGTCCAGCTCGTGGGTCCGCGTGAGGGTGCCGTCGACATCAAAGACGACGGTGCCGCGCGCGTTCAATTCCAACTCATCCCCTTGGGCCACGACTCGGGGTGCTGTTCGTCGGCGCGGCGAATCAATCGGTCCATCCCGCAAAGCGCATTCCACACCACGCGAGCACGGTCTCGCGGACTGGCCAGCGAAAGCAGCCTGTATCGATCCTCGTCTTCCCGCACCAGCATCATCCCGGCGATGTCGATCGCGGCCTCGGATGGCACCTGCCCGTCCCGGAGCATGCGCAGGGCCACTCGCCCGTCATGCAGCCGGTTCAGCCTTGAGTTGGCCAGCAGCTCGCAGAGGTCCCGCACCGCCGGCTGCGCGACTGGGTCACCGGCATCCGGGATGGCCTCCAGAACCGCGCGCTGGTACGGCACGTCGTCATCCGGCTGGACCAGTGCGAGGATCCGGGCCCGACAGGCTCCCGCCAGCAGCAGCGAATCGCCGCCCCCCACGCGTCGCTGCCGACGAACCACCTTGGTGACGCACACGGCCTGCCGCATCGAAGGGTGCCCCGCTGCCGTGGCGCGCCCCATCGGCAGGCTGGCCACGGCGATCGATCCCCCGCGGAGCGTCTCGTCGTCGCCGCAACCGGCCAGGACGTCATCGGCCATGCGGCGACTCCGCCCATCGATCACGTTGATCGACAGCGAAGCATGCGGAATGATCATCACGCCCGGCACGGCCAGGATCGGGATCGGCGAACTCAGGTCGACGGTGGCCATCAGTCCCACGCACCTATGGTAGGAAGGAAGCCTGCAACAACCATCATGGGATCGCCCACTTTCCATGCTCCCCTGGCCACGACCCTGGCCCTCGGCACACTTGACTGGGTCGATGCCCACGTGTGGTCCATCCTGTTTTGGCTCTGCCTCGCATCCACGGTGGTGGCGTGGTGGGGTTGGCAGCGAGACCAGGGGAGGTGGATCATCGTCGGCGCGAGTGGATTCCTTGGGGCGGCGATGGCGCTGGTGGCATCGTGGATGACCGTTACTCCCGCGGAGCACGGCGAGCGAGTCGTCCTCCGGCTGGTCGCCTCCGCCGTGGATGGGAACGCGAGCGCGATGATGGACGGCCTGGCACCGGACGTGACCTGGCACCGGGGCACGACGGAAAGCCATGCGGAGCCACAGGCGCGGGTCGTCCGGGCGATCGAGCGAATCGCCACGACCGATCGCATCTCCTCCAACACGGTCACGATGCTGGATGGGGAGTCGATCGATGCCGACACCGCACACGTCAGCCTCGCGTGCCTGACCCAGACGCAGCGATCGATGGGCCTGGTCGCCACACGATGGGAGTTTGACGTCACCCGCTCGCCCGACGGCCGATGGCTCATCCATCGGATCGTGTGGGCGCGGCTCATGGGCCAGGAACCTGGCCCCGGCCACCTCTAGCGTGCGGAGTCCCTACGCTGCACAGCCGTGACTGCCATTCCCGACGACGTGATCGACCTCCGCTCCGACACCGTGACCCGCCCCACGCCGGCGATGTGGGATGCCATGCGCTCCGCACCGCTGGGCGATGACGTCCTTGGCGACGACCCGACCGTCGAACTCCTGGAGCGAACCATTGCCGACCGGACCGGCAAGGAGGCCGCGCTCTTCGTGCCAAGCGGCACCATGGCCAACCAGCTGGCGATCCGTTGCCACACGCAGCCAGGTGACGAGATCATCGCGCACGACACCAGCCACATCATCCACTACGAGACCGGCTCGCCCGCCGCGCTGAGTGGCTGCATGGTGCGTGCGGTCGGGGGCCCCGACGGCACGTTTGACGGCGTCACCGTGCACGGGGCGGTCCGCGACCAAAACATCCACGCGCCCCGTTCCCGGCTGGTCGTGATCGAGAACACCTCCAACCGAGGCGGCGGCACCGCCTGGCCGATGGAGACGGCGCGCGAGGCAAGTGCCGCCGCCCGGCAGCACGGCCTCGCCGTGCACATCGATGGCGCCCGGCTCTTCAATGCATCGATCTCCCAAGGGTACGACGCGCGCCAGTTCGCCTCGGTCGCCGACTCCGTCTCCATCTGCTTCAGCAAGGGGCTCGGCGCGCCGGTCGGCAGCGCGCTCTGCGGGTCCGAGGCGCTGATCTCACAAGCGCGGCGATTCCGCAAGATGTTCGGGGGCGGGATGCGGCAGTCCGGGCTCTTGGCCGCCGCGTGCCTGCATGCACTGGAACACCATGTGCACCGCCTCGCCGAGGATCACCGGAACGCGCGACACCTGGCATCGCTGCTGCAAGGCATCCCGGGGATCACGCTGCTTCTCCCACCCGACCAGACGCCATCGAACATGGTCTTCTTTGACCTGCCAATCGACTCGCCTCTCGCCCGCCCGGCCGCGGCGCTCTGCGCGCGGCTTGAACGCAGCGGCATCCGGTTCCTGGCCGCCGGCCCGGCACGCGTTCGCGCGGTCACCCACCTGGACGTCGCCATCGATGGCATCGAACGTGCGGCGGGAGCCGTCCGGCACGCATTGTGCCAGGCGAGCACGTCCACCTAGCCCTGCCTAGGATGGCCTCAACTTCCCTCCGTCATCATGCAAGACCCACGGTTCGGTCGGCTCGCCGACATCCTCATCAACCACTCCTGCCGGCTCAAGCCGGGCGAGCACGTCCTCATCGAGTCATTCGACGCCCCGGACGGGATGGTGGAGGCACTCATCGACGCGGCGCGCCGTGTCGGTGGCCATCCGCACATCGCCGTCCGCTCGCAGCGGCTGATGCGTGCGATGAACGAATCGGCCTCCGAGGAGAACCTGAAGGTCTGGGCAGCGTGCGACCTCTTCCGGATGGAGAGGATGCACGCCTACATCGGGCTGCGCGGCGCCGACAACGCCAACGAGATGTCGGGCCTGGATGGTGCGCAATTGCAGCGCATCGGCTCCCTCTACCAGCACCCCGTCCACCTGGAGCGGCGCGTCAAGCACACCAACTGGGTGGTGCTCCGCTGGCCAAGTGCCAGCATGGCCCAACTGGCCAAGCGGAGCACGCGCGCGTTCGAGGATTTCTACTTCGACGTCTGCTGCGTCGATTACGCCACGATGGCCGTGAACGCAGAGCCCCTGGCCATGCGCATGCGCACCTGCGACAAGGTCCACATCCTCGGGCCGAATGACACGGACCTCCGCTTTTCCATCAAGGACATCGGGGTCGTCCCCTGCACCGGCGCGCGGAACATCCCCGATGGCGAGTGCTTCACGGCACCCGTGCGCGACAGCGTGGAGGGCGTCGTCCACTACAACACGCCGACCATCTACCAGGGCACCTCGTTCTCCAACGTGCGCCTGGAGTTCTCCAGGGGCAAGATCGTGAAGGCCACCTGCGATGGCGACAATGACCGCCTCAACGCGATCTTCGACCTCGACCCCGGTGCGCGATACGTCGGCGAGTTTGCCATCGGCTTCAACCCGAAGGTAATGCACCCGATGCAGGACATCCTCTTTGACGAGAAGATCGCCGGCAGCTTCCATTTCACGCCGGGCCAGTGCTACGAGGAGACGGAGAACGGGAATCGATCCCAGGTGCACTGGGACCTCGTGGCGATCCAGCGTCCTGATTACGGGGGCGGGACCATTGCCTTCGACGGTGAGGTGATCCGCCGGGACGGCGTCTTCCTGCCAGCCGACCTGAAGCCGCTCAACTACTAGGTTCAGCAACTGGGTTCAGCAACTGGGTCCAGCAACTGGGATTCGCGCCGGTTCCGCGTGAGCCAAGCGTTCGACGAGCTAGGCTCCGCACATGGACAGTTCGAAGGCATCCCACTCGCGCCGACCGGCGGTGACCTCGGTTGTGGCGGCGTTCGTTGGCCTGGCCAGCGCATTGGCCGCTCAAAGCCTGATGGTGGGGTGTGAAGAGGGAGAGCACCCGCGCGACCGAGCGGCCCGCCTCCAGGCTGCCGAGGACGCGAAGAAGGCGCAGGCCGAGACGGAGGCCAATCGACTGCGTCCCAGCGAGTCAAAGCCCACCGCCCACGGCGGGAGCCAGTCATCCCTTGGCAAGGCGCGCGACAGCGCGCTGCGCATCCAGGACAAGGCGCTGGAGCGCGACAAGGCGCTCGGCGACCTCGCCGACCAGGTGCAGCGCGGCGGCGGTTGAGCCGATCCGCACCGCAGGCGGGATTGGGTCAGTTGGTCACTTGATGGACGGGGCGGCCGGTGCCGAGGGCGCCCCGGCGGCCGGAGCGTCGGTGAACTCGAGCAATTCAACGTCAAAGACCAGGCGGGCCTTCGGCGGAATCGTCGGCGGGCGGCCACTCTCGCCATAGGCCAACTCGAAGGGGATGACGAGCTTTCGCTTGCCGCCCACCTTCATCGACTGCACGCCCTCGGTCCATCCCGGAATCACCCGATTGAGCGGAAACTCGATGGGCTGCCCACGATCGACGCTGCTGTCGAACTTGGTCCCGTCCAGCAGGTAGCCCGTGTAGTGAACCTTCACCTTCGAGGTGGGGCCGCCGGGTGCGGCGCCTGTCCCCTCGACGAAGTCGAAATACTGCAGACCACTGTCGCTGGCAATCAGCTCGCCCTCAAAGTCTTGGCCTGGGAATCGACCCACGGTTTCCTCCTTCAGAATGGAACCATCAACGGCGCTGATGGTCAGGATGTGTCGCTTGCCGGACTTCAACACCTCGCCGACGTAGGCGGGTGGCTCGGCGAAGAAGTCGGTCCGGATCGACTGCACGGTCCCTCCGAGGGACGCCAAGATCTTGAGCGCGTCGGCGGTGTTCTTGATGGGACCGATCACCGCACCGCTCGTCCCGTCGACGATGGCGCGCTTCGCCACGCCACCATCGGAAAGGATGACTTCGTAGCTCACCTTGCCATCCTTGGTCGCCGCCGAGGCGGACACCAGGGAACCGTTCAGCGCAGCCTGCGCGCGCGCAATGGCGTCCGCAAAGGACACCGCGGCGGACGAGAGCTCTTGCTCCGTCTCCGCGATGTCCGGTGGCATGTCGGTGTAGTTCTGGGCAAACCCGATGCGCGCGCCACAGAGGGCAAGCGCCGCGGCCGGGGCGATGGCAAGGGTCATGAAGCAGGCGTGTCGCATCGGCGGACTATAGTGGGACCATGAGGGAACTCGTCACCCGGACTGACCTGTCCAGCACATCGCCGGCAACCGTGGGACTCACGCTCATCGTCGCGTGCTGGTTTGGCCTTGATGCGAATGCGCAGGGGCAGCAGTCGCCCGAAGCACCCCCCCTCCCCTCATCAACGCTTCGACGTGGCCAGGAGGCACGAGAACAGTCATCCGTGCCGGAGGCGGTGCCCGAGGCGGCAAGCAGTCCCGCCCCACCCGCTGCGCCTGCCGCGGCCGAGTCACCCATCACCGCGCCTGCCGCGCCTGCCGCGGCCGTCACGTCGCCGGCCAACACGCCCGCCGTGACGACGGATGCTCCTAGCGGGCCGTCACCTTGGGCAGGGTGGACACGGGTCCAACCTCCACCCGCCAGTGCGCCCTTGGTGAGTGTTGCGCCGGGCGCATTCCCGCCCTCCAGCGCCAATGCAGCGGTCCGAATGCACTTTGCTTCCCACGGCTCGCGTACGACCGATCAGGCCGGGGGTTCGAACCAGAGCGACGCCGTCCCCAACGGGCAACCGTGGTGGTATGCGCGGACCATCGGGCCGATTGCCACGCCCAGCGACAACGAATACTCCTACTTCGCCTACACGCCCCCGGCCTCGCCATTGACGGCGACCGGCATGGACCCAAAGTTCTGGGCGCAGGATGGCACGGGCTACGGCCAGTTCGGCTGGGATCCATATTCGCTCGGTGGCGCGACGTGGGTCGGTGGGTTCGATTGATCCGGGGTGCGAGTGCCCCTACGGCCCGCACCGGTTCGCTCAGCACGACTCCACAAAAAGAGGCACCGCCAGGATCCCCCACGTTTGGAGCCTCGACGGTGCCCGAACGGAGGGCCGTTGTCGGACGTGGTGAGCGGCGCGCATGAGTCGCACCGCACATCGCCCGAGCCGCGATCGACCGCCGAGCCAACCTGGCGTGACGCACCGAACGCTCGTTCCTGCCGCTTTGGTCTGGCGGCCGCGGTCACCCGCGCCCTGCCACTCCCCACACCTGTGACTGTAGCGGCAACTCGCCCACAGTCAAGCGCGGATGCAAGAAAAAACAGGCCGGCCGCTGAGGCCTGCGCGATCAGGCCTCACCAGAACAGAGTTCGATGGCCTGCCGAAGGCTCGTCTCAGGGTCGTGGCGCGGAATGAACTCCTGCCCGATGAAGCCCGCGTACCCAGTCGCCACGATCGCTCGCGCGATGGCGGGGTAGTACAGTTCTTGGGTCACGCCGATCTCGTTGCGTCCGGGGACGCCACCCGTGTGGTAATGGGCGATGTAGGGCGCGGACGACTTGATCGTGCGAATGACGTCACCCTCCATGATCTGCATGTGATAGATGTCGTAGAGGAGCCTGAATCGCGGCGAATCAACCTGCTTGCAGAGTTCCACGCCCCACGGCGTCCGGTCGCACTGGTAATCCTTGTGGTCCACCTTGGAGTTCAGGAGCTCCATGATGACAGTCACATTCGCCGCGTCGGCTGCAGGGACGATTCGGCGCAGCGCCGCCGCACAGTTCTCAAGCCCCTCGGCATCACTGATCCCCGCTCGATTCCCGCTGAAGATGATCATGTTGGGGATGCCCGCCTGGCCCACCAGCGGCAGGAGGCGTTCGGCTTCCTTCACGATCGCGTCGTGGTTCTCCACCCGGTTGATGCCCTTCTGGATCGAGCAGGGCCCGTTCGCAACAGCGCAGGCCAAGCCATGCCGCTGGACCGCAGGCCAATCGCCCTCCGAAAGCAGCTCGATGCTCTGCGCGCCGCACCGTTTGGCGATCGCGCACAAGTCGTCCAGCTGGATTCCCCCATAACACCATCGGCAGACGGAGTGCCTCACCGAGGGAGCTGCGGGCGTTGTCGTTGCTGCTCCACCAGCACCGGAACCCGTCACCGCCGAATCCTGCGCCCCCAGGCCGCCAGCACCCGCCGCTCCGGCGAGTGCGCCGGCAGCGAGCCCCGCCGCAAGAAAATCACGTCGAGTCGGATCGGCTGTCATGTCACCATGATCGCACAGGAATGCCTCCGGCAGCTCATCTCCACCAAAAAAACAAGGGCCTCCCCCCGTGACCCGAATGGATCACAGGGGGAAGCCCTTGAACTGAGCCGTTGGGGCGCTTTCGCACATGGTTACCCATGCGCTATCCGTGTAAACACGGACGAGGTTGCGTTGACGGTTGCAGGCTGAAGGTCTCCCTTCGTTGCCTGTCTAAGTATCCCTTAGAAAGGAGGTGATCCAGCCGC
>SXOD01000019.1 GCA_005776885.1 Planctomycetia bacterium
ACTCCATGAGCACGGTGCCGGAGGCCTCGACCACTCGAACCGTTCCAGGGGCGGGGACGATGAAGGTCTTGTCGAGCGACCCGTACTCCTCGGCCTTCGGCGCCATGAGGCCGACATTGGGAACGCTTCCCATGGTGCGAGGGTCGAACGCGCCATGCGTGCGGCAGAACTCCAGGACCGCAGCGTAGACACCGGCGTAGCAGCGGTCAGGAATGACGCACATGGCGGGCTGCAGCTTCCCCTGCGCGTTCCACATCTGGCCCGAGTCGCGCACGACCACAGGCATCGACGCATCGATGATGATGTCGCTGGGGACATGCAGGTTGGTGATGCCCTTGCCGGAATCCACCATCGCGACGGCCGGGCCAGCGGCGTAGACCGCCTGAATGTCCGACTCGATCGCCGCGCGGTCAGCCTCCCCATGCGCCGAGATCTTGGCCAGTAGGTCGCCGAACCCGTGGCTTGGGTCCACTCCCAGCCGAGAGAGCGTCGCGCCGTGCTTCTCGAAGACCGGCTTGAAGTACGCACGAACGGCGAGGCCGAAGAGAACCGGGTCCGACACCTTCATCATCGTGGCCTTGAGGTGAATGGACCAGAGGAGCCCCTTCGTGCGAGCCTCCGCAATCGACCGCTCGAGGAACTCCACGAGAGCATGGCGGCTCAGGAATGTGCCGTCGAGGATCTCGCCGGCCTGCAGCTTGATGGTGTCCTTGAGGATCGTGACGGTGCCGTCGTTGCGGTGGAGTTCAACGCGCGCGGTCGTCGCGGCGGGAATGGTGACTGACTTCTCGTTGCCGAAGAAATCGCCAGACTCCATGTGAGCCACGCACGCGGGCGAGTCCTTCGACCACGCACCCAGCCGGTGCGGATTCTTGCGCGCGTACTCCTTGACGCTCTTGGCGGCTCGACGATCGGAATTGCCCTCTCGGAGGATGGGATTGACGGCGCTCCCCTTGATCGCGTCGTAGCGGGCGCGCGCGGCGCGCTCATCATCGGACCGCGGACTCTCCGGATAGTCCGGCAGCGCGTATCCGTGCGACTGCAGTTCCGCGATCGCGGCCTTCAGTTGCGGGACCGAGGCGGAGATGTTCGGCAACTTGATGATGTTCGCTTCTGGCCTCTGGGTGAGCTGGCCCAGTTCTGACAGGGCGTCCCCGATCCGCTGCTCGGGCCTGAGGCGCTCCGGAAAGGCGGCGATGATCCGCCCGGCGAGCGAAATGTCGCGCGTCTCGACCCTGATCCCCGCCGGCGCGGCAAAAGCCTGCACGATTGGCAGGAACGAGTAGGTCGCCAGTGCCGGCGCTTCGTCGGTATGCGTGTAGATGATCGTCGGGCTGGCGCTGGAGGGGGTCATGGACATGGGCCTGGATCTGGAGGGAGCGCATGGTGCCGGTGGTGCGCCACGCTCAGTGCGGGGTTCGGGACTTTCGACAGCGGGACACCCGCCTCGGTATCGAGCACCGAAGTCTATCGGGCGGGCGCCCAAGAAGCACTTGTGAGGGTTTGGCCACGCCGGGGACCCCCGATGCTCGGATGGGATTCCAGTGGTGGTTTCGTGCCGGTTTCCTGCACATTCCCACCATCAGGACCCGAAACCGCTGGGGAGCGGTGGAGGAAGGTGGAGAGCCACCACGACGCCGCGACGCCGCGACTTCTCCAGGAATCGTTGCGCGGGGGAGGACGAGAGGACGCATGGACACCGGGGGAGACCGCCACGGGCATTCCATGCCCACTCCAAGTTCCTTTGAAGGAGACACACTCTCATGCGCAAGTCCGACTTCATCGCCGCGATCGCCTCGGCGTTTCTGACGGTCGCCATCGTTGGGCCGGCCGTGGCCGTCGTCGCGGACAATCATGTGCTGCAGCTTGAGACCTACCCGGACTCGATGAAGATCCCACATCAACCGAGCCTCAACCCCTCCGGAGGCCTGACCGTGGAATTCTGGATTCACTCCACCGAGCCGGATTGGGGACGCCCCATCAGCATGCGTCCAGGGGACTCGGGCTGCTACTCCGCTACTTCCACAACTGGCGACGCAGCGTGTTCCGTGACCTTTGAGGTATTCGGGTGCGGCTCGCTGATCTTGCCACTTCAACCGTGCGAGTGGCGACACGTCGCGGTGACTGCGGATCCGACGACGGGGCTCGCCGTTGCCTATTCCGATGGCACCCCAATTGACAGCCTGAGCACCTGCGATTCACTCGCGAGTTGCGAATGGGATATCACCCTTGGCAACACGCCGCTGTATCCGGCGACTCAGTTCACGGGTCGACTTGACAATGTTCGCATTTGGAATCGAGCACTCTCCGCCAACGAAGTTGCGTATTGGAAGGGGCACGAGATCACCCCTGACAACTCGTCGAGTGCGATCGGCCTCGTTGGATCCTGGAGCTTCGAGGACGGCACAACTGACACGATGGGCACGAGCGACGGCATCCTGTGGGCGAATGCGGCCGTCGTCACCGACAACACGCGACCGGGCCCAATGGCACCGGTTGCCACTCAGTGGGCTCTGAGTGCCGGCGGGAATGGTCACTGGTACGCCCTCCTCGAGCTCACCGGACTCCCCCAATCAGCCGAAGGTCATTTCCTCCTGGCGGAGTCGCTCGGGGCGCACACCGCCACGATTACCTCAGAGGCCGAGAACACCTTCTGCAAGTCAATGATCGGCCTGTCGGATCCGATCATTGGCGTGCGCAAGCAGGAAGGGAACAATCAAGGTGCGTGGATCACTGGCGAACCATGGTCCTACACGGACTGGCACTGGGGAGAAGGCTCCAACTACTGGGAGAGGTATGCGAAACTGAACCACCTGTGGGTTCCCGGTGCGGCCTGGCAGGACACAGACCTGGAACCGGCCTCGGCGAGTTTGCTTGAGTGGGAGAGCGACTGCAACTCCGACGGCATCGTCGACTATGGACAGATCGCGGACGGGTCGTTGGAGGATGCGGATTCCGACGGCGTCCCGGATTGCTGCGAGTCCGGCCCCTGCTGCCCGGGTGACCTCTTCCACGACGGTATCGTCGACGGCGCAGACCTCGGCATCCTCTTGTCACAGTGGGGCGTGACGGGAGCGTCGATCGCCGACCTCGACTCGGACGGAAGCGTCGGCGGCGCAGACTTGACCATCCTGATGTCGGGCTGGGGCAACTGTCCGTAGCGGCCGGGAGCCATCGCCCCCCGCACCCTCGGGCCCCCGGGCTAGAGTCCACGCATGGCAGACATCACCCGTCGCGTCGCGCTCTCGCAATCCGCACTCGCGCTTGGGGGGTTGGCCGCCGCCGCGTGGTCGCCAAGTCTCCTTGCGTCGTCGCTTGGCGCCTCCTCGCCGAGTCCTCGCGCACGCCCCCGCGCGCGCCCTGGCCGGCTGGGCAAGCTGCGCATCTACCAGATCGGCGTCGGCGGGACGATTGCACCGCACGACCGCGAGCAACTCACACAACATCCCGACGTGGAAATCGCTGGACTGTGCGATGTCGATTCCGACGCACTGGCCAAGGTGTCCGCGGAATTCCCTTCCGCTTTCACCTGCAAGGACTTCCGCGATGGCTTCACCAAGCACGCGGACTCGTTCGATGCTGTCATCGTCTGCACGCCCGACCACAACCACTGCGTACCGATGCAGTGGTCGCTTCGAGCCGGCAAACACACCTACGGGCAGAAGCCGCTGGTGCAGCAACTCTCCGAAGTGAAGTCCATGCAGAGCGCCATCGCCTCGAATCCTTCGCTGGTGACGCAGGTGGGCAATCAGCGCATGGGTCCAGAGGGCCGGCAGCACGCCGTAAACATCGTGCGTGACGGACTCCTTGGCCCAGCACGCGAGGCCTATGTGTGGGTCGACGGCCCGCCCGACGACGGCAGCTTCTACTTCTATTACGGCGGGCTGAAGGAGCCTTCTCCGCCGCCGGCCAACCTGGACTGGGAGCTCTGGCTCGGCTGCGCGCAGGACGCGCCATTCCGCGAGGGTCTGGGACCCATCCGCTGGCGCAGTTCGTGGGATTACGGCACCGGGCAACTGGGCGATTGGTGCACGCACCTCCTGGATGTTCCGTACTACGCGCTTGAGTTGCCATCGCCGATTGCCGTGCAGGCGCAGACGCACTGGCCCAGCGACTTCTATCACGCGCAGCATGTGGCCTCGACCCTCACCTACCCCGTGACCGGCCCTCGGTTTGCCAACAACCGATTCGTCATGCACTACTGCGACAAGGGCCAGTACCCCTCGCGCGCGGCACTTGGCTTGCCGGCCGGGACCTTTGGCGGGCACGGAACGCTCATCGCGTGCGAGGGTGGCGTGATGCAGGTCAATCCAGAGGGCGATGTGAATGTCTGGATCGACGGCAAGGAAGTGGACTGGAGGAAGCTGCCGGGGCTGCGCGCGGTGCAGGCTCGCAACCACTGGCACTCGTGGATCGACAAGATCCTGGGCCGCGAGGCTTTCGTGCAGACGCCGTTCTCTGTGGGCGTGCAGCTCGCGGAGGCTGGCTTGCTGTGCGCCAAGGCGGCGCGATATCCCGGGCAGGAACTCCGATGGGACTTGCCGTCGCTCACCTTCACGAACAACGAGGAAGCCACGAAGTCCATCGTGCGCCGGGACTACCGTTCGGGCTTTGAGCCGCCGTACCCGGCGTGAGTGACGTTGCTGGACGCCCGCGTCCCGTGCTTCTCCCAAACGCCTGCCCAGTGGTGGTTTCGTGCCGGTTTCCTGCACATTCCCACCACTGGGACGCTCGATCGTGCGGGAAGTAGATTCGGCGGGCATGACTGACGACCCATCCAAGGAGACACCGCCGGCGACCACCGCGCCGCGCCTCAAGGCTCCGGCCTGGACCCATGTTGCCGCCGTACTGGCCGCGCTCGCCACGACCTTCGGCATCTTCTGGTGGATCGGGAGCATGGAGTTCCCCGAGGCTCCCGCCGGGGAACTCGATACGGTTGCGGCAGCCCAATCCACCCTCACGCCAACGCTCGATCCCGCGCCCGCGGAAGCCACCCGCAATCGTCTTCTCATCTTCACCAAGACCGCGGGTTTCCGACACGACTCCATTCCCGAAGGAATCGTTGCGGTCACCGAGATCGGCGGGTCCCTCGGCCTCGGTGTGACCGCCACGGAGGACGCCACCTCCTTCACTCACGACAACCTCGCCCACTGCGCCGCCGTGGTCTTCCTGAATACCACCGGCGATGTCCTGGATGATGCGCAACAGAGAGTGTTTGAGGAGTACATCGCCTCCGGCGGCGCGTATGTCGGTGTCCACTCCGCCGCCGACACGGAATACGACTGGTCGTTCTATGGAAACCTCGTGGGTGCCTACTTCCAGAAGCACCCGCGCATCCAGGAGGCCACCGTGGAGCTCAAGGTGGACGACCACCCCGCGACCCGAGGCATCGACCGATTCTGGAACCGCACCGACGAGTGGTACGACTACCGCGCCGCGCCACGCGTTGGCGTGACGGTGCTGGCGACACTGGACGAGTCGTCCTACGACGGCGGTTCGATGTTTGGCAACCACCCGATCGCGTGGTGCCAAGAGATCGCCGCACCGCCCGGCTCCGCATCCGCCCCGGGGGCAAGTCCCCTCCCTGCCCGCGCGATCTATACCGGCGGTGGCCACACCAAGGAGTCGTATTCCGAACCGGCGTTTCTTCGGCATCTCACCGGCTCCCTCGCGTGGGCAACCCGGCGCGAAATCCCGGAGGAACAACCCTCCGCGGAACCAATCTCCCGTGCGCCAGCCGCGCCCGCGCAGGAACCAGCGCCCAATAGTGCGCCTGTGCCGACTGAATAAACGGTATTCTGGTATTGTGTTGGGGATGACCACGACATACCAAGAAGTCCTCCAGCAAATCGCCCAGCTCAAGTCCGAGGCCGAGTCGCTCCGCCAGGCCGCGATCATCGAGACCAAGGAACGCATCAAGTCTCTCATGGATGGGCACGGCCTCACCTGGGCTGAAGTCGGCGCACCGGCCGACACCCGCGCGCGAGAGACCGGCGAGCACGGCCGCGCCGCTCGCTCCAACAAGTCTTCGAACCGGAGCAAGGCCACCAAGGACGGTCGCTCAGTCGTCAAGCCGAAGTACAGGGACCCCAAGTCCGGCGAGACCTGGAGCGGTCGGGGCAAGACTCCTCGCTGGATGGCCGCCGAGCTCAAGAAGGGCAAGAGTCGAGAGCAGTTTGCGATCGTGCGCTGAATCCGACGGAGATCGTCCCGAGCCTTGCGCGTGCGGCCAAGTGTCCTCATGAACCAGTTCAGGTGTGCGCTCGCGCTCGCGCTGCTTTTCATGGTTGCACTGGGTGGGCGGTGCGTCCAGCGCGAGTCCACTCCGCCGGCGACGGCCACCGCGGTCACTGCTACAGTCGACTCCGGTGCTTTCACAGTCGCTCCCCCGCCAGTCGCGCCGCCTCCACGCCGCGCCCCCACCACTCGCACGTGGAGCGTCGACGGAGTGGAACGGGTCGCCATCGTGGTGCCCCCGGCGGTGGTGCCAACGGTCGCCAGCACTGGTGACTCCAGCACGGGGGGATCCGCAGTGGCCGCCGGCGCCATCACCCCGCACGCCATCGTCTTCGTCTTCCACGGCCACGGTGGCAACGCTCGACAGGTCCGCAGGAGTTACGACATCGAGGAGCAGTGGCCGGAGGCGATGTTTGTCTATCCGCAGGGACTGCGAACTCCTGGTCAGTTGACCGATCCAGAGGGGAATCGCAGCGGCTGGCAGTCAGGACCCGGCGCGATGAACGATCGAGACCTGCACTTCTTCGATGCGATGCTCGAGTCGCTCCTTGCGTCGGGCGGCGATCGAACGCGCGTCTACTCGACAGGCCACTCCAACGGCGGCGGTTTCACCTACCTCCTCTGGAGCACGCGTGGCGACACACTGGCGGCGATCGCACCGAGCGCTGCCGCTGCGGGGCGACTTGCCCAGGGAGGACTTCCAGCCAGCCCGATGCCGGTCATGCACATCGGTGCCACCAACGATCCGCTGGTCAAGTGGGAGTGGCAGGCGATGACGATTGATGGCGTCAAGGCACTCAATGGCTGCGCGAGCGCCCCTCAACCGTTTCCCAAGGGCACCACCAACGCCCGCGGCCTCATCTACCGATCCGACTCCGGCACGCCCGTCGTCACCTACATCTCCAATGGCGGACACACGTTCGATCGATCGTCGCCGCCCGTGATCGTGGAATTCTTCAAGAAGTGTCGACGAGTGGCTGCCGCCCCGCCTCCCGCCTGAGTCGGTGGAGTTGAGCGGGGAGGTGGTTCCCCCCTACACCTCCTCCGTGAACTCCAGGTCGGTGCCGTAGGTTTCCTTGAGGCAGGCCAGCGCGATGGCGGCCACGACCATCGTGACAAGCCCGACCCATGCTGCTGCCGCGACCGGCCCGAGCCCGGCGGATGCGTCGGCAACTCCTGTCCCACCCGCAGCAGTCTCCCCGGTCCCCTTGAGCCAGATCCATGCCGTCGTGACCAACGGCACACTTCCGCGCACGAAGTTCGGCGCGCTCGTGGCGGCGGTCGCTCGGAGGTTCGTGCCAAACTGCTCTGCTCCGACGGTGACAAACACGGCCCAATACCCGATGCCAACACCCATGATCCCACTCCAGAGGTAGTAGGTCTCTGGCGTGGGGCTGGCCCTGATCGCAAAGTACGCGCCGACAAAGCTGGCCGCGGTCATGGCTTGATACAGCGCCAGCGCCTTCTTCCGGCTGCGCAGCCACTGGCTGAGGAGCCCGCTGCTCAAGTCGCCAATCGCCAGGCCGCCGTAACACCACGCCACCGCCGTGCCGGCATTCACCAGCGCGACGCCCGTGACCGGATCCACGATTCCCAGCGCCTTTCCGATCTCCGGCGAGAACGCCACAGGCACGGCGACGATGAACCAGATGGGCAGTGCCATGATGACGACAGCGGCGTACCGAAGCAGGCGGCGCGGCGGCCACAGCAGCATGAGCGGGTTTCCGAGCTGCACGCCCGCGGCATGCACCTTCTTGAAGATGCCGCTTTCCACGACGCCGATGCGAAGTCCCAGCAGCAGCAGCCCCATGCCGCCACCGATGAAGTAACTGATGCGCCAATCGGTCGACTTGGCGATCAACACGGCCAGCAGCGCACCGCAGATGCCAAACGACGCCACGATCGTCGTGCCGTAGCCGCGGACCTGCTTGCCCAGCAGCTCTGAGACCAGCGTGATGCCTGCTCCCAACTCCCCCGCAAGCCCCAGCCCCGCAAGGAACCGGCAGGCCGCGTACTGGCCCACGGCGGTGTCAAGGCCGAGCGACGACATCATGCCGTGCCACGAACTCTGCGCGGGCACGTCGGCGACGAATCCATTGAGGATGTTGGCGATGGAGTACAGGGTGATCGACCCAAACAGCACGCTGATTCGGCCACGCCGGTCACCGAGGATGCCCCAGAGGACACCACCGACCAGCATCCCCCACATCTGGTCGTTGAGGAGATCCACGCCCATGTGAGTGAGCTCCTCGCCAGTGAGCCCCAGCGACTTGAGGCTGTCCACGCGCAGCACGCTGAAGAGCACCAAGTCGTAGATATCCACGAAGTACCCAAGCGCGGCCACGATGACCGCCATCACGACGGCGCGGCTGGCGTGCGGCGATTGGCCAGTGGGTGCGGATTGTGGCTGCGTCGGAGCGACTTCCATCCCCGCATTCAACCACACGCGCGGCGGTGCCAGCCCGCGCCCTGCCTGCGCCCTGCCCGCGCCCTGGCCTGCCGCATCGAGTGCAGTCCGACGCTACAGTCCCGCCCGTGCATGTTGGCGCCACCAGCGACTTGATCCTCACGCTCGCAGGGGACGACGCGGCATTCACGGCGGAGGGGCGGGCGCTTGTTCGCTCGGTGCTCGCGGGGACCGACCCGCAGTGGGCACACTCGCTGGCACAACTCCACCGCCACGCCGCACCCCACGCCCGGCTGCGGAAGTGGACGGTGTGGCACTTTCTGTCTCGGCTGGCGGAAGAAGAGCACATCACCGTGCAACAGTTGGTGGTGCCGGGCGCTGGATGGTCGCCGCTCGCGGTGGACTGGCTCGCGACTGATCCCACAGCACGCGCCTGGGAGCTGGACCTGGAGAACATCGACGCCAAGCGCGCTCTCGTCCAGAAGAACGCGCGCGCCATCGCCCCCCGCTGGCGCAATCGCCGGTGCGACGCGTCGGATGCCGCCGCGGTCACCGCCGCGCTTGCGGGCGCCGGGTGGGACTCGTCGCAACCAACCGCCTGGGTGCTGGAAGGATTGCTTTATTACATCGCCCCCGCCGCGGCGATTTCCCTGATCCGCGAGGCGCTGGGTTCGCACCCGGATTCGCGCGTCATCGTGGAAGTGGGACTCCCCGACGACTCCATCCAGCAGGCCGCTGGCGAAGAGTGCCGCGCCTACCACCAGGCGATTGCTCTGGCGATTGGCCGCGACCACCTGTACACCCACGAACCCACCGCGCTGGCGGCGGCGTGCGGGGCGCGCGTGGAGGCGATCATGGACCCTGCCACCGCGTCACGCCTGAGGGGCGACTCTCCTCCCGCCTTCGTGCACCCAATGGAGTCCACGCAGCGCGTCGTGCTGCTCGCTCGTGCGATCAGTCTGGCGTGACGGCGCTGGTCGTCACGACGGTCGTCAGTTCCGGCGGCTCCAACTTCTGGAGCTGCTGCATGGTGAGAAGTCCGAAGCCAGTGCCGTACGCGTGGCCGTACCCATACAGTGGATAGTCAAACCACGAACCATCGGTGAACTGGATCCGCCGCATCAAGTCATCCAGCCACACGCGGAACTCCTCCCGCTGCGCCCGGTCCTCCAGCGTGCTGATCACCCGCGACGCGTAGTAGTGGCCGAAGAAGTAGTAGTAGCCGCTGTTGGAATAGAACGCTTCGTGCGGGATCGGTCGACCGCGCCCGATCTCGATGTAGTGGTGGCGATCCCGCAGGTGCCCAAGCCCCTGAGCCAGTTCCGCCTGCCCCACGCCGCCGGCGTGGTGGTCGTACAGCGCAAGGTGACAGACTTGAAGCCGGCCAGAAGTCCCGCTTGGTCGATTGAAGCCCACGCCCGGCCGATAAATGGCGTACGTCCCGTACACGAACGCCCCATCCGGGAGGCGGAGCAACTCCAGTCGCTTGATGGCGCGTTGCACCCGAACCTCATCCAGCTTGATCCCCACTCGCCTGGCACCATCGAACGACACAATCAGTGCTGCCGTGTTGAAACTTGTCGACTCGTTCCCGGTGGGGCGTTCGAAAGAACCCTGAAAGTCGTAGTAGCCCCATCCCCCGTCCAAAGATTGGCGCGCGAACGAAAAGTCCACCTCCCTCTGCACCATCGCGCGGATCGGCTGTTCGCGGTCCTCGAACCCAGGCTCCTCCAAGAGCCGTACCCCCAGGTCAATCAAGTAGGTGTGGGCCCACACATCGTAAAAAGTCCCGCCGGACGCCGTGCCAATGGGCTTGGACTCCAGCACCCAGGCCACGGCCCGGTCCAATGCGGCCTTCGCCGCCGGGTCGCTCCGCGCCGGCTCGATGAGGGCCTGCGCGCACAACGCAGTCGTCGCGCCGTGGAACGCGCGGTGGCTGGCCGAGGTGTCCAGGTAAATCTCCTGTGTCCGCAGCGTGTGAAAGGTCCCCCACGACCCATCGGGATTCTGGTTCGTGAGGAGCCAGTCCAGCGCGCGGGCCCGAGCATCAGCAGCCGACCATTCCGGTGCGTCCGGGATCACCCGCGGCGGGGCCTTCGCGACCGACTCGGCCGTCTCGACCGACAGGTCCGCCCCTCGCGCTGATGGCGCTGGGCGTGCTGACTCGCATGCGCCAAGCGCCAACGCCCATGCCAACGCGGCGGCGCCCGCGATGGGTGCAGCTGTCATCAACCGGCTCACTGGCCACCCGAGTGCACGAGGTCGCCGGGCGCGAGGCCGCTGACAATCTCGATCATCTCGCCTTGCGAGATACCCGTGATCACCGGCACCTCCACGGTGGACTCGCCCCGCTGGACGCGCACCACCTGCTCGCCGTCGGCGTTCTTCGACAGCGCCTTCTTGTTGATCTGCAAGACGTCGTTGAGCGTTCCCTTGATTTCCACGCTCGACGCGAGCCCAACCGGCGGCGGCTGTGCCCCTGGATTCAGCGTGACGATGGCGTCGAAGACGGTGCCATCACCCTCCGCCCGGCCGAAGGGGCTGATCTGCGAAATCGCGCCACCGCAGCCAAGGGCCGGCAAGTCGCCAAAGTGGACCGCGACGGGCGAACCAACCTTGGCAATGCGGGTCATCTCTGCGGGGATGGAGATCTTCACTTGCAGCGCGTTCGGATTGACGATCGTGGCGAGTGGTGCCCCCGCGCCCACCTTGTCCTGTGGCTGCTGCGAGATCGGGCCCATGAGGCCAGCTGCTTCGGCGCGAAGTTGCAGTCCCGCCCGATCCTTCAGGAGCTTGTCCAGTTGGCGCTGCGCGTTTTCGGTTTGCTCGGACGCATCGGCAGCGGCCATGGACGCTCGGGACACCGCAATCACCTGCCCCTCCACGGCGTGCCGAGCATCGAGCTCGGCCTCGGCGGCCGATTCCCGCACCTTGCGATCCTGCTCGGCGAACTCGACCGCCCGGAAGTAGTCGCCATCGGAGATGTTGTAGTGGGTGTACCGCTCGGATCGCTTGAGGCTGCGCCGGGCGCGCTCAAGCACGATGTCGCGGGTCTGGCCATCCAGGGTGGCACCCTCATACAGCTTTTCGAGCTGCGAAAGTTCCTCCACCTGGTCGGCCAATCCATCCACCGCCCCCTGCGTGTTCAGCTGGCTCATCTCGAGGGACTTGGCCTTTCCATACTCCTCCCAGCGTGCCAGTGAACGTGCGGCCAGTTCGAGCGCATGCTGGGTTCGCTCCAGGTTCCTCGCCATCCGCTCCGCCTGCATGGCCTGCTCACGCGCCTGCAGGTCCTGCCGCTGCCGCGCAAATTCGGCGGCGCGCTGCGCGTCGTCGATCTGGCGATCCAGCTCGCCGTCGGTCGCCTCGAGGACCAGGATGACATCACCCTCGGCAACCGGCCCGAGGCGCTTCATGACCTGGCTGACGACCACTTCCCCGCGGAACGCCTCTGGTTCCCACGCGAGTTGTTCACTCTGGGTGCTCTCCACCCGCCCCGGCCGCTTGATCCTGATTCCCATTTCTCCCTTCAGGACCGGCTCTGGCGGTGGTGGCGCGCTCGCTGCGGCCCCGTTCTCGGCCGCTGGCGAATCTTGGAAGGGAACACAGCAGACGAGTGCGATGGCCAGAGTCTGGAGCATGCCCCGATGCTAGCCTCGAGCCGTGGTGGACACCCTCCTCTTCGCCCTCATGCTGGCGTCCCTGCTGAGCCACTGGCGCGGCCGGCGAGTCCTTGGCCACATGCTCTCGTTCGTGGCCCTCGTCGGCGTCGCCCTCCTGCTCAGCCACCACATGACTGAATCCCTTCCGATCAGCCTGTGAGGAGGAGTCAACGAATGAACGACTTGCTCCAACGCTTCGGCTTCTGGACCTGCCACTTCAACGTGGTTGCGGTTGGCACCGTGCTCACGGGGGCCTTTGTCGTCCAGTTTGGCTACGGCGAGTTTCCGTGCCCGCTCTGCATCGTCCAGCGCATGGGCATGTTGCTCGCCATCATCGGCGCCGCGAGCATCATTCTCGCCTCGCGGAAGGGGCACGTCACGCCGACGGAGTACGCGACGGGCTACGGCGTCAGCGTGCTGGCCTCCGTCGTGGGCGCCGCGGGATCGCTCAGGCAGATCGCGTTGCACGTCTGCGATGCCGGCCCCGATGCCGGGTATGGAAGCGCCGTCCTCGGATACCACCTGTACACGTGGGCGTTCATCGTGTTTGCCGTCATCGTGGGCGTCTCCGGCGCCAACCTCCTCTTCTGCCGGTGGCTGGACCCGCATCGGGTGCACTTCGGATGGGCGAGCCGCGTCACCGTCTGGTTCGTGGCCGTGCTGCTCGGTGCCAACCTGGTGGCTGTCTTCGCGGAAGCTGGGTTCCACGCATACCTTCCCGACAATCCGACCTCGTACCGCCTGCTGGACGACCTTGGGCTGGGCGCCTCCTCGGGGTCCGATGGAGCGAGTTCCATACATTCCGACCCTTGATTCGCCGGAATTCTGGTCCGCAGCGCGATCAATCTCGACAATACTGGAGCCATGACGCGAACGCCCAGCGCCTTGCCTTCACTTCTGATCGCCCCAGTGGTCGCAACCTTGACCCTCTCGGCGGCCGCGGTGGCCTCACCGCAGTCAGAGGCCGATCGAGTCGCCGGGCTGAAGCTCTACGAAACGAAAATCCTCCCGGTCCTGGAGCGCGAATGCTTCAAGTGCCACAGTGCGGATGGAAAGGTGAAGGGCGGGCTTCGGCTGGATTCCCAGGCGGACATTCTGGGCGGTGGCTCCAGCGGACCGGCGCTCGTCCCCGGGAAGCCGAGGGAGAGCCTGCTCATCCGGGCCCTCAAGTACCAAGATCCCGACTACGAGATGCCGCCATCCAAGCCGCTCGCCGAAGCCACCGTGAAGGACTTCGAGGAGTGGATCCGCCTGGGTGCGCCGATGCCCTCCGCTGGCGGCAACATGATGAGCGACTCGATGGCACCGATGGGGATGGCCCCTGCTGCCGGCGAAGTCGTGACCGTCGCCGACGCGCCAAACATTCGAACGGATGGATACGTCGACTGGGGCAAGGCCCGGTCGCACTGGTCCTTCAAGCCCGTCCTGGAGTACCCCGTGCCCGGTGCCGACGAGAAGGGGTGGTGCTGGGGGGAGATCGACCGATTCCTCCTGGCCGACATGACCGCCGCCGGGCTGAAGCCGGTCGCCGATGCGGACAAGACCACGTGGCTGCGCCGCGTCACCTTTGACCTCACGGGCCTCCCGCCGACGCCTGATGCCCAGGACGCGTTCCTCAAGGATCGATCGACGACGGCCTTCGAGAAGGTCGTGGACCGACTGCTCGGCAGCGACGCCTTCGGGGAGCGCTGGGGGCGACATTGGCTGGACGTCGCGCGGTACGCGGAGTCGAGTGGCAAGGAGACCAACATTGCCTACCCATTTGCCTGGCGATACCGCGACTACGTCATCGACTCGTTCAATGAAGACAAGCCATGCGACGAGTTCTTCCGCGAACAGCTCGCGGGAGATCTGCTCCCCGCCGCAACCCCGCAGGAGCGCGCCGAACACCTCATCGCCACCGGATTCCTGGCCATCGGTTCCAAGGGACACAACACGCGCGGCCGAAGCCAGTTCACGGCCGACGTGATCGATGAACAGATCGACGCGATGGGCCAGTCGATGCTCGGGCTCACGATTGCCTGCGCCCGCTGCCATGACCACAAGTTTGACCCGATCCCGCAATCGGACTACTACCGAGTGGCAGGGATCTTTCTGAGCACGAAGACGCTGTACGGCACCGCGCCCAGCCCCGGGAACAACTTCCCCGCCGACCTTGCCGAACTCCCCAAGGGAACGGTCCCGATCGGAGCTCCGATCACGCCCGAACGGATCCGGTTCGCCGAACGGGCTCGGGAGGAGGTCGAGGGCCGAATCACGAGGCTGCAGGAGCAGGCCGAGAAGTCTGGCTCCGAAGTGGACCGCGGTCAGATCCGGAACCTTCGCCAGGCGCTGACGGCACTGGATGAAGCGACGGCTCGCTACGACGAGAACGGGGCACCAAACGACGGCAACTTCGTCTGCATGGCCGTGGAGGAGGGTCCGGGCCGCAACGCCCCGGTGCTCCAGCGCGGTGAGGTGGACAAGCCCGGCGAAACCGTCATTCGCGGATTCCCGCAGCTCTTCGAGGGCGACTGGGTCCCCACGATCGAGCGTGGCTCTGGCCGCCTGGAGCTTGCGGAGTGGGTGACTTCCCCCGAAAACCCGCTCACCGCACGTGTCGCCGCCAATCGCATCTGGAGTCACCTGTTCGGGAAGGGCATCGTGCCCACGCCTGACAACTTTGGGATGAGCGGACTCCCCCCCACTCATCCGGAGCTGCTGGACTACCTCGCAGACCGGTTTGTCGAGTTGGGCTGGTCGACCAAGTCGATCATTCGCGAGATCGCCCTCAGCCACGCCTATCGCCTCTCTTCCAAGACCGACCCCAAGGGGATGCGCGAAGACCCCGATGCCAACCATTACTGGCGGATGCCACAGCGTCGGCTGGAGGGCGAAGCGATCCGTGACTCGATGCTGGCTGCGTCTGGCACGTTGCTTGGCTCGGCGCCCCCGGGGAGCCAGATCCAGTCATTCGAGGGAGTCGTCCGCGACGGCGGTCGCTCCGACCTGTTGCTGAACGAATCAACCCCGGTTCGAAGCGTGTACCTCCCCATCCTCCGCGACAAGATCCCGGAGATGCTGGACGCCTTCGACTTTTGCGATCCCGCACTCCCCTGTGGCGACCGATCGGAGACCACCGTGGCCTCGCAGGCGCTCTACCTGATGAACGACGAGAGCGCCATCCGGACAGCCGCGGCCTTTGCCGATCGGCTGGATCGCTCGGGTGAGAAGGACAACGACAAGATCGACCTGGCATTCAAGTTGGCGCTCGGCCGGGAACCGACGGCCTCGGAGCGGTCGGCCAGCCGGCGATTCTTCGACGAGTTCGCCGCCGCCGAACAGCGCAGCGGGTTTTCGGCTGACCCCCTGCGGGATCGAGCCTGGACGGCCTTCTGCCAGTCCCTCTTCATGACTGCCGAGTTCCGGACCCTCGACTGACCACGCCCGTTTCACTCGGTTGCGGCCCCCGCGACCCGAAGCACACTTCCCCGAAGGACTCTCGCCATGGATTGCTGCAACAATCGAATCACCGTCCATAACCGCCGCGACATGCTCAAGTCGCTCTCGGCGGGCTTCGGCTACATCGCGTTCGCCGGCCTTGCGGCCCGCGCCGCCGCAGCGACGCACCCTCGATCGCTCCTCAGCCCACAGGATGCCGCCGGCCCACTCGCACCCAAGCAGGGCCACTTCAAGGGAAGTGCCAAGCGCGTCATCTTCCTCTGCATGGATGGTGGGCCGAGCCACGTCGACACGTTCGACTACAAGGCGAAGCTCCAGTCGGACTCGGGCAAGTCCCTCTCGAGCGGGTTTCGGCAGGGTGCCAAGCTCCTGGGCAGTCCCTGGACCTTCCGGCAGAGCGGGAAGTCAGGCCTCTACATCAGCGACCTCTTCAGCGAAACCGCCAAGCATGCGGATGAGATGTGCCTCTTCCGCGGCATGCACACGACGGTGCCCGCCCACGCCCAGGCCCAGCTCCAGATGCACACCGGTTCGTTCCAGTTCGTCCGGCCAAGCCTCGGCGCGTGGTCGCTGTACGGCCTCGGGACGGTCAATGAAAACCTGCCAGGCTTCGTCACCGTCAATCCCGGAAGGAGTGCGCAGTCGTACGGGAGCGCGTTCCTGCCCGCCTACTACCAAGGCTCGCCGATGCGGATGGGAGGTGGCGGTGGCCGACCCGGCCAGCAGGCACGCCGACAGCGCCCCAGCGCAGACGGCGATGCGGTCCCCAATCTCACGAACAGGTCGTACGGGACCGAGGGACAGCGGAAGCAGCTGGACCTCGTGCAGAAGCTCAACGGCGAGCGCGAGAAGCGGCTCAAGGGAGACGACCAGGTCGAGGGGATCATCGAGTCGTACGAACTGGCCTTCCGCATGCAGTCGGAGGTCCCCGGACTGGTCGACATCAGCGGCGAGAACCAGCGAACGCTCGAGATGTACGGCATTGGCTCGCAGCCGACGGATTCGTTCGGCCGACAGTGCCTCCTCGCCCGGCGACTGGCGGAGAGCGGGGTCCGATTCATCGAGGTCACCAAGGGCGGCTGGGACCACCACAGGAACCTCAAGTCCGAGTTGGAGTCCACCTGCCAATCAATCGACCAGCCCATCGCCGCACTCCTCACCGACCTCAAGCAGCGCGGGATGCTGGATGACACGCTGGTGCTCTGGGGCGGCGAGTTCGGCCGGACCCCCTACGCGCAAGGCGACGACGGTCGTGACCACAACAACAAGGGATTCGCGATGTGGGCCGCTGGCGGCGGGATCAAGGGAGGTTTCTCCTATGGATCGACCGACGACTACGGCGTCGAGGCCGTGGATGGCAAGATGCACATCCACGACTGGCACGCGACGATCCTCCACTTGCTCGGCCTGGACCACGAGCGACTGACTTACAACTACGCCGGACGCGACTTCCGCTTGACCGACGTCCACGGCGTGGTGGCTCGCGACGTGATCGCCTGACGGGCCGGTCGCGAATCTGGTGTGCGTAACCTCCACCGCGTGGAACGGCGTCCCCTCCTCAGTTCCGATCGCCTTCGGCGGCTTGTGGCACTTGCCCGCAAGGCGGCCGATGCCCTCGCGGCCAATCGCGCCCCCACGATGGCGGCCGCGCTCACCTACCGGACCCTCTTCAGCCTGCCGCCGGTCATCGTGCTGGCTGGCGTGACGGCGCGGGCGTTCCTTGGGCGGGAGCGGATCCTGGAACTTGCCGCGCAAGCACTCTCCGCGATGGGGGCGGACCAGATCGGCGTCAGCGGCGTGGCGTCGGGCGACACTGTGGGGGCCCTCACGGCGGATGCGGAGTCAACCCTGAGCACTTGGATGCTGGAGCTGATCGACCGGGCGCTCGCACTCAACCTCACGGCTCTGACGTGGGTCGGCGTGGGGATCTTGGTCTACAGCGGATACGCGCTGGCCACGCAGATCGAGGTGAGCTTTGATGACATCACTGGTCGGCGACGGCGGCGCTCTTTCCTCAAGCGGCTGGCTTCCTATTGGGTGGCGCTGACGGCCGGCCCCCTGCTCCTGGGCGCCGGGATCTTGGTGGGCTCGCATGTCTGGGCCGCCGTGCAACTGGCGCTTGGAGACGGTGCGACCGTCCGAGTGCTGTGGGATTTCATGCTGACCGCCGCTGCGCTTGTGTGGGCCTATTCAGTCCTCCCGACCGTGCCGCTTGCCCTTCGCTCGAACATCACCGGTGCCCTCGCCGGCGCGCTCATCCTCCTCGCCGCGAAGTGGGGGTTCTCCAAGGCGATCATCGGCATCGGCACGGCGAGCCTGATGTACGGTTCCGCGGGCGCCATCACGCTCTTCATGCTGTGGCTCTACGTCATGTGGCTGGGGGCGCTCTACGGGCTGCAGGTGGCCGCGCTGATCCCGGCACCACATGACGACAAGCCGCCCGTTGGCGGTGGCTGATCACCTTGCCCGGCCAAGTCCGGCGCGTTCACGCCATCTGGTAGGTGCCGGGAACGCGGACGAATGGGAGCGGAAGTTCGCCGTCCAACTTCAACTCCTTGGGGAAGAGGTCCAGCGTGGAAGAGTCCGAGATGAAGTCCCAGGTGAGTTTCTGCCCGCTGTATCCCGACTCGCGAGCCATCACCGCCATGAGCGAGCTCTCCGCCGTCTGCCGGAGCTCGACGATCGGCTTGCCAGCGAGGATGGAATCGACCAGGTCCTTGTGTTCCTGCTTGTACGCCGCTCCGATGTCGCCCTTCATGCTGAAGAGTTCCTTGCCTGACCGGTCGTAGATCTGCGTTCCGTTGTTGAAGGCACGGAGGAAGGCCGTCCCCTTGCTCCCGTAGACCACGTTGTCGAAGTCCGTGGCCGACTGCGGAAGCTGGCGGCTCTTGAAGTCACACTGGCGCCCGTCCTTCCAGGCGAAGGTGGCGCTGCAGGAGTCCCACATCTCGCTGTCTTCGGGCTTGGTGAACCGGCCTCCCGAGGCGAAGCAGGTGTCGGGTGCGCCGCCCATCACCCAGTGGACGACATCCAGGTTGTGGACCGCCTGCTCGGCGGGCTGGTCACCGGACAGCCAAATGAAGTGCATCCAGTTGTGGATCTGGTACTGCGCGTCGGACATGCCACCCTCGCGCCCGCGGTACCAGATGGGGCCACCGCAATACCGCGCCGTCATGTCGACGACGTCGCCGATGAGGCCGTCGTGGATCCGCTTCACGCCCTCGACGAAGGAAGCCTGCCGACGGTACTGGGTCCCGGTCACGATCGCCGTGCCCTGCTTGAGGGCCTGGTCACTGGCCGCGCAGCAAATCTTGTATCCGGCGGGGTCGACGCAGGTCGGCTTCTCGGCGAACACGTGCTTCTTGGCCGCGACGGCTTCGGCAATGTGCCGAGGGCGGAACCCGGGACTGGTGGCGAAGAGCACGATGTCCACCGATGGATCAGCGATGACCTGCCTGTAGCCATCGAGCCCACCGTAGATGGATGTGTCCGACACCTCGACACGGCCTGGATGTTCCTTGGCGAGTCCGTCGCGCGCGGCTCGGGCCTTCTCCGGGATCACGTCGGCCATCGCCACGAGCCTGACATTGGGATTCGCCGAGAGCGAATCATTGGCGGCCCCCGAACCGCGACCCCCGCAGCCGACCAATCCGAGGTTCAGCGTCTTGGTCCCCGACTGCGCCTGAGGCGCGCCAATGGCAAAGGGCGCCACCAGGCCCGCCGCACCGACGGCGGCGGAGGCAGCGATGAAGGCACGGCGGGAAGCGTCACTGTCGGCATGGGGCTGGATGGGCATGATGATCCAGACTAGCGCGTGGCTGCTGCGATCGCACCATTCGAGCTAGGATTTTTGGATGCTTCACGCTCGCCTCCTCACGGGAGGAATGTTGATTGGACTCCTGGCGGCGCTCGTGTGGGTCAGTGCCGCGTGGCCGGAGTTGCGGGTTGGGGACACGTCGGTTGCGGCCCCCGCATGGTGGATGGCGGCCTTCCTTGTGGTGGCGCTTGGCGGACGTGAAGCCGCAATGCTCATCGAGCGTCGGCAGGGTTTCGGCCTGAATGGGGTCGTTGGCGGCTTGCTCGGCGCAGGCGCCGTGTTCGCTGCGTCGATGTCCAGTGCCGCGCTCGCCGCCACGACTGCTGGAGCCTGCCTGACGTTTGCCGCGACCCGTGCGGTCCTGGCCGGCGAGGGAGAGCGGGCATGGCGCTCCGCCGTTTCAGCGCTCGTCGCGTTCACGTGGCTGGGGATCGGCGTCGGCTGCTGGGCAGCCTTCGTCTCCAGGCATGGCGCTGCAACGGCTGCGTGTGCCATCATGGTGGTGAAACTGTCTGACATCGGGGCGTACTTCACGGGACGAGCCATCGGGCGGCACAAGCTTGTGCCGTGGCTGAGTCCCGGGAAAACTCGCGAGGGACTCGCTGGCGGCATTCTCGTTGCGACGACCGGGGGATTGCTCGCCTGGTGGATGGGGCTTGCCGATGGATCGACACCTGTCGACTGGCCCAGATGGGTGGCGTTTGGTGCGCTCGCCGGCGTCGTCGGGCCGTTGGGGGACCTCTTCGAGAGCCTCCTCAAGCGCACGGCCGGAGCGAAGGACTCTGGCACCACCCTGCCGGGAATGGGCGGCGTGCTCGATGTCGTGGATTCCCTCACGATTGCCGGGCCATTCGTGCTCGTGGTCTTCACGTGAGGCTGTTTGGGGGGACGCATCGCACCTGCTACGATCGACCACCCGATGTCGCTCATCCAAAAGCTCCTCACGCTCAATCACGCCGACCGACAGCTTCGCGCCCTCCGGACCCGGCTTGACGGCGCAGAGCTGGTGCTGGCGAAGGCGAAGCGATCGGAGCAGGAGGCGTCGACTCGGGAGCGCGAGTTCAAGGTGCAGGCGATGCAGATCCGTGCGTCCGCCGTCAACATCGAGGCCGAGTCAGGGTCGATCAACGAACGCATCGAGCGGCACCGGGCGGAGCTCAACAAGAGCACGAACATGAAGCAGTATGAATCGCTGCTCGCCGAGATGAAGATGCTTCAGGACAAGCGCGGCGAGCTGGAGAGCCAGGCCATCCAGTACCTCGAGCGGGCGGACCAGCTGGAGTCCCAGGCCACCTCGGCATCAAGCGACCTCCAGAAGCGGCACGAAGCGTCGACCCTTGCGGAGTCCGAACTGTCCGAGCGTCGCACCGACATCGGCGAGCGACTCACCGAACTGGAGTCGGCCCGCTCCCAGGCGGCCGCCGCGATCCCCGCCATCGAGCTGGCCAGGTTCAACAAGCTTGCGGACGCGACCGATGGCGAAGCGATGGCCGAAGTCATCACCCTTGACGTCAAGCGCCGCGAGTATGCCTGCGGGGAGTGCCACATGGAATTGCCCACGGCCACGTTCGCCGCGGTGGCCACCCATCCCGAGACCATCTTCAGCTGCGCCACCTGCCGCCGGATCCTGTACCTGGCCGCGGAACCTGAAGGCGCCGAAGCGACGGTCTGATTCGCGGCGCGAAGTCGAGCCCAGCGACGATCGCCTGGTCACGCATACCCAAGCCGGTCCAGGTCCTCTTCGGTGAGGCCGAAGTGGTGGCCGATCTCGTGGAGCACGGTGATGCGGATCTCCTCGCGCACGGCGTCCGGGCCACCCACCGCGTCGCCAGAATCGCCATCAATCCACGGTTCGAAGCCGCCAGCTTGGTCGATGATCCCGCGCCGGAAGATCAGGAGCGAGTCCTCGACCTGGCCCGAGGCCTCGATGCATCGCTCCGTGATCGGGATGCCCGTGTGCAGCCCGCACAGATCATCGTCGTCGGGGTCCAGCCCCATCTCGTCGTACACCTCCTGCGACGGATGGTCCTCCACGGCGAGAGGCACCTCCTCGAGCAATCGATGGATCGCATCCGGGAGAGACTGAATGACTTCACCGAAGAGATCATCGAACGCCCTGCGTTCTTCGTCGGTGATCCCTGGAAGCATCAGCGAACCTGCCCGACCAGTTCGTGCAGGTGGTGGCACCCCTGCCCGAGCAGCCAACGCTCCAGGCCTCGTGCGATGCGGCGCGGGGCGCCGGGGTCCGCCAGGAGGATGGTCCCCAGTCCCACGGCGTCGGCGCCGGCCAGAATGAGCTCCGCGGCATCGTCCCACGCCGCAACGCCGCCCAGGCCGATGATCGGCACCGCACCCTTCGTGACTTGATGCCGGACGTCATGGACGACGCGCACAGCCACCGCGTGGACGGCGGGGCCGCTGAGGCCGCCGCGGCGATTGGCCAGGCGATACCGCCGGGTCGTCACGTCGATCGCCATGGCGGGCATCGTGTTGCACAGCGTGAGGCCATCGACACCCGCTTCCATCGCGGCACCGGCGAGGGCGACGGCGTCGCCGTCGGGCGGAAGCTTTGCGAAGAGCTTGGCGCGGCCCACCGAGGCGCGCAGGGCGCAGAGCAAGGTTCGCATCGCCGAGGGGTCGGCGGAAAACGCCCGGCCATCGGACGTGTTGGGGCACGAGACGTTGGCCTCGATCAGCGGAATGTCCGTCTCACGGTCGAGTCGGCCGGCCACGAGGCAATACTCGTCGATCGAGTGGCCAGCGACCGACGCAAAGAGCCGGCACGGCATCGTGCGCGGGTCTTCGGACCGCTCCGCGAGGAATCGGTCGATCCCCATGTTGGCCAGGCCGATGGCGTTGAGCATGCCGGCCTTGAGCGGGATGACCCGTGGCAGGTCGTTCCCGTCGCGCGGCTGGCCGGTCAGGCTCTTGCTGGTCACGGCGCCCAGGGACCCAAGCGAACCGGCGTCAGCAAGTTCGTTCGTGTAGCCCGCCGTCCCGGCTGCACCGATCAACGGCGAGTGCAACTGGAGGCCGGCGAAGGTGATGCCGATGGCGCTCACGTGGGCATTGTGACAGATCCGCGCGTACGATGGATCGCCCATGACTGCTCCAGCCGGCATCGACCGGATCGCCCAATTCGAGAAGATGGCCTCGGCCGACCCGACGAACGAGATGGCGCACTTCTCGCTGGGGAGCGCCTACCTCCAGGCGGGTCGCCACGCGGAGGCCGCCCAGTGCTTTGAGCGATGCGTGGAGTTGGTCCCCGAGATGAGCAAGTCGTTCCAGCTGGGCGGGCAAGCGATGCTTGGCGCTGGGTGGGAAGACAGGGCCGTGGCCTTCCTGTCGCGAGGGTACGAGGTCGCCGCCAAGCGAGGTGACCGGATGCCGGCTGAAGCGATGGCCAAGATCCTTCGGTCGATCGGCCGCGAGCCTCCGACCGTGGAACTCCCCCGCGATCCCGGCGCCGACGCGCTTCGGGCGGCCGGGAACTTCGTCTGCCAGCACACCGGCCGGCCGGGGACGAAACTGGACGGGCCCCCGTTCCGAGGGCCGGTTGGGCTGTGGATCGCGGAGAACATTTCCGCCGAGACATGGCGCGAGTGGATCGGCCAGGGCACGAAGGTCATCAACGAGCTCCGACTCGATTTCTCGCGCGACGAGCACCAGTCGATCTACGACCAGCACATGCGGGAGTACCTGGGCATCGACGACGAGCTGGTCCGACGCCTCACGTCGGGACAGTGACCGTCGTCTAGACCTGCCGCAGGTACCACCACCACTCGATCGCCAGCATCGCGATGGACGCGAGCAAGAGCCACGGCCAGAGCGCTCGGCGCCCACCGGTGGAGTTTCCAGCCGATTCGATCGTCGCGCCCATCGATGGCAGCGGCAGCGCCGAGGCCGCGTCAATGCGCGACTCGTCCGGCCCCGGGCCGCGCACCGCGACCGTGCGGATCGGCGTGCCGCCCGACTGGATCCTCCACAAGCCGATCCGGTCCAGTGGCCCCACGATGGCGAGGCCATCGGCGCCGGAGGTGGCCTGTCGCACCGTTCCAGACTCGTGGACGGCCGAGATGCTCACGCCAGGCTGGCCTGCTTCCACACGCTCGGATTGCCCCACCTCGCGCGGCTCGATCGTGAGAGGGCGCGAGAACGAGGCCAGCCACTGCACGGCGTTGCTCACGAAGTTGAGGAATCCCCGCTGGAACGGCCAGTTGGAATCAAGCGGGTCGAACGGGACGATGACCAGCTGCCGACTGGCCCCGACGCTCACCGCGGCCAGCGGCCCCTCGGAGCCCTCGATGATGACCTCGCCTCGCTCGGTGACCACCATCGCCGTGTGCGAGTGCACGACCAGTTCGTCCACGGCCACGAACCGCAGCAACGCATGGTCGCCCCGCGTGCCGACGACGACGCTCCCTTCCTTCGCCCCGAAGGTCTCGACTCCCGGCACGCCGGTCGGGTCGCCAAAGAGCAGGTAGCGGCCAGGCGGAAGCGTCGCCGGAAAGGCTCCTCGGGCCACGACGGCATCGAAGGACCGGCTGAAGGCGGGATCACCTGCGGCACGCTGCGAGAACTCTTCAGCGGTGAACTCCTCGAGCGATGCGGGGTCCAGGCTCTCCAGCGCAGAGCGAAGGATAAAGTCGTCCGCACCGAGCAACGCCAGCCTCAGGTCGCGCGGCGGAGGGACGACGAGGGCGGCTCCGTCATCGCCGGGCAAGTCGTCTGGCATGGTGAATCGAGCCTCGACGACGCCGCCCTCGGGGAGGGCGATCGCCGGAAACGACACTTCCACCTCACCTGGGCGGAGGACGCCATCCACAGTCGCGGCCGCCGGCATTGCGACGGGCGCAGGCAGGACGCTTCGGGGCAACCCATCCACCACCAGTTCCAGTTCAGCCTCGGTCGGCTGGCTCCCCCAATGAATCAGTCGTGCGAGCGCCTTGACGAGCGCCGGATCTTCGGGGTCACGGACCATCCCAATCGACGCCACGGAGCGGTTCATCGAATCCGCCGCGCCGACCGAATGAAACACGAGCCGCTCCTCGGGACGCAGCGCGACCTCTGCGAGATCGACGACGCGACCGTCGCTGAAGACCTCGAAGACGACCTCCTCGGGTGCCGCAGCGCCTGCATCATCGGGATTGGCGGTCGCGAGCGCGCCCCGAACCAGCTCAATCGCCTCGGACAGGCTGGTGGCGCCATCGACGGGCTCGATGGCCTCCACGGCGCGCGTGGCCTGGTCGGGTCCGTCCGTGAATCCCGACATCACGGCCGGCTGCCCACCAAACGCCACCACCATGATGGATGCCGAGTCCCCCAGCCAGAATCCGCCGGCGTGGAGCGCAGCGATCCGCTCGGCGGCGGCCTGCTTCGCTGCGTCCAGCCGTGACGGCTGATCGCCATCGACGTCGCGCGCACGCATGGACAGCGATCGATCGATGAAGAGTGCATGGCGGCCGGCTCGCGCGCCGGCGTCTGATTCCGGCTGGGCCAGTGCCATGGCCAGGAGCGCCAGCACGATGAGCTGGAGGAGGAGGAGGACGCTGAATCGCAACCGTTGGAACGGGACGTTGGCGCGCAAGTCCGCTGTGGCCGTTCGCCAGAGCAAGGTGCTTGGCACGGTCCGCGTGCGGCGCCGGAGCTTGAGTATGTAGAGCGCCAGGAGCGGCGGGAGGATGCTCCCCATGGCGATCAGCCCAGTGACGGGATCAAGCCAAGTCATTTGAGCAGTCCCCGCCGGCGGAGGTAGGTGAGCAGCAAGTCGTCCATCGGCATGTCGGTCCGCACCTGCATGAAGGTGACGCCGCGCCTCACCGATGCGTCACGCAAGGCTTCCGTGTGCTGTCGCAGCCGTTCCGCGTAGGCCTCGATGACGCGCGAGGTCATGCTGACTTCCACCGGGGTCCCCAGCTCGCTGTCGATCAGCCGCACGTCCCCCGTCAGGACGGAGGCAGGCTCCACCTCCTCGGGGGCAAGGCACTGGATCGCGAACACGTCGAAGCCGCGGCCCGCGATCGCGCGCAGGCCGGCGTCGGCGCCGTCGGCCAGCATGAAGTCCGAGAGGACCACGAGCACGCCGCGGCCCTGCCCGCCCAGCGCCATCGTGCGCATGGCCTTGGAGAAATCGAAGGCACCGCCGGACTCGCGCGACAGCAGCCATTCGCCCAGCTCACGGACCCGCCGGCGGCCACGCAGCCCGGTCAGGCGCTCCACGCGATCGCCACCGAACGCGAAACACCCGACCCGTGACTGGTTGACCAGCCCGATGTATCCCAGCGACATAGCGAGCCGGCGCACGAAGTCAAACTTCCTGGGTGTCCCCGCATCCATCGAGGTGCTGCAATCGATGGCAAAGAGCAGTGACAGGTCTTCTTCCTCCAGGAACAGCTTGAGGAAGAGCCGATCGAGCCGACCGTAGATGTTCCAGTCGACGAATCGCAGGTCGTCGCCGGGCACATAGGGCCGGAAGTCGGCGAACTCCACGCTCTGCCCGCGTCGGCGTGACCGTCGCTCGCCCTGGACCTTTCCCATGAACACCTTGCGGCTCACGACGTCCAGCGTGTCAAGCCGGGCCATGAGGCGCGAGTCGAGCAGTTCATCGACTCGCTTCATCATGCCGGCACCTGCGACGGCTGGGGTACGCGCGGGACCATGGCGAGCAGTGAATCGATGAGTGCATCGACGGTCCGCCCCTCGGCCTCGGCCTCGAAGCTGCGAGCGATGCGATGGCGCAAGCTGGCCTTGGCCATCGCGGCCACGTCCACGGTGCCGACGGCGTGGCGTCCGTCGAGGAGTGCCCTGACCTTGGCGGTTGACACCATCGCCTGCAGGGCGCGTGGACTGGCACCGGCGGCGATGAACCGGCGCAACGGAGGCGGACAGTGCTCGCCGTCTGGGTGCGTGGCGAGCACCAGTCGAATCGCGTAGTCCTCCACGTGCGGCGCCACCGCCACCTGCCGCGCCAGTGCCATCGCGGCGTCGATGCCCGCGGCATCCAGCACGGGCGTCACCTCTGGCCCAACGTGGCTGGTGGTGCGGTCGAGAACCTCGCGCAGCGCCTCACGGTCCACGCCTGGAACGAGCACCTTGAGCAGAAAGCGATCCAACTGTGCCTCGGGCAGCGGATAGGTCCCCTCTTGCTCGATCGGGTTCGGCGTGGCCAGCACGAAACACGGCCGGGGCACCGAGCGAGTCTCGCCCCCAGCCGACACCTGTCGTTCCTGCATCGCCTCAAGGAGGGCCGACTGGCTCTTCGGGGTGGCTCGATTGATCTCGTCGACCAGCACAAGCTGGTGGAAGATTGGTCCCGTGCGGAAGACCTGCTGCCGGCGATGCGTCGCCGGGTCCTCGGCGATCACGATCGTCCCCGTGATGTCGGCGGGCATGATGTCCGGGGTGCACTGGATCCGCCCAAAACTCAGCGAGAGAGCCTGTCCAAGCGTGCGGACAAGCAACGTCTTCCCCAGGCCCGGCATGCCCTCGAGCAGCACATGGCCGCCGGCGAGCAGCGCGATCAACACGTCCCGGACGACCGCCGACTGCCCCACCACCGCCTGCTCTGTCTGCGCCTGCAGACGCGCGGCCGTTTCGCGGAACGATTCACACGCGGTGCGGACGTCGTCCTCACTCATCGGTGCCTTCATCGATTGGTCATTCGTCACCATGATCCACCTCTCGACGCGCTCGCTCGCGAGCCTGGCGCAGTCGTTCAAGCGGTGACAGCGACGCGGGGTCTGGCCCGGGGATCTCTGGCGCGTGAGGTCCGGGCTCCTGGGACGGTGGGGACGGGCGGGTCGATGGTCCCTCGCTGGCCGACGTGGTGGTGCCGTCTCGCGGCGACGGGGGCCGTGGATGCTGGCGCCTTGATCCCGCCGGCGACGATGCCGGCGATTGCGCGGTGCTGGCCTCACCGGACCGAGCGCGACGGAGCGCATCAACGCCACCCGTGGAACCGGTCCCGGTCGACCCCAGCACCCGAGTGGCCAGCGATCTCGCCTCCTCTCGCTCCACCACCAGCCGCCGGACGGCCACGTCCACGACGAGGAGGATCGCGGCAGCCAGCGCAAGCAGGTCCCAGATCCGCCGCTGCGAAGTCGGGACCGAGAGCCCCTCGGCCAGGAAGACGTTGCTCGCGGGGGCCGCGTCCAGCGCGAGTACGCGACCGCCCGTCAATTCCGCCACCTCACGCAACAGCACGGCGTTGTCTCGTGTGGCGGCATACTCACGCGGGTAAGGGGCGCTCACCGCCGCATGGAGGACACCGCCCCCGGTCCCCGACGCATTCGTGAGCGGAACCTGCACGAGGTACGCGCCCCGCGCCGACATCGTGTGGCTCCCGCGCCATCTCCCGGGCGCCACCTGCTCCAACCGGATGGACTGCGACGTGCCATCGGGCTCCAGCACCGCAGCGGATCGACCCGCCACCCGGGACTCACCGACGCCCGTCTCCACCTCGACGGTGACCTCGTCACCCTCGACCCAAGCGCGCATCGCGACGTCCTGCGGCGCGGGCGGGCGCATGAGCCATCGGACGCATCGTTCCACGAAGGGCTGGAGGCCCGACCAGTTGGCCCAGGCCGAACCCCATCGTCCGGCCAAGTCGGTGGTCAGGGCCGCCGCGCGCCCCGTCCCGTGGTTCCACCACGCGAAGATCGGGTCGTCGTACCTGCGCCCTGGATTCCTGGCGTCGGCGGACAGGTTCACCATGCCAACCTGCGCCAACCCGCCGCGGGGGATGGTGACGACATATCCGCCGATGGGGGGCACGCCCGAGACGCCGGCCATGGGCCCACTGGTGGCCGGCATGACGCTGGGCTGAAAGTCGCCTTCGACGATGAGGCTGCGCGAGACCATCGTCGCTTCCTTGGTCACCACCTTGGGGAGGAGCTTGGGGTTGATCACGTTGTGAAAGGTGCCGCCGGTCTGCTCGGCGACGGCACGCATGTTCTGCAGGTCGGTGGTGGTGCCGTGTCCCGCGACCATGACTGTCGTGATCGTGATGCCATCGGACCGGAACTTGTCCAGGAGCGATTGCTGCGGCGGGCTTGGGTCGCCGTCGGAGATGATGATCGCGTGGCGCTGGCCGGCCTTGACCGAGAGCAGGCCTTCGTAGGCCAGCTGGAGTGATGACTCGAAATCGGGCATGTCGCCCACGCTCATCGTTCGCGCCACGGTCCGAGCCCGCGACTTGTCTCCCGCCAGCTGCATCGGCAGTTGCCACGAGGATCCGTTGGCGCCGTCTCCCCAGGAGAACGAGACGATGCCCAAGTAGTCCTGCGCGCTCAGTGTGTCGATCGCCGCCAGCGCGATCTGTTCTGCCCAGTAGTTGCCCTCAGGCAGTTCGCATGAGTGCATCACCAGCGCCAACGCGCCTCGCGGGAGCTCGCGGGTCGCGGGGGGATCCAGCTTCATCGGCAAGACATCCGCGGTCTCGCTCCCGATCCATCCACCCGCGCCGTAGGCATGGTCGCCACCAAGCACGAGGAGGCCGCCGCCAAGATCCTCGACGTAGGACTTGATCGCGCGGTCGAGTTGGTTGGAGATGTCAAACCGAGCGACGTTGGCCAGGATGACCGCGTCATACGAGGTCAGCGAGAGCGGGTCGGCGAGCGAGGCCGGCTCGACCACGTCGACGTCGACCTGCGCGGAGCGGAGCGCGGACACGATGACGGCACTCTCGGCACCGCCCTGCCCCACGCTGGGGTCGATGACCAGCACGCGCCCCTCGCCGCCGGCGAAGATGATCGCCTCCCCTGCGTTGTTCTGGACGAGTGCGTCGCCACTTCCCTCGCCGGGGACAAACGTCACGCGGTACCGAGAAGCTCCCGCATGCAGCAGCTCCACGGGGAGCCGAACCGTGTTGCTCCCGGCTTCCAGCGCGAGTGGCATGCCATCCCCGGGGGCGCTGGGGGAAAGGTCGATTGGAACGCTGTCCTGCCACAGGAAGAGCTTGCCAGAGTCGACCTTCGGCGAGCGGATCACCACTCGAAGGTCTATGGGCTGGCCGACGCGACCGCGCACCGGAGCCTGCACCGACTCGAGGACGACCTCGGCGTCCCGGCGGTACGGCAGCGGAACCACGTCGATTGGAATGCCGGCGGCGCGTGCCGCGGTCGCCGCCTCGCGGAGGGACCCGACGGTCTCGTTCCCATCGCTCACCAGCAGCAGGCGATTGCTGGTGTCCGCCGGGAGGAGGGCCATGGCCCGTCGCACCGCACCCTCGAGGTTGGTGGCGTCGCGATCGGTGAGGCCTGCGTCGCTCAGGTTGCCCGGTGCCGAGCTGGGCATGTTGAGCGTCACGGCATCGCGGCCCGCGGTCACCAGCCCAAGTCGGTCGATGGGACGCTCGCGAGTGGCCAGCACCTCCTCCACCATGCGAAACGCCGAAGCCTGAAGCTCCGCGGGGACGGAATCGCTCACGTCCAGGATCGCGATCGTAGAGACCCCTTCGCCCTTGCGCCGGGCCGTCGGCTGCGCAAGGCTGAGCGCAATGGTCGCGATGAGGATGCTCCGCACGAGCACGGCGGCCGTGGCACGTCGGCTGCCGATCGCGGCTCGTCGTCGCCAGGCGAGAAACCCCAGCAGCGGAACCAGCAGCAACAGGACCAGCGCAACGGGCCGCTCAACCGCGAACTCGTAACCATCTCCCATGTGGGTCGCGAGTCTACGGTTGCACGACCTGCACGCGCCCGTTCCGAGCGTCGCAGACCAAGAGCTGTCCACCCCGGACAGCCACGGCCCACGGCGTGGCGAACTGGCCCGGATGCACACCGCCGCCCCCGATGGTCTTGAAGGCCTCGCCCCCTGCCAGGTCGATCACCTGGAGGCGATTGGCACCGAACTCGCAGACGACCAGCTGATGCTCCCCGAGTCGATCGACGCCGTACGGGTACCACAGTTCCCCCGGCGCGGTGCCGGGCCTGCCGATCGAGCGGACGATCCGGCCGTCGAGGTCCAGCTCGGCCACGCGGTGGTGGCATGCGTCCGCGACGTAGATCCGCCCGGCGGCCTCATCAAGCACGATGGCCTGCGGACGGTCAAGCTGGGGAACGCCTGTCGAGCGCTCTCGTTCGAACCCGTCGAGGTCCAGCGCCCCGCGCGTGCCGATCGACCGGATCCAGGAACCGTCCGGGCCGAACTCCTGCAGTCGATCATTCCCGCCGTACTCGCTCACGAGGATGCGACCGTCCGACCGGACCGCCACGTCCGTCGGGTAGATGAACTCGCCATCGCCTGTCCCGCCCTTCCCGATCACCTGCATGAGCGAACCGCTCCGGTCAAATCGGACGACCCGATGTTCATGGGTATCGGCCACCCAGATCGACCCATCGGGGCCGACCGTGACGCCCGTCGGCATGCCGTGTTCCGTGTGTGGCATCCGCCACCACTCGATCAGCGATCCGTCAGCCGCGAAGCGCTGCACCCGGCCCGTCTTGTCGATCACCACGAACGAACCGTCGGACGGATCGACGGTGAGCGCCCGTGGCATCTCGAAGCAGCCGGGAGCGCGGCCCGGCGCGCCATGGACGGCGATGACCTCAGCGCGGGCACCGTCCGCCGACGGCTCATCGCACTCGCCGCACCCCGCACAGGGGAACACCATCCCACACGCCGCACACAGGAGGAGGCTTCGTGCGCGGCGTCGTAGCTGGGACACCCCTGCCACGGCCACGGCAAGCAGGACAAACACCACCACCAACGGGAGCACAAGGATCACTGGGCCCGGACGCTGGTAGTGGAGTGCATCCACCAGGCGGGTGGCCAACCGGTCGGCACCGACGGGTTCGAGGAGTGACGAGAGCGAGACGTCGGTGAAGGCCAGGAAAGCACCGGCCACGAAGAGCGTGGCACCCAGTCGCCAGGCGGCTGGCCGGATCGCACAGGCCACTGCCATGGCACCGCCGCGGAGACGGGCCGCGTCGACAGACTCCTGGGGCTGCGCTGCCGCAGCGAGCATCGCACCGATCCACGCCAAGCCGCCAACGCGAATCACGTGGCCGGCGAGAAGCGCCATCCACTCGTGCCCAATCGCGTGGCACGCCAGGGCCACCAACGCAGCCGGAATCGCCAGGGAAAGCATTGCGATGGCCGAGGCTGCCATCAGGAGCCAAGTCGGTCGTGGTCGGACCACGATCCACACGAAGCACGCCATCGCACCAACCGCGACGGCACACCCAGCCACACCGGCCTCAGCGGCGGATCGCACGAGTCCGTGCACATGTTCCGCCCGGAGTGGCTCCGCATCGTTCCACGCGACAGCCAGCCACAGCACGGGAGCCACTGCCGCCAGGACTCCGATGGGGAGGATCCAGCCCGACGCGCCATCACGGCATGCGCCATTCCTCCCTGTGGCGGTCGCCGCCCGACGCGCAAGCCATCGCACCCCGACCACGCTCAGCAGGATGGCCCCCGCCGCCGCGACCGCGAGCAGCGGAACGGCCAGCAGGATGACCTCTTCCGCGGGGGTCCGCAGCGCAACGAGCGATCGCAGCTCGAACGGAATCGTCCGGACTTGGGCCAGATCGAAGGCGGTCGATTCCCCCAGCAACACGAGCGAGACCATAAGCCCTCCGACCGCCGCACCGACCGCAAGGCGATGGGCGTCCAGCAGCACCCTCCGCCAGCCGCGTGCGCCGTCGAGTGTGGCGACGTCGTCGTGGTCGGCTCGCTGGTCCCACCACACGCACACCAGCGTCGCCAGGGACCCACCCCACACCGTGAGCGCCACCGCGAGTGCCGCAGGACGCGACGATTCTGCTGGGCCTCCACCCGCCGGTGCGATCATCGAACCCAGCACTCGATCGGGCGCCAACAGCGACCATATTCCAAACCAAGTCGTGAATGGTGGCACCAGGGCACCCAGCACAATCACCCACCACTTCACCGATGCGGCTCGAATGCGCGGCGCAGCAAGCATGGCCACCACTGTTGATGCCAGTCCGACTCCCACGACCCACGCGGCCGTTCTGGCGCACGTCAGCCACCAGGGCTCCATCAAGAGCGCCTCACCCACCCGATCGATCTCCCCTCAGCGCGGCGAGGAGCGGCTCCAGCGGCTCCACGCCAGCAGCCTCCAGTGAGGCTCGAACCATCGATGGCTGGGCGATGCAGGTCTGGCCGATGGGCATCACCCCATCGACCTTGTCCCACCCACCAAGCGGCCTGTTGCCACTGGCGCTTGCGGCGAGCAAGGCTTCCACCTCGGCTGAGAGCATGAACCGCACGAACTCGCGAGCTCCATCTGGATGGGGGGCACCCCGAACGATCGCCACGGTGTTCGGGATCACGAACGCCGACCCAACGCCGCATGGACCGTCGCCATCAATGAGTGCGATCGGTTGCCACGAGAGTGATCGGCCCGCGGCGATCGCCGCGAGGGCGTCGTCGCTGTCGGTCAGTCCAAGATCCGCCTCTCCACTGGCCACGGCATCGACGACGGCCGCATTGCCGCCGCCGAGAACCAGTGGATCAGTCGCCGCAAGCGTGTCGCACCATTCATGCCACACCTTGGCACCTCCACGACCGGCCACCTCCGCCGCCAACGCCAGGACGTGGCCTCGCGTCGTGCCAAATCGCGGATCGGCGACCGCCAACGTGGTCCCCGGGCGCAGTGCACGGCCCAGTGCTTCCATCGAGGGAGGGATCTCGGGAGGGTCGGCCGTGCGCCAGACCACCACCCGCACTCGACCGGCGAATCCTGCCCAGGCGCCGGCTCCACCGACCAGCGACTTTGGCCAGGATCTGGGAACGGCGTCACCAAGTTGTTCCAGTGCACCAGACCGGGCGAGGTCATCCATGACGACGTGCTCGCTGCTCCAGAAGACGTCGGCAACTGATCGACCCACCTCTGCATCGGATGCGATTCGACCGGCCAGTCCGACTGTCTTGGTCGCCTCCGAATCCAGGTGCAGCACGACGCGCGCACCCGTTGCTGCCTGAAACCGATCGACAATCATCCTGGCGACAGGCTCATCGGCCGAGGCAAACACGACGAGGTCCGGCTCGTGCACCTGCTCGCAGCCCGGAATGGGCAGCGCCGTCCCGGCCGCGAGCGCCATCGCGGCGGCCCCGCGAGCAGCGTGGGGGATCACGCCCCGCCCGCCTCGCGAACCTTCTTGTCGATGCGTCGCTGGAGCTCGCCGAAGTACTTCTGGTGTGCCCCCCGCAGGTGGGGTGGCACCGGATCGTCGGGAGTGGCCCCCTCCGTCCCGCGAGCGATGTCCTTGGAGACTTCCTTGAGCTGAGCGGTCACATCGCCAGCCTCTGGATTTGGATTCTCGATCAGCTGTCGAGCGATGACCTCGCCACCCCGATTCTCCACCTTCGCACGCCGCTCCTTCGTGCCAGTGGCGGTGGATTGCTTCTGCGCCTCGCCACCCACGCCGTGGCCCCTTCCACCCATTCCCGGTCCAACCTCGTCCGAGTTCCCCGGGGTCTGCGTGAGCTGTGCCGGGCCATCGCCCTGACACTGCCCCTTCGCATCCCGGGCCGCTGCCATCATCTGGTCAAACCTCGCAAACTCGTCAAGAGCTTGCCCGTCGGCCCCTTCCGAGAGTTCTGTGGCGCCCTGCTGCCCTTGGCCCGCCCCGTCCGACGGCTTTCCACCTGAGCACGAGCGACACGCCTTTGCGATGTCCCGTGCGGCATCCGACGCCTGCTGCTGTGCCGCCATGGCGTTCTGGAGCGCCTGCCGCTGCGCCTCGGTCAGGCCCTTTGCCGCCTGCATGGCTTGCCGAAGCGCTTCGGGACTGGAGGCCAGGTCTGGGTCCATGCCGGCATCCGCCAACGCATCGCGCAGCGACTGCTGGCGATCGGCCGCCTGCTCCAGGGCCTTGGCCAGTTGTTCCAGTTGTTCGCGCAGCTGATCTCGTGCTTCTGGCGAGAGGTCCCCGCTCTTCGCGGCAGCCGCGAGTTCGCGAAGTTGCTTGGAAGCCTCGGCAAAATCGCCTCGCTTCAGGGCCTCCGCGAGTGGCTTGGCCGCGCCATCTTGCGGAACGGGGAGCGAGGCCATCGCCCGCTCCATCGCGGCGAGCTGCTGGGCCTGTTCGCTGGCCAACAGCTGCTCGAGCCGCTGGTTGAGTTCCGTCATCCTTCGTGCGGCTGCTCGCCGAATCTCCTCCGGCGACCGGAGCCCCTCGTTCGCCTCCCGCGTCAAGCTTCCCGACTCGTCACCCAATGCCTTGGCAAGGTCGTCATTCTGGAGAATCGCTTGCTCGACCGCCTCCACCTTCGCGTTGGCTTCGCTCCGGACATCAGCGAGCAGGGCGGGATCGATCGGCGGCGACACCAACTCCGGCGGCCATGCGGGTACCGCCAGCGTGACGATGCACGCGGAGCCAAGCATGCCGACGCCCCACCACGCCTTCCCTGGCCAGGCCGTGTCGAAGACGCCGCGCATTCGCTGTCGGAGTGTCGGGTCCGAGGCGCACCTGACACCATCGGCCACAGCCGCCCGCGCGAACGGGTCCTCCGACCCCGCGAACGCCAACGCCGACGACAGCCGGCTGGCCAGCTTGAGCCGCTCATCCACCTCTGCGGCGGCGCCGAGGCGGTCGACGCGGGCACCGCGCGCGCCGGTGGCCGCAGCAGCAAGGAGCACGATCCCCGCCAAGGCCCAGAGTGCCGCAGCCATGGCGATTCCCGAGGCGGGGAACCACCAGTGCGAGCCCAGTTTCGCAAGCAACGCACACGACAGCACGACGACGCCGACGGGAAACACCATCCGTCCCGCTGCCGCCTTCGCGGCAGCGACGCCGATGGCCCGCCGCGCGTGGTCCGCCAGTCGATCGATCGTCGCGATTCCGGTCGTGCTCACCGATAGACTCCTTGGTGGAGGATAGCCCCGGTTGATCGATTGGCCGCGACCAACATGGTTGAATTGCCGGGGTTCCAGGAATCGCGCCGCGCTCCCGGCGGCGGCACGCACCTTCACCAGGACACTCTGGGTGTCGATTGCGGCCGTGCTGTTGGCAACCGTTTCACTCCCAGCGGCCGCGCAGAGCGATACTGATCTTCGCCGCGAGAATGACAGACTTCGCGATCGGGTGAAGGAACTTGAGGGGCAGATCGAGTCACTCGAGGCACGACTCCGGCTGCTCGAGGAGGCCACTCGACCACCCAGCGGCGCATCACCCACGCCGGCTGCTCCGCCGGCCCCGGACTCGGCGCCCAGTCCCGCCCCCCTGGAGCCGGCGCCGGCACCTGCCGTCATCCAGCCCACGATAGAAGACCCCTCCGAATTGCCGGTGGTCTTGGAGTCCGCTTCGCTCCTCATCCACTTCGAGCGACTCCGCTACATCCAGGAGTTCGGCGCCAACCCGGTCGGGCTGGCCGACTCGAGTTCCGCCATCAAGAACACGCAGCGCCGGATCGATGCCTGGACTGTTGAGGAGGCAAAGGCGTGGCGCAAGGTGCGGGTCGACTGGCGATTGACCGTCGGCCAGGCGACGCGCGCACGTGATGGCGAGTGGAGCGTGATCGCGGAGGAATCGCTCAGCGCAGCGGACGTGAAGGCGCGCGACGCGCGCGGCGACCCACCCATCCCGGTGCGATTCATGCTGAAGTCTCGACACGGCGATCGACTCCGGGCCACGCTCGAGGCGGGCGGCGAACTGCTCGTGAGCGGCCTTGTGCGACTCAACCTGCGCATGGACCCCGACCGTGCCGCGCCAGGAGCCTTCAAGCAAAACCAACGTCCCTACATCGGGCCGTTCTGCGACGCCGTCATCGGGCTCTCGATTGAATCGGTCGAGCCGGCACCCTCCCATGGGACCTGATGACCATGTCTGCGTCTGCCATCGAGTGTCCTTGCGGAAGCTCCAGGCCTTCCTCCGTCGGGAACAACCGACGGTGCCGTCCAAGCTGAGCGAGTGCCTCGGTGCGGGCACCGGGTGTGGCTGGTGCAGGCAGCACCTCCACCGACTCTGGGAGCAGTCGCAGGCGGGAGAAACCCCCTCGATCACGGACGACCCCGATCAGTACCTCGCGAAGCGGGAGCAGGAGAAAAGGACCAAGAACTCCGAACCACTTGCTCTTGCGAACCAGTCGCAATATGATCTTGAGATGGCCGCCTTGGCCCCTCCACCGCCGACCCGAATCCCACTCAGCCAGCTCCGCACGGGCGAGCGGGCGCGAGTCGATTGCAGCTCGCTCTCCGACCTCCCCGAAGGAGAGCGTTGCCTGCTCCAGGCGATGGGTATGGGAGATCGCTGCGAACTCAAGCGCTGTTCCGGGCACGGATGCATCATCCAGATCGATCGGACCCGAATCGCCGTGGGCAGCACCCTGGCGGATCGTGTGTTCGTCGAACGACTCAACGACCGCACCGCGCACCCATGATCGACCCGCGGAGTGTCGCTCCCCTGACCCGCCCCACTGGGCCGATCGCCGCCATCCTGGTCGGCAATCCGAACGTGGGGAAGACGACGCTCTTCAATCGGCTCTGCGGACTTCGTGCGCGGACGGCCAACTATCCGGGTTCCACCGTCGAGGAACACATCGGCCGCGCATGGTCCGATGACGGGACGGCGATCGACCTGATCGACCTCCCAGGCGTCTACGGCCTGCACCTCCGCACGCCGGAGAGCCAAGTCGCGCTTCGTGCGTTGGAAGGCGAGGATGGGGCACCGCCCCACGTGGTCGCGATCATCCTGGACGCCACCAACCTTGCCCGGAACCTGCAGTTCGCCGCGACCGTGCTTCGGCGCACGACGCGCGCGATCGTGGCACTCAACTTGTCGGACGAGGCCGCTCGACAAGGGCTGACGATCGACACGGACGCACTCGGCCAGCGACTTCGCTGCCGAGTCATCTCGATTTCCGCCAGGACCGGCGCCGGCTGCCTTGAGTTGCTCGGCGCGATCCAACAGGCCGCGGCCGGCCCAGTCCGGGCGCGCGAGTCGCTGGATCCTGGACAGCCCCCACCCGTCGCCGAACCCGGTGATCGCGACCTCGTCGAGTGGGCAGCCGACGTCCTTGCCCAGAGCGCAGGCGGGACCGCGGCGGCCGGCAGCGCGGACGACTCATTCACGGACCGGCTGGACGTGGCCTTCACGCACCCGGTGGCTGGGCTGCTGATCTTCGCCGCGGTGATGGCCGGCCTCTTTGCCAGCATCTTCTGGCTTGCGCAATATCCGATGGACTGGATCGATGTGGCGTTCGGCACCGCGGGCGACTGGACGCGCGCGGCGATTCCTCCGGGCCTGCTCGCCGATCTCGCCGCCGAGGGAATCGTGGCCGGTGTCGCCGGCACCGTCGTCTTCCTCCCACAGATCTGCCTGCTGTTCTTCCTCCTGGCACTGCTGGAGGACTGCGGCTATCTCGCCCGGGCTTCCTTTGCGATGGACCGCGTGATGCGGCGGTTTGGATTGCCCGGGCAATCATTCATCCCACTGCTCTCCAGCCACGCCTGCGCCCTCCCCGGCATCATGTCCACGCGACTGATCCCCAACACGCGGGACCGGCTGGCCACCATCTTCGTGGCACCATTCCTCTCCTGCAGTGCCCGCGTGCCGGTCTACGTGCTGGTGATCGCCTTGCTGTTCGCCGACCACCCCATGTGGGCGGGCGTGGCCTTCGTCGGCTGTTACGCGCTTGGGGCGATCGCCGCGCTGGCCACGGCCTGGCTCCTGGGCAAGACCGCGCTCAGGGGCAGTGCCTCCCCCATGCTCCTGGAACTCCCCACCTACCGGCTGCCCGACCTCAAGGTAGCCACGTCGCTCGCCGTCTCTCGCGGCGGCGTCTTCCTGCGACAGGCGGGCTCGATCATCCTGGCGATCTGCATTGGCATGTGGTGGCTCAGCGCGTTCCCGCAGGTGCCGGAATCGACGACCGTGGCTGCGATTCGTGCGGAGGCCGCGACGCTCCAGGGGGTCGACGCGGCCCGCGCCGGCGAGCTCCTCTCCGAGGCCGATTCCCTCCAGGCGCGTGACCAGCGAAGCGGGAGTTTTGCGGGGCAGCTGGGGGGCCTGGCCGAGCCGGTCTTCCGGCCACTGGGCTTTGACCGAGACGTCGTCGTGGCCGTCCTGAGCAGCTTCCTGGCCCGAGAGGTCTTCGTCTCCAGCCTCAAGGTGCTGGTCGGGGCGGGCGACGACTCCGAGATAGACGACAACACCATCGCGATGATGCGGGATGCGAGACGGGCCGATGGCTCACCCTTGCTCGATCGCCCCGCCGCGGTCTCGCTTCTCGTCTTCTATGTCTTGGCCCTCCAATGCCTCCCCACGCTCGCCGTCGTGCGGCGAGAGACCGGATCCTGGAGGTGGCCGATCGCCCAGTTGGCCTACATGTCCCTGGTGGCCTGGGGAGCCGCGGCGATCGCACACGCACTCATGGAGCACGCGTGATCCCCGCAGGCGACTGGCAATTCTGGGCCGTGACGATCCTCGCCGTCGCAGCATTGACGTTGGTGTCCTGGCCCATGCTCCCGAGGCGCCGGTCGGGACGATCCTGTTGCCGAGGCGGCTCCGGGACCGCGCCGCCCTCGAGGACGCGAACCAAGCTCACGATCTCCGCGAACCACGACTCGAAACCGGATGGCTAGAAACGAAGGTGCCCCGCTCGGTCCCCGGACGACGCAGGCCTTGTGCTGGAGAGGATCCTGGCCAGCGCAAGGTCGGACTTGGTCGTCACCTTGAGATTGCGCATCTCGCCCTCGACCACCATCACGCGCACGCCCAGTCGCTCGACGATCGACGCGTCATCCGTGGCCCCGTCCAGTCCCTCCTGTGCGTACGCGCGGCGGAGCACATCGGCGCGAAACACTTGCGGCGTCTGCACCAGCACGAGCCCCTCGCGATCGATCGTTTCCCGGACCAACCGCCCCTGCGAGCCTTCCCTTCCGGCGTCACCCAGAATCGCATCGGCCAGCGCGTCATCTTCAGCCGCCGCCACGCGTTCGCTTCCCACTCGCTTGACAGTGTCCGCCACGTCCACCGCCGGGACGACGGCATCGCGCACGCGGGCGGCCGCGAAGACCCGCTCGAGCAACTCCCCGGAGAGGCACGGGCGCGCTCCGTCATGGATCGCCACGTGCGTGCAGTCCGCCGGGACATGCTCCAGCGCCGCGCGCACCGACTCCCACCTCGCCTTCGCCCCGCCGGGGACGATGACCGCGCCGTGAAAGCTGAGCGTCGGGCCGAACCGGCCGCGAAACTCCTCGATGCTGGCCGGCGGCGCCGCCACCAGGATGCGCACGACCTCGTCGCGCTTCGTGAACGGTTCCACGGCGCGAAGCAGGACGGGGCGACCGCCCAAGTCCTCCCCAAGCTTGTCGGCGCCGAAGCGCGTGCTGCTGCCGGCCGCGGTCACGATGAGGCACACCCTGATGTCGCTGGTGGTCATTGGATTTTTCCCTGGTTCGTCGCAGACATCTCCCGCAAGGTTCGCGCGATGCTCGCCTCGTGGATTGGCACGCTCGCCCGGTCAAGGGCTTCCTTCGCCCCGTGAAAGGCCTCCGCATCGACCGCATCAACGTCACGACGCGCCTGGGCCACCATGCCCCTGAGCGTCGAGGCCGCTGCTTCCACGTTGGACTTCGTGGCCTGGTCAAGATCCGAGCCCGCGCGAGCCAGGGCGGCGTCGATCCAGCCCAGGTCCAGCGAGGCGTTGGCCACGAGGTCTATGACGCGGTGACGCCGCATGTCGTCGCGCGCGTGCGTGAACGACTCCTGCTCCATGGCCTCCACTTCGGCGCGGGAGAGGCCGTACGTCGGGACGACCTGCAGCCCTGCGCGAATTCCCGTCCGTCGCTCGACGGCACTCATGGCCAGGATGCCATTCGCATCGATCGTGAACGTGACCTCGACCTGCGGAATGCCGGCGGGCATCGGGGGGATCGAGAGCGTGCACCGCGCCAGCGACCGGCAGTCGCGGACGAGTTCCCGTTCGCCCTGCACGACGTGGAGCAGCAGCGTGCGCTGGCCATCGACGCTCGTGGAGAACATCTCGGTGGCCCGCGTGGGGATCGACGCGTTTCGCATCACCAGCTTGGCGAAGGCCCCCCCGACCGTCTCGATGCCAAGCGACAGTGGAACGACGTCAAGCAGGAGCAAGTCGCGTCGATCCCCGGCGAGCACGGCCGCCTGCACGCTGGCACCCAGTGCCACGACGCAGTCCGGGTCCAGCGCGGTGCAGGGCTCCACGCCGAAGAAGTGCCCGACCGCCTCGCGGACGAAGGGTGCGCGGGTTGAGCCCCCCACCATCAGGAGTCGGTCGATCGGCAGCCGGTCCGCACCGTCCCAGGCACGGGCACACGCGGCGAGGGCGCGATCGAGCAACGGCTGCGCCAGCTCCCGCAGGTGTTCCACGGCAATCTCATGTTTCCTGCCTCGCCACGCCAGTGACGCGGATGAAGCGCCGCTGAGCGCCACCTTGGCCGCTTCACAGGCTCGAACGAGGTCGTGGCGGTCTCCCGGTGCCAGTCCGTCAAGCCCTGGATCGATTGATCGCGCCATGGCCACGTCGAGGTCGTCTCCCCCAAGTGACGTGTCTCCGGCGGTGGCGATCACCCGGAAGAAGCCTGAATCAGCCGAGCCGGGCAGGTCGCCACTTCCGGAACCGGACACGGGCGGCGTGACTTCAAGGATCGAGATGTCGCAGGTCCCGCCGCCCAGGTCAAAGACGGCGATGGTCTCCGGCGCCGCTCCCGCGCGACCGATGCCGTACGCCAGCGCGGCGGCTGTGGGCTCATTGATGATGCGCACCGCCTCCACGCCCGCAAGCCGGGCGGCGTCGCGCGTTGCCTGTCGCTGCGCATCGTCGAAATAGGCCGGCACCGTGATCACGGCGCGTTGGACCGCGGTGGAGAGTTCGGCGGAAGCGCGATCGGCCAGCGCCCGCAAGATGGCCGACGCCACGCGCTCGGGGGACTGCCTGGTTGCCCCAACGGCATAGGTCGGGCGTCCCTGGCCATCATCGACCAGCGAACCGATTCCACGGACTTCGGCGGCAGCAGTCTCGTAGGGGCGCCCGATGGCTCGCTTGGCCCCGGACACCGTTCGCGCGGATTGCGAACTGGCCTGGCCGAGCGCCTCTTCGCCCACGCATTCGACCAGTCCCCCGGCCGTGAACCTCACGACGCTTGGCACCAAGCCGCCGTGGCTCCCGCAGCCGATGATGCGAGGTCCCCGATCGTCACAGACCGCAACCAACGAGTTGGTCGTGCCGAGATCGATGCCCACAATCACGTCCGCCATGGGGCACGCGATTCTAAGGGGCCATCGGTCCGCTCACCGGGCGGGACGAGCGCGAGGCCCCTGCATCATCCCGCGTGCCGGCCCGCGCACTCATTGGCACGCTCCCGGACCCGTGCCATCGCACGCTGCCGGAGGCCGCGCACGGTGGTGGAAGGCAGTCCCAGCGACTCGCCGGCCTGTTCGTTGGTGAGTCCACCAAGAATGGTCAGCCGCACGACGTCCCACTCTCGCCGAGACAATCCACGAAGAAGTTCAAACAGCTCGGAGTCCTGGTCGTCGTCCGCGGGAACATCGACGATGGAGGTCGCCAGGCCAGCGGTTGTTCGTGACTCCAGCTCATGTGTGCGCGACTCGCGCCGCGCCAATCGCATGGCGACTCGGCGCGCGCAGACGTACAGGTAGTTGAACGTGAGCCGGGCGGGATCGCCTGGGCCCATCCGAAGCAGCCGCATGAACAGCTCCTGCACGGCATCTTCGGCGCACGCTGCGCCGAAGCTGCGCCGGAGTCGATCCACGAGCGCGCTTCGCAGCGCCTCATAGGTGTGAATGACGGACGTGCCCTGAAATGGCTGTTCACCACGCGGATCGGGATCTGATTGGTTGTTGCACTCGGCCATGTGGACCTCCTTGGAAAGGTCCCAGACAACTCGGGTTGACCAGAGGCTAGCCATGCTCCACGCCGTCCCGTCAAGTGGGACTGGAATGTTCACAATTCACCAACGCAGCCGGCAGGATGCTGTTCTCGAACATCGCAACGGTCACGACCTTGTGAAGGAATGCACAAAGTCTCTTGTCGACCGCGACCTCACTCCAACCGCTGCCCCGCCACTGGCAACTTGTCCAGTGCCGGGCCAAGTCGGGCCGCTGCCAAGGCCTGGAGTTCCGCTGGGAGGTCGCCCAGACCGGGGTCCGGCCATGCGGCCATGACTCGGTGGGACCTGCCTCCGCACCAGAAGTTCAGGTCGAACTGGTCCTGCTGCGAATCGCGTGGTCCCGAGGGAGGGACGGCGGCGCAGAGGCTCGCGATCGACGCCTCCAGCTTGGCGCACGACTCGGCACTGAGGGCGGCCTCCCAGGTCGACCTCCCCTGCAACGCCGCCGAGCCGCCTGACCAGCCGAGGATCCCCCGGTGCACCGAGTATCGCTCCGCCTTGCCCTGCGAGGGCCAGGTCACCAGCAACTCAAGATGGACCGAGCACGGCACGGCGGCCTCACGAAGCGCCAGCTGCTCATTCAGCACCGGCGCCGTGTTGCATCCCGCAATGATGCCGAACGGTGCACACGCAAGCGCGAGTGACACGCACGCAACAGATCGACTCACTTGGCGCCACCTCGGGGCACCAATGAGACGGGTGGATTGAAGCTGGCGTACGGGTCGGGGCCAAAGTCAAACCGCGGTGGCGCGGTGCGTGCCGGAAGTCCGTCCCGCTCCCAAGCCAGTGCGGCGCACAACCGTGCCAGGTGGGCGGCGTTTGGCTCCGCGTCGTTCCCGTCGATCGCGGCATGCCACCACCGGGAATGTCCGTCGGCACGGACCCAGATCGAAACGGTGCAATCCTGTTCCCCAGGCGCCGGAATCGGGCGAGTGCCTGCTCCGGCCTTGCCAGCGCCGACCGTGGGGTCGAACCCGCTTGCGCAGAGTCGCTGCCAGAATGCATCGACATCGTGTTGGTCCAGGTACCGAAGCGGTGCCGGCTTGACCACCGTGGGATCGACGACCCCCGTCACGACCGCAAACTCCCCGCCCGGCTGCAACAGGTACACGGCCGGGCGGAACTGGGCCTGAATCGCCGGGGTTTCCGGGCTGGCCGGCTGCACCACGACCTCGATCGCCAGGTCGGTGGGTGCGCGATCCGGGCTGCGCTGGGGAGCGGAAGCACACGCCGTGACCAAGATCAATGCCACGGCGGAAATCCACCGGGGCCCCGACACCGGTCGGCACGGTCGGCCTGTCGATTGGAGGAAGAGCGACACCGGTTGGGACTGTACCAACGGCACCATCGACTACCTTTCCGGTCCATGCGCGCCAGCCTCCAATGGCTCAACGAACTCCTGGATCGACCGATCTCCCGAGAGGAAGCGGCCCAGCGGCTGACCTTGGCTGGCTTTCCCGTGGAATCGTGGGGCGCGACTCCTGAGGGCGATGAATGGCTTGAGGTGGAACTCACCAGCAACCGCGGCGATTGCCTGTGCCACCTCGGACTGGCCAGGGAGATTGCCGCAGCAACCGGGCGAACGGCACTGGATCCAGGGGCAAGTTCCGACGGGACACCTCGCACGGAGGCGCCTCCTGCCGATGGCGTGACGGTCACGAACGACGAAGTCGGCTCATGTCCCCTCTATACCGCGCACACGATCCGCGGAATCCAAGTGAGACCAAGCCCGGACTGGATGCAAGCCCGGCTGCGCGCGATTGGCCAGATTCCGCGCAACAACGTCGTCGACTGCACCAACTACGTCCTGTTTGAGCTTGGCCAACCCACCCACGTGTTTGACCTCGCCATGCTCTCTGGGCCAGCGATCGTGGTCCGGCGCGCCCGTGAAGGTGAATCGATCCTCCCCATCGGCGAGGGTGCCAACCCAGTCGCCCTGCGCGCGGGCGACCTGGTCATCGCGGATGCCCAGGTTCCCGTGGCTGTTGCCGGTGTCAAGGGTGGCGCGTTGACGGCCGTGACTGACGCCACCACCGACGTGCTGGTGGAATCAGCCACCTTTGACCCTCGCGCCGTTCGCGCCGCGAGCCGTGGGCTTGGCCTCACCAGCGACTCGTCCTATCGATTTGAGCGGGGCGTGGATGCTGGGCAAGTGTCGTCGGCTGCGTTGCGACTGGTGCAGCTGATCCTTCAGACCGCCGGTGGACGGCTGATGGGCCCGGCCGCGCGTGCCGGCGCCCCCACGGCGCCCCAACGGACCGTCTCGATGCGCGCCAGCCGCTGCGCCTCGCTGCTCGGTTGCTCCGTGAGCGTGCCGGACATCGTCTCCCGCCTGGAGCCGCTGGGCCTCCACCCGACGGTTGCGGGGGACGTCATCACGTGCACGATCCCCCCGGCGCGCGTGGACCTGGAGCGCGAAGTCGACCTCATCGAAGAGGTGGCGCGGCTTCGTGGCCTGGACTCGATCCCGGTGCGCGACTCGATCACCGTCCGCGCACACGCGATGAGTCCGGTCGTGGCGGCAACGCGCTCCGCGAAGGATCTGCTCGCTGGCCTCGGCTACCTTGAGGCCGTCACGCACACGCTGGTGACCGAGCGGACCGCCACGGCCTTCACGCCCGCCTCCGCCGCGACCCTTCGCCTGGACGATGAGCGCGCACTGGCGCCGATCCTCCGTCCAAGCCTCCTGGGCAGCTTGCTTGAAGTGCTGGCCACCAACATCGACCGCGCCGGTGACAGGCCACCGCTCTTCGAGGTTTCGCGCGGCTTCACCGTGCGAGGGGGCGAGCACCGCGAGCCGATCCTGGTCTCGATCGTGCATCCGGGATCCGGCGACCCTGCCGCGTGCTACCGAGCGCTTCGCGGGACAGTGGATCGATTGGTCACCACGCTGACTGGCCATCGCGCCGACGTCGGCGACAGTGGGCCCTGCTCCGCATTCGAGCCCGGCACTCCCGTCCTGGCGCGGGATCGCACGGTGGGGCACATGGGATTGCTCTCACGGCAAGCCTTGAAGGCCGCTGGGGTCGATGGACCCATCGCCGCGGCGGAACTGGAACTGCTGGAGTCGATCTCGGCCTTTCCGCCCGACGTCCGCATTCAGGCGCTCCCCACGATGCCCGCCAGCGACCGCGACCTCTCACTCGTGGTGGCCGACGCCGTCACCTGGCGCGACTTGGAATCGCATGTGGCGGCACTCGGCCTGGAGCACCTGGAGTCGGTCGCGTTCCTCTCCACGTTCCGAGGCACGCAGATCGGCGACGGCCGGAAGTCCGTCACCATGCGACTGGCCTTCCGGGCACCCAGCCGAACGCTCAAGCGCGACGAGACGGATTCCCAGACGGCGCGCGCCCTGGCCTCGCTGCGGGAAGCCTTCGGCGCCGAGGTGCGCGCGTGAGCACCACTCCTCCCGCATCGCAGACGGTCGATGCGTACCTCGAGCAACTCGCCGCCAAGGTGCCCGCGCCCGGAGGCGGTGCCGCAGCCGCGATCACGCTGGCCCAAGCGGCGGCCCTTGCCGGAATGGTGATCCAGTACACGCTGGGGAAGTCGAAGTTTGCGCAGCACGAGGCCGCCAACCACGCGCGCCTCGCCGACGCGACGCGCATTCGGACTGCCGCGCTCTCGCTTGCCCACGAGGACGCGGTCGCCTATGACATCCTGAACGCCATGCAGCGGTCCGGCTCGGCCAGCGCCTCGGAACTGGCCGTCGCCACGGCCAACGCCATCAAGGTGCCCCACGACGTCATGACACTTTCGGCGCTCCTCCTCGGCGCGCTCACTGAATATCCGGGCGCGACGACGACCATGCTGGCCAGCGACGTGCGCGTGGCCGCCATCCTCGCGCGCGCGGCGCTCCAGGCGGCGCGAGCGAACGTCGAGGTGAACCTCGCTTCGTTGCCAGAGCCGGAACGCGCCTCCATCCGGGAACGGCTGGGACTTGAATCGCTGGAGCGCACGGGTGAAGCGGCTGCCCGGGCGGTCGAGTCGATCTGCTAGCCACACGGCCGCGCGACATGCTCCCTCCCTTGCTCCTGTTCCTCGCGGCCGCCGGATTGACGGCCGCGATCGCCGCCTGGCTGATTGCCCGCGGCGCGCTCCGACCGCGGCGAGCCACGGCTGGGTGGGCCCTCGCCCATGGATCGGCGCCAGATCCTGGTTCACTTGGCCTGCGATACTCCGAGTGCGGCACCGCCGAATGGCCCGCGTGGCGGATCGAGGGTTCCGGAACCGTTGGCGCCCCAACGCTCATCCTCTTGCATGGATGGGGCCGATCCCGCATCGACAGCCTTCGCCGTGTGGGACCCCTCCTCCCCCATGTTCGCGCGGCGATTCTCCCGGACCTTCCTGGCCACGGCGAGAGCCAGTCTGCCACCGCCGTGGGAGCGTCAGAGCACGCGGCGCTCGTCGCGGAACTCCCGCGGTGGCTGGAAGCCGGTCGCCATCCGAAGGGATGGTCTCCCCGCGTCATCCTCGCCGGCCACTCACTCGGCGCTGCCGTTGCGATTCGTGCGGCACCACTGCTCAATGGCGTGGCGACGGTCGATGGCGTGATTGCCTGGGCCCCCTACGAAACGGCTCGCCAACCGGTCGCCGCTCGGCTCGCCGCACAGGGGATTCGCATCCCTGCCCTGGTCCGCGCCGCAACGATCATGCTCCGATGGCACACGGGCCAGGAATCCTCGACCATCTCCGCCCTCCGTTCCTTGACCGCACGATCCGTCCCGACGGTCATCGTTGGCTCATCGGGAGATCGAGTGGTGGAACTTGGCGTGGTGCGGCAACTGGCGACCGAGGCGGGAGTGGCTCGGGATGAAGCCAACTCGTTCCTCGTCGGCCAGAGTGGCCACGCTGACCTGGGCACCGAAGCCGATGGCACCACCGACGCCGTCGCGGTGCGGTGCGCCACGTGGAGTGCGGGGCCGATCAGGGATTCAAGATCGCCCACTCGTAGCGCAGGCTCGTCCGATCCTGCGTGACCGAGTAGATGGTCAATCCGATGAACTCGCGGAGCGCCTTGTAGTCGACGTGCTTCCAGGACTCGGAAACTTCCCCGAGCGTCTTGTCGCCGGCCAACTCGTCCGCCACTCCGGCTTGGCGGATCATCCCCAATTGGCCCCCCATCGCCTCTCCGGACGCTTCAGCCTGGGCAACGGTATCGGTGAATCCCCAGCCGACGAACTCGCCTGAACCGATCACCGACGTTGCTCGCGCCCAGGCCGGGGTGGCGGCCAACGACTCCGCGTCGGTGGCGGCTGCGGCGCGAAGGCCCGCCTCGACGGCAGTCCGCGACCCGAAGTAGAGCCCGGTCGATCCAAGGCCCAGAGCCACCGGCATGCCCTCATTGCTGTCGGCAAAGATCTGGGCGCCCTGGAACTCCTGGGGCTGAAGCCCCAGCATGGGGCCCCACAGCTGGATGAGGGGGAGCGCAGAAGTCTCGTCAGAGCAGGCAATGCGGGTGACCGAGCTGATGCCGCCTTCCTCCGCGCCGTCACGGCGCGAGGCCGATTCAATCCGGGGACCCATCGCACCGAATGCCTTCGACAGCGCGGGCATGTACCCGCGGATCATCGGCTCCACTTCGTCGGCGACGTCCTCGGGGATGGCGGCGAGAACCTCCTCCAGCAAGCGAGGGAACCCGGCGAGGTTGACATTCCAGGCGGAGTAGGAGAGGCAATCGTCTCCCATGGCCTTGGTGGCAGGAGTCACGGGAGCCGGCTTCTCCAGGAGTTTGAAGAGGCCCGCGGGTCCCGCTGGGTGCACGACGCTGGCTCGAAGCGCCAGCTGGCGTTCGCCCGTCCCGACGCTCACGCCAAGCGCTGCGGCCGTGACGTCGCCGACCAGCGCCTGCATGACGCCCTGCGCGCCAGCGGCGGGCCCGGCCATGAGTGGCTGCATCAGCTTGGCGAACTCGGAAAAATAGACACCGATCGCGAGTTGGCTGTCGGCGAGTCCTGGTTGTGCATCCTTCCACCCAGTGGAGTTGCCCAGGCGGCCTGTCGCCGACGGCGAGTCCAGTTCCCTGGCCAGATCCTCGGCGAGATGGACGGCGCTGGCGGCAACCAGCACGCTGCCATGCCGCGAAAGGACAAACGACTCAGGCGGAAGTACCAGCTGCCCCAACATCTCCATGGGGCCGGCCTCGAAGTCCCCGTCGTCGGAATCATCGGGGAATGTCACGACGAGTGCCGCTTGGCCATCCAGGTCCTCCTCATCGATCGTCCACCCTGACTCCTCCGCGGCCCGGCGAAGCCCCTTCGCGCACAGGTCCCAGGCCTTGTCGGCGCGATCGCCGAAGTCGGCGTAAAGGAAATACGCCATGCGCGTGGCGTCCAGTTCCACGTCCTCCTCGGGGAAGACCGCGCCGCCGACTGCGCCGGGAAGGCCAACGGCCTTGCCCGCGTCCGCATCACCGTCGGCCAGTTCGGTGCGGCGATCAACCAGCGCCTGCCGGGCCTTGCCCAACGACGCCGCGAGTCGCGGGTCGTCCATGGCCTTCGCCATGGGCGTGGCTTCCAGGGCCGCGACGACAGCCGCGACGTCCGCACACCAGAGCGAGACAAACGTCTTCTCGGGCGCAACGCGCTCGATGGACGGGGGTGTGGCCAATGCCGTGCCAGCAAGGCCGGCGGCGAGGATCCAGGTGAAGAGACTTCGCATGGTTGGGTTCCAGGTATCGGGGTCGGGGGGAACGATGCGCCTCACTGGGCGGTCGATGATCCGTCGCGCACTTGCGGCGGCGGCGTGAAATCGCGCCGCGTCGGCGGCACGTGGTAGTTGTGGCCGGAGTTGGGGTTCCGGTGGTCGTAGGCGAAGGCCTCGCGGTTGCGGACGAAATCCTTGACGTAACGGCTGGGGATCGCGAAACCTAGGGCCTCGCCGCCGCGAATGCCCATGTTGGTGATCCCGATCACCTCCCCGCGGGTGTTGAACAGCGGGCCACCCGAGTTCCCCGGGTTGATCGGCGTGTCCGTCTGGATGTAGGTGAGGCCGTCGAAGTCGCGCTGCGTCGTGGAGATCACCCCTTGCGTCAGGCTGCGCTCGAGCCCGAGCGGGTTGCCGATGGCGAAGACCTGCTGGCCGTTCTCGAACTTCTCTTGCTGCACGATGGGAGCCGCCTCGAACGGGAGCCCATCGGGATGCTTCATCTTGAGGAGCGCGAGGTCGAGGTGGTTGTTCACGCCGACGATCTCCACGTCGTCGATGTCGGTCCGCTTCAAGGTGCCGTCTGGCTGCGGGAACCACACCGTGCAGCGGATCGCGCTCTCGCCTTGCACGACATGCGCATTCGTGATCGCGAAGCCTTCGGCGCTGATGATGACTCCCGAGCCCAGCCCCCCAGGCGTACTGACCTTGATGACCGCCGGCCCAATGCGCTTGGCGTGCTCCTTGGGGGCCAGCTGCGGCGGGTCGATCGCGTGGAAGTAGAGATCCTCGGCCTCGACCTTGGCCGGTGCCTCGGCGCCGCCGCTCACCACGTCGGTGACGTCCTCCATCTCGAACATGAGCACGTCGGAGCCCACGTCGATCCAGACCCGCCGGTCCGTGCGCTTGAGGACGGTGCCTTCGATTCGCGCCCCGCCCTTGAGTTGCACCACGTCCAACCCGTCCTGCGGCGCCGCGGCGGCGGGCTGGGTGGCCAGGAACGTGACGGAAGCGATGGCCAAGGCGACGAGGCTCGCGCGGCTGGATGATCGGGTGGAGAGTGCTCGCATGCGTGGTCCGGGTTGGATGGGAGGCGAAGCCCTAGCATAGACACTCCATGCTCAATCGAAGCACCCGATCGCCGGCACCCTCCACGTCAGTCGCCTCGCTCATCGCTTGCACGGCCGTCGCCGCCATGGCCACCACCGTCGGGCGCGCGGACGACCAACTCGCCTCGCACTACGGGTTCGACGGCCTGGACGTGATCAAGATCGACGCCTCTGCCGGCCCGCTGGTGGTGGCCGACATGAACGGCGACGGGGCCCAGGACGTCATCGTGGCCAACAACCGCCGCAGCCGCATCGACGTGCACCTCCAGAAGCCCGGTGCCACGCCGGGGGATGAGGTCGCCCCCACCAAGGTCAACGAGTTTCCGGAACACTGGCGCTATCGTCGCATCGAGGTGCCGGCGAGTGAGGCCGTCGCCGCCATCCTCCCCATCGACTTCGACCATGACGGCTTGATGGACCTGGTCCACGTCGGCAACCCGGAGAAGTTGGTCTTCACGCGCCAGACGGCTCCCGGCGTGTTCGAGGTGGCGCAGCGGCACAAGGTCAAGAAGCTCCTCCCCGGGCGAGACACGCTCGTCGCCGCCGACGTGATCGGGGACGGGAAGCCCGAGCTGCTTGCCATCGCTGATGGCCGGATCCAGGTTTTCCCGCTCGATGGGTCCAAGCTGGGTGCTCCGGAGGAACTTTCCGCGGGCGGCGCGACGATCGTGGCGCTCGTCCTCGAGGACTTCAACGGCGATGGCCTCACGGACGTCGTCGGCCTGGTGCCCGATGACGCGGCACCCGTGCGCGCATGGTTTGGCACGAAAGAGGGAGCGTCGAAGGTTCTCGGGGCTCAGAGCCGTTTTGAGATGCCGTCGCTCCACGACGCCGCCGCCGTCCGTGTCCCCGGCCGCACCGCTGCCCTGCTCGCGTGCATCGAACGCCCCAGCAAGCGCACCGTCCTCTACGAAATCGGCAGCGCGAAGGTCACGCCGGGCGGCGATGGCGAGGGATCGATGCGCACATGGTCCTTCACCGATCCCAGCAACCGCAAGCGGCAGGTCGCCATCGCGGACATCGACGGTGACGGGCTCCCGGAGGTGCTGGCGACGAACACCGAGCGGAACGCCATCTCGGTCTTCCCGCAGCGTGCGGGAGTCGGGCTTGGGACCTCCACGGATGCACCCAGCTATGCGGACCTTGACGCACTGGCCGCGGCCGATCTCGACGGTGACGGCAAGTCCGAAGTCCTTGTCGCCAGCGAGAAGGAAGGCGTGGCCGGCATCGCGCGAGTCGATTCCACCGGTGCGCTGGGCTTCCCGCAATCGCTGCCCTTGGAGAAGGGCCGCGTCCCGGGAACGCTTGGCGTCGTGCCGATCAAGTCGGAGCAGTGGATCGCCGTCGTCACCAAGGATGGCCGCAACTACTCGCTGGAGCTCTTCCCCGCCAAGGATCCATCGACCGGCAAGGCCACCGTCGACCTCGGCTCGCTCAGTCGGGCCCCAAGCACGATCCTTTCGCTCGACGCTGACCAGGACGGACTCAAGGACATCCTGCTCTTCACGCCGGAGAAGCCGATGATGATGGTCCGGCAGGTCCCCGTCGAGGGCGAGGCCGCCGCAACCCCTTCTTTCAAGCTCCTGGAGTCCAAGGACATGGCGCAGTTCGGCCTCGCGCAGGCCGCGGGCGCGGACAACTCCGTCGCGCTGGACATCGACGGCGATGGGAAGGATGAACTGGTGATCGCGGATCGAAACTACCTGCGCGCGCTCCGCTACGACCCGACAGCGGGGTGGACCGTCGTGAAGCAGGTCAATGCTCCCCGCGGCGATGCCAAGCTGGTGGCGCTCGACAAGCTTGACGACCGACTGGCGGCACTGGACAAGGAAAACGCACAGGTCCTCCTCTTCGCCAGGCAGGCGGACGGCGCGTGGGCAAGCGCGGAGTCCCTTCCGCTGGGCGACGGCGCGTTCCAGAGCATGCGTGCCGGTCAGCTCACCGGCGGGGGCGACAAGGCGTTGCTGCTCGTTGGCGCCGATGCGTTTGGCGTCATGGCGTTTGGGGGAACTCGCCCCAAGCTGGAAACGAGGTCCACCTGGCGAAGCGAATCGACCGAACGCACGCCGCACGAGCTGATCACTGGAGACATCAACAGCGATGGGCTCATGGACGTCGTGGCCCTGGACGCCACGGAGCAGATGGCCGACATCCTGGCGCTGACCGAGGCCATGAACCTCATGCACGCCACTGGCTTCGAGGTCTACGAGACCAAGATGTTCTCGGCGGGCGACAAGCGGGAGTTTGAGCCCAGCCAGGGGTTCATCGTGGATGTCACCGGCGACGGCGCCGCAGACCTGGTGCTCCTCTGCCACGACCGCGTGCTGATCTACCCGCAGATGACCAAGGGCGAGTGATCGCCCGGCGGCTCAACGGTCCGAGACCGGCACGTACGGCACGCCGTGCGGCCCGGTGTACTCCGCATGCGGACGGATGAGGCGGTTCCCGTCAAGCTGCTCGATGCAGTGGCCGGTCCATCCGGCCATGCGGCTCATCGCGAAGAGGCACGTAAAAAGGTCCAGGTCCAGCCCGAGCGACGCATAGGTCGTCGCGCTGTAGAAATCGACGTTCGGGTAGATCCCCTTCGCGGCCACGGCGTCGTGCATGATCGCCTCGATGCGCTTGCTCATCTCGTAGAGCTTCTCGTTCCCCGTGTCGGCCGCGATCTTCTCGGCAAACGTCTTGAGGTACGTCGCGCGCGGGTCGTACGCCTTGTAGACGCGGTGCCCGAAACCCATCACCTTGTCCTTGCGCGCCAGCTTGTCCTGCACGTAGGCATCCACCCGTTCGACGGAGCCGATCTCGGCCAGCATGTGCATCACCCCCTCGTTGGCGCCGCCGTGGAGTGGTCCCTTGAGCGTGCCAACGGCCGTCGCCATGGCCGAGTACATGTCGCTCAGCGTGGCGATCGTCACCCGGGCACCAAATGTGCTGGCGTTCAGGCCGTGATCCGCGTGGAGGACCAGGCAGATGTCCAGCGCGTGCGCCATGGCGGGCGTCGGGTCGACGCCGTTGAGCATCCGCAGGAAATCGCGCGCGATCGAGGTCGTTGGGTCGGCCTGGACGATCGGCTTCCCCTTTCGATGGCGGTCGAACGCCGCAATCAAGCCGGGCGTCCTCGCCACGAGCCGCATGGCCTTTCGAGCGTTGGCCTCGGCCGATGGATCATCGGACTCGGGGTCGTAGAGCCCCAGCGCAGACACGAGGGTCCGAAGGGCATGCATCGGCGGCGCCGACCGAGGGAATCCGCGGAGCAGGTCGATCACTCCCGGTGGGAGCGGCGCGCATGCGTGGAGTTCACGCTCAAACTCGCCAAGCTCCTGCGAGGTCGGGAGTCGACGATGCCACAGCAGGAACGTGGTCTCCTCGAAGGTGGAATGCCTCGCCAGCGAGTCGATGTCAATGCCAACGTATTCCAGCACCCCCTTCTCGCCGTCGATGAACGACAGGCTGGTCTCGGCAGCGATGGTGTTGGCAAGTCCCTTGTCGAAATGGAGCGCGGGGGGCATCTGGGGGGTAGAGCGTGAGGGGTCAAGGATCACCCTGCGCGGCGCGGGGTCGTGTCGGCAAACTCTATAGTAAGGCGCTCCCCCATGATTCCACTTGGCACCGACAGGGACCCCAGCCGCCCAACTCCCGCCACCTTCTCCATCGCTGCGGCCTGCGTCGTGGTCGCGGTGGTCGCCACGATCCAGCTTCGCGGGGGGGAGACCGTGCTAGTCGGCGGCGGACCCGTGCCTCGCCTCATTGCGCTGCTCGCGGTGCTCCCGGGACACGGCGCCGAAGTCTGGCGGTGGGCGACGTACGCCTTTACCCACGACTGGAATGGCATCTGGCACCTCATCGGCAACATGATCTTCTTGCTGGCGTTTGGACGCGCCGTCGAGAGACGGATCGGATCGTGGGGATTCGTCGCACTCTTCCTCTCCTGTTCAGTCGCCAGTGGCCTGGTCCAGGCGGCCCTGGAGCCGGCCTCGGTCCTCGTTGGCGCAAGCGGGGCTATCTGCGGCGTCACCGGCGCCTTCCTGGCGCTCTTCCCCCGCGCCCGCGTCCGATTCCTGAATCTCTTCATCCTGCTGGGAGTCTTCACCCTTCCCGCCCCGGTGGCGGTGGGACTCCAGGTCTTCTTCGACCTATACGGCTTCCTTGGTGCCAACCAGGGCGTGGCCTACGCGGCGCACCTTGGCGGCTATGTCTCTGGCTTCCTCGCGATGGTGATCTTGCTCCGGCTGGGATGGCTGCCGCGGACAGAATGGGACATCGTCTATGCCTGGAAACAGCGCGGACGGCGGACGGCCATGCGACGCGCGGTCGAGGAGAGCCAAAAGGGAGGCGTCTGGCAGCAGCCGGCGGCTCGCCAAGCGCCCCCCGAGCGCATCGAAGCCAGCGGACTCACCAAGACAGCCTTGGGAACAGGCGTCGCACCCCCGGCACCTCCCGCCCCGGACGCCCCCACCCGGCTCGCGCTGGCCAGGACGGATGACGCCGCTGCGTCCGCGGGATGGTCTTCACTGCCCGGTGAGTGGCAGGGAAAGTTCACGGGCGCGGAACTGATCCGCATCGGCAATGCGCATGCAGGCGCCCAGCGGTGGGTGGATGCCGTGAACGCATGGACCACCGCCCTCCCCAAGCTGGAGGGCGGCGCGCAGGCAGACGACATTCGAGTGCTCGCTGCGCTCATCTCGTGGCGCCGGATCGGCGACCGCGACTCCGCGTCTCGATTCCTGGATGGACTCCGCGACCGAGCAAGTGAAGTAGCCAAGTCGACGGCCGCCATGCTTCGAGCCGAGATCGCCGCGTCATGACTCGCCCATCCGCCGATGGCGATCACGCAGCCAGCCTGGAGGGAATCACCCCTCCTTGGATCAAGGTGTGTGGGCTGCGCGACGCCGAGTTGGGACACGTCGCAGTCGATGCCGGCGCCAACGTGCTCGGGTGCGTCCTCGCCGAGGGAAGTCCTCGTCAGGTCTCCCTCGACCAGGCGCTCGCCCTGGCTGACCGGTGGGAGTCGCTCCCCTGCGCCGTGGTCGCCGTCGTCGTCGATCTCGCCGAAAGCGACCCGTTGCTCAAGTCCTGGCGCGGGCCCATCCAGGTGCACGGCACGATCGCCGAAGCGGCACTGGAACGGCTGTGGACACGACGGCTTCCGGTCATCGTTGCCGGCCCAGACGCAGGACACCGATCCCTGTTGCTCGCCGGCGCGACCGTCGAGCCGGCCGCGCGACTCCTGGATCATGCCAACCCAGGGTCTGGGGTCGCCCATGATTGGAGCCGAGTCGGCCAGGCCATCGCCCCATTCCGCACACGCGCCATCGTGGCCGGCGGGCTGGGACCCGACAATGTCGCGGAGGCGATCAGCGTCGCCCGGCCAGCAGGCGTGGATGCCTCGAGCGGCTTGGAATCGGCACGCGGCACCAAGAGTGAGGCACTCATCCGCGACTATTGCCGAGCGGCGGTCGACGCCTTCCGCAACAGCGGCATGTGATGGTGTAGAACTCCGCCCATGGCCACCTTCATGAAGCACGGACTCCTCGGCTCACTCGCCGCTTTCGTCACCGCTGTTGCATGCACGGGGTGCGACTCCGCTCCCAAGACTCGGGGGGGACAGCTGGCACTTCAGTCGGCGGTCAAGTCGGCCATCGCGCAATCCCAAGAAACGGACAGCAGCCTGACGACGTTTTACAGGGACTCCTACGGCTACGTGGTCTTCCCCGAGGTGGGGACTGGGGCCTTCATCGTCGGCGGCTCGTACGGCGAAGGCATCGTCTTCCAGGACGACAACATGACCGGCTACGCCAACATGACGCAGGGTTCCATCGGCCTGCAGGTTGGCGGCGCGCAGTTCTCCGAGATGATCTTCTTCAAGGACAAGGCCTCCTACGAGAAGTTCATCGGCGGCCAATGGGCTCCCAACGCGAACGCCACGGCGACCGCCATCTCCGCCGGCGCGTCCGCCACCGCCGACTACGACCACGGGGTCGCGGTCTTCACCCTGGATCCCAAGGGGCTCATGGCCTCCGCGGCCATCGGGGCACAGCGATTTGAATTCACGCCGTCTGGGCCGAACGATCCGCCGTTGCGCTGACCGATCCGCTGGTTGATGCGTGGACGGGGCTCGCGTGGACCCAACTCGCGATCTCCTTCTCCGCTGCACGCCAGTCGGGAGAGAGGCGTATCCGCACGAACTGCTCAAACAGCCCGCGAATCGTCCGTTCAAACGTCAGGATTCGATCAACGCGCTGTTCCATCGCCTCGCGCTCGGTTGGCGGCGAGTCTTCATCCCTGGGCAGCGAGAGGCCGGCGACGGCGAGCGACTCACCGCGGATCGTCGCACGGTAGGCGTCACCACCGATGTCAATGGTCATTCCCATCCGGCGAGGCCACTTCCCGGAAGCCAGGGCCCGGCGCGTTTCGCGGAGGCGAGTGGGGTATTCCGTGCGGATCGCAGTGGTGCCTGTGGTGTCCCACGCACACGCCAAGTCGAGCACGCGCTCGGGGAGGACCGTGATCGATTGCCCGTCCAGTTCCAGCGATTCCGCGGACTCCGCGTGCCACCAGAGCCAGACCAGGAATTCGTTGCCGAGGATGTCGCCATGGTCGCCCGAACACCACGCGGGGCGCGGCGTTGGCTGTCCGGGATCGACCGGCGTCACGCCAAACGTCGCGGAAGCGAGGTCATCGATCGCCCGTCGGCCGCCCGCTTGGGCGTCTGCGGCGAGAACGCCTGCGGCGACGGGACCCAGGATCGACCCGAACGATTCCTTGAAGAGCCGGGCGAGCTGGCTGCGCGCCTCGTCGCTGCCACTCGGCGCGTACACCATTGCGGCAGGGACGTCCCAGAGGATCGGGACCTGCCGCATCGTGCGGTGGTGTCCGCGTGCAATCTCGTCCATGCCCTGCCGATCGGCAACTGTCTTGGCCTCGGCTCGTTCACGCCGGGACAGCTGGCGGGCACGTTGCTCGCCCGGGAGCGTCGCGCGATAGGCCTCCTCGGCGAGGGCCCGGTAGGCATGTCGAAGGTCGGCAGGAACACGTGCCACATCGCGGCGCATCGCCGCCGTGACACTCCCGCCGAAGGAGTTGGTTTCCCATCCGAAGGCCAGGTCCAGGATGTGCCTTCCTCCGATCCACCCGATCGATGGCTCGCCGCCCTGGCCCGCCCCCTCCGGCGAGATCTTGCAGGCTCGGAATGAGTCCCAGAGCGCGTCCGACCCTGGATCGGGTGCTGGACCGGTCGGACGGAAGCGGGAGTACGAAACGGATCCTGAGCGGAAGGACATGGCCCCGAAGTCTCCTCGACTCACCCGTGGGAGGCCCCTCGTGGACACCTTCCGCACAATCACGAAAAATCTGGCGTCGAACCGTGAACTACATCGGCATGCCGGGGCATATCGACCCCCATGTGCATTGTGGGTGCGATTTCAGCAGCCCTGCCCGCCGGCCCGTCAGCCGCGTTGATGGCATCGATCGGGGCCGCGTCGCATCGAGGACCGGAGCGTGCTCGCGACGCTTCTTCTACGATGGCTGCCATGGCCGCGGAGGCGAAGAAGGACCTTGAGGACATGGAGGATTCCACCCTCCTCCTTGCCCACCAGAGCGGCTCAGAGCACGCCCTGCGGGTCTTGATTGAACGTTATCGGAACGAGATTTTTGGGTATCTGTATCGCTACACCGGCAATGCGACACTTGCCGAGGACGCTTTTCAGGAGACCTTTGTGCAAGTGCACCTGGCGGGGCACACGTTTGACCCCACCCGTCCGTTCAGGCCCTGGCTGTACGCGATCGCCACCAACAAGGCCCGCGACCTCCATCGGCGCTCCAAGAAGCACAAGATGCCGAGCTTGGACGCCCCCATCGGAGAGGACGGCGACACGTCCCCTGCCGCGCTGATTGGCGATGGCGGCCCCAGCGTCGAGAGCCACCTCCAGCGAGCGGAACTCGCGGGATTGGTCCGCGACACCGTACACACACTCCCCCCACTGCATCGCGAAGTCTTGCTCCTGGGCTATTTCCAGCGCATGAGCTACCAACAGATCGCCGATGTCCTTGAAATCCCGCTCGGGACCGTGAAGAGCCGCCTGCATGCCGCGGTCGCCCGATTCTCGGAGATTTGGATGCGCACGAATTCCCACAACGACCTCGAATCATGAACGACGTGCCCAACCAGAGTGACCACCAAGCCACGGATCGCGATGACCCGTGCCTCTCGCCGGCGGACGCCTCGCTGCTGGATGCGCTCGTCGAACATGGCTGGGATGCCGACAGCATTGCCGATCCGTCGGTGCGTGAACGAGCCACCGCGCTGAAGGCCCGACTCCTCGGCCCGCTTGGGCTGATCGCCGACCGCATGGACGTGTCCGAGGACAGCGCGCCGCCCGATGACCTGCTGGTCGATGCGACCCTGGCCCGCATCGGGCAAGAGGACGCCCGGCGCCGCGAACGGCTGCAGGTGGATGCACCCAAACGATCCCGCGCCGGACTCGGCATCCGCATCCCCGACTTCATCACCGTGGCGGCACTGCTCCTGCTGGGCATTGCCATCCTGTTCCCCATGGCCAATCGCGTGCGCCACACCGCCGACCTGACAGCGTGTGCCGCCAACTTCGCCGACCTCTTCCAGGGTTTTGACTGCTACGCCAATGACCACAACGGCTACGCGCCGACCGCTGAGCTCTTCGGGCCATTGTTCGACCAGCCACGCGCCGAGGGATTGGATGCCGATGACGAGACCATCGAAGCGGGCGCCTCCGCCTGCTTGCACACCCTGGAATCACGCGGATACTGCCACGGGACCTGCACAAAGTGCGGCGGAGTCAACCCGGTCTCCATCCGGATTCCGATGCACCGCCGCCATCTCGTGCTTGCCTTCCAAAAAGACACCCCGCTGGCTGCCGATGCCAATCCATTCATCTGCAAGCTGCGGAAGGGAGATCGCATTTGCGCCGAGTCTCGCGGTTGCCGTCTCATGGGCCAGCCCTGTGGAGCCGATGCGGCGCGTGAATCCATGCCCACCTGCGGACAGGTGCTGGCCGGTGGGTTCCGGGTTGTTGACCCCGACTCGAATTCGCCGAACCATGGTGGCCTCGGGCAGAACCTGCTGGGTGGTGACGGTTCCGTCCGGTGGATCACCACCCCGGTCCTCCTGGGACAGGGGCACGCGGAGAGCGACAACATCTGGCTGCCCCGGGGCATGGATGGCGTCGAACGACTCCAGTTCTCCGGGCTTCGCGAAGACCCCTTTGAGATCGTGCTGGCGCACTAGGCGGGGGTGGGGAGGGCAACGGCACACAGCCTTGCCGCGAGAGCCACCCCCTGCTACACTGCTCGGCTCCCCCAAAGAGGGGTCCAGCCATGCCCAAGAACAAGTCGCACAAGGGCCTGCTCAAGCGGGTCAAGATCACCAAGAGCGGTAAGGTCCGCTTCAAGGCGCCCCACGGGCGGCATTTGAAGAGCAACAAGACCGGTACGCAGGTGCAGTCGTACCGCAAGAGCCGTTACGCCCGTGGCGGCAACCTCAAGGAACTCAAGAAGCTCCTCTTCCGGCCGCTTCGGTCGCAGGAGCAGCACGAAGCTGCCATCGCAGCGCGCGAGCGCGCTGCGGCGAAGGCCGGCGAGAGCGCCAACTGATTATTTCGGTCGTCCGTTTCCTGTTTCACACCCGCCTGCCGGGCCCCAAGCGCTGATCGGCCACCTGCCGCCAGCCCCCGTCAAGGCAAACTTCAAGGAGTGCCACCATGGCACGTGCACGCAAGGGCGCAGCCCGCACCCAAGCCCGCCGCAAACTGCTTCGCGAAGCTCGCGGCTACTACGGAACCAAGAGTCGCCACAAGCAACAGGCCAAGGTCGCGCTCATGCGCGCCGGCCGGAACGCTTGGCGTGACCGCCGCGCCCGCCGACGCGAGATGCGCAGCCTCTGGATCACGCGCATCACCGCGGCCTGCCGGATGAACGGCACTCGATACAGCATCTTCATCAACGGCCTCAACAAGGCGTGTTGCTCGCTCAATCGCAAGATGCTCTCGCAGATCGCGATCGAGGACCCGACCACCTTTGAAACGCTCGTGAAGACCGCCAACGCCGCACGCGCGGCTTGAGTCGGTCGACCACGTCGATCGCGCGTCGAGGCGTAGCCTCCCGTCGATGGACGCGAGCGTCGAGCCCAACCCCGGTCCCCCGCCAACCCGCCCGCCGATCGCTCGGCAGGCGGGTTTTTTCTCGAGTGCCTCTTCCAGAGGCTGGCTCTCTGGCGTCGCGGTCGGTGGCGTCACGATCGTCGTCGCATGGATGATCGTGCTGCTCGCGAGCTCCGACTGGGGAGCACCCAGTGCCTTTCCATCGATCCTGCTCGTGGACGGATCACTGGCAGCCCTCTGGCTTGCCGCTGCATTGGGGATCGGGATGCTGGTGGTGCGGCAGGCCGGGATGGCGTCAGCATTGTTGAGGTTCGATTTCTTGTGGCTCTCCTGGGGTGTTGGGGTCGCGCTGCTCGCGGCCATCGACAGCGCGCTCGGCTCGCTCGGGTGGCTGGGTGGGTTCTCCGTCGTACTCATCGTGGCCGGGGTCCTGTCCATCCTCTGGGTCGCCCGAAGCGCTGAGGGACGGGTTGGCTGGCCAGGAGCTGTCGGTGTTCGCGACAACAGCACACGACTCACGCTCACCATCCTCCCGATTGCGGCACTCCTCGCCGCAGCGGCATCCGCCCCCGGATGGCTCTGGCCCACTGAGTTTGGCGGGTACGACGCGCTGGCTTACCACTTGCAGGGCCCACGTGAGTGGATGGAGATCGGCCGAATCCAGCCCCTCGGGCACAACGCCTACACCTTTCTCCCCAACTGGATCGAATCCGCATTCCTCCACCTCATGCTGCTCAAGGGAGGCACGCCCACCACGGCCGCATGGGAATCCGCCGTCGCGTGCCAGTTCCTGTGTGCTGGAATCACCGTCGTCGCGGCGGGTGCAGCGGGCTCCGCAGCAGGAATGATCGCGGGCAGCGGAACTCGGGGGATCGCACGGGGGCTGGTCTTGGCCACGCCTTGGGTGGTGGTGACGGGATCACTGGCCTACACGGAGTGTGGCGTCATGCTGGGATGCTCGCTCGCGATCGCGACCACGGCGATCATGGTTCGCGAAGACCTGGGACGACGACAGCGGACGTGTGCTGCGGCGATCGCGGGATTGGGCGTGGCACTCGCGATCGGCAGCAAGGCCTCCTCCGTCGCCCTTGTGGCCCTTCCATTGGCACCGCTGGCCATCGCAAGTCTCCTGTCCTGCCCGCGAAACCAGCGTCCTTGGCTGGTGCTGGCGGCGCTTGGGGCGATCTTCGTGCCTCTGGCGCCGTGGCTCGTTCGCAATGCGATCGCCATCGGCAACCCCGTGTTCCCCTTTGGAGTCAGCCTCCTTGGGTCCGGCAGCGGAGAGACGGCACTCGCTTGGACCACAGAGGAGTGTGCTCGATTTGCCGAGGCCCACCACGAAACGATCGCTCCGTGGGGTTGGCTCGCACAGCTCTGGGACCAATGGTTCCGCTTCGGATTCGGGACCGCTCCCAATGAAGAACCGTGGCTGCCACAGTGGGGGCCGATGCCGTGGCTCATCGCGGTGGGTGCGGTGGTTGCGTGGGGTGCGGCCGCTCGGCGCGCCGCTCCGCTCCTGCGATGGATTTCGCTTGGGCTGGCGCTGCAGTTGGCCCTGTGGGTGGGCGTCACGCACATGCACAGTCGGTTCCTCATCCCGACCATCGTGCTCGGGGCCGTGCTGGCGTCGCCATTGCTCCTGGCGATTGCAGCCCCTCGATCACGCCGTGGGTTTGGCCCACGCCTCATGACGGCGACGTTGGTGCTCTTGAGTGCCTTCCCGGCCGTCCTCCTGCTTGGCTTGCGGACGGCTCCCGTCAAGCCGCTCGACTTTGTCGGGGCGGAACGCATCGCGACGGGCGAGCTGGTGGGTGCGATGCTGCGCGACGGGGGCGCAGACCGCCGAGAGTGGCTCTCCATCGCCGAGCAGTCCGGGTCGCCGTTCGTGCTCAACGAAATGCTGGAAGCGGGAACGCGCGTGCTGCTCATTGGTGAGTCGGCACCCTTCTGGATCCGCGGCCCATTCGAATACGCCACCGTCTGGGATGGAGCCGGGCTGGTCCCACACGGGGCGCTGTCGCTTCCCACCCCCGAAGCATGGATCGAAGGGCTTCGGGCTCGTGACATTCAGGCTGTCCTCGTGGACGAGTCCATGCTGCGCCGCTGGCGTTCGCGCGGCTGGCTCCATCCGGCCATCGACCCCGACGAACTGGACTGGCTATTCGCGGAACTCCAACCATTGACGACGACGCGCTCGGGCACGCTGTATGCCGTGCCTCCGGCCAAGGAGCAGGGCCAATGACATCAGCCGTGCTTCAGCTCGCCGAACGCGGATCGGTCAGCGCCGCCGCCATGACGATGAGAGTCGCGGCCTTGGTCGGTGCGTCGATCGTGGTCTCGGGCTGCGCGCCAGGCCCGCAGGTGTCGCGCGTGAAATCGGAGCCGCCCGCGGCCGAATCGGCGCCAGCAGGCCAGGGCACGTCCTCCCAGGGCGCTTCGCCGCGGCCGGTGGCGCTGGCCAACGGCGAGGCCATCATGCCCGCGCAGCTGGAAACTCGACTCCGCGAGATGGCGGGGCCCGACGTGCTGGACGAGCTGGTCCTGGAATCGGCATTGCGCGAGGCGCTGCGCGCGCGCGGCCTGTCAGTCACGGAAGGCCAGTCCTCCTCGGAAGAGCAACTCTTCATCGAACTTCTGGGAGGCGATGAGCCGGGAGCGGTGCTCGCAGCGTTTCGGTCCCGCCGTGGAATGGGGGATGTGCGCTGGAAGGCCTTGCTGTGGCGAAACGCCGCGCTCCGCGCGCTCACCGCGCCGGATGTGCGCGTGCCGGCATCGGCGGCGGAGCAACTGCACGCCATCCGCCACGGCGAGCGCCGGGTGGTGCGGCTCATTGCCGTTCGGACCGCCGAGGACCTGGCCAGCGTGCGGGCCGCCCTGGAGTCCGGTGATCGGTTCGAGTCCGTTGCGCTCGCACAGAGCATCGATCCCAGCGCGTCGCTCGGCGGACTCATCGGCCCGGTCAGCGTCGCAGATCCGGCGATTCCCCCGGCGCTGCGCAAGGCGGTCTCCCAAGCCGCCGAAGGCGCCATGACCGAACCCATCATGCTTCCAGGGTCCATCGTGATCGCTCGCGTGGAGCGAGTCCTTCCCGCCGACGACGTCAGCCTGGAACTGGTCCGCACGCAACTGGAACGAGAGGCACTGCTCCGTGCGCAGCGCGCTGCGATGGACTCTCTGGCGGCTCGATTGCGGTCCGAGAGCCGCGTGACGGTCATCGACCCGACGCTTGAGCGACGGTGACGGACGTGACGACGAAGGTCTCGGCGGTGCCGGGATGGGTCACGTCCGCATGGCGGCGATGCGCCAGGCGGCCAGGGGGACCAGCAGCGCGATGGGCAGCATGAGGCCGACGGCGGTCCCGAGCCACGGGTTCGGCACGGCGAGCGCCCCGAGCGACACGATCCCGAGCGGCACCATGAGTGCCGCGGATTCGATCGCCGGCTTGAGGAGGCCGCCCGGCTCGCGCGTGAGGAGGAACGGGATGCTGATCGCCAGCAGGGCGAGGTTCACGATGAGCACGGCGATCCGCGAGCCAACCAAGTGGCGGTAGGACACCGGGCCGATGGCACTGGTGGATCGCATCTGGCGAAGCGTGGCGGTCGAGATCAGGTGGGCACTGAGGGCGCTTCGACGAAGGGCAAGGCTCGCCGGACTCAGGTCCGAGGGCACTGCTGCGACCGGCGTCGTCAACTGAACCTGCGACCCTGTGGCGACCGCCCCCTGCCGATCCTGCGCACGCCCGTCGACCAGGACCCACGCGCGATCGCGCTCGGACCAGTTCGCCCGTGGGGCCGAGACGCGCCGCTGGATCCGGCCATCGTCACCGCGCCGGTAGATCACGACGTTTTCCATCGTCCCTTCTGCCGCGTTGAACGTCGAGGCCCGAAACAGATTGCCGGCGGAATCCACCTCGAGCGGGATCGCCCAGTGCGGCCCCTTGCCGTGGAGGTCACGGATGTCCATCGAGAGGCGGCCGGCCAGCCGAGGAAGCACCACTTCCTGGTTCACGACTTGGAGGGCACAGAGAAACGCGCCTCCAAGGAGGATCGGTGCGGCGACTCGCTGCAGCGAGATTCCGGCGCAGAGCATCGCTATCAACTCGCGGTCCTTTTGCATCCTGGCGACCGTGAAGCCTGCCGCGGCAACCGAAACGAGGCCGAACAGGTACTGATAGAACTGGAAGACCCTGGGGCCGTGGAACGCCGCGATGGTCCCCAGCACCTGCCACCACTCGACGTTGTCGCCCTTGGGAAGGATCGCGGCGGTCGCCCGGCGGAACTCCTCAAGACGGAGGACGGCATCGATGAGTGTCGCGAAGGCGAAGAGCATCGCGAAGAGGATGACGAAGTCCTGGAGGAATCGGCGGAGAATGTGCCGGTCCAGCCGCGTCCCCAGTGGCAGGAACGCGCTCATGGGTAGGTTGCCTTTCGGAGTCCCAGGAGCGCCATCGTGAGCATCACGGCCGGGCCGCTCCACATGACGAGGAGGCCGGCGAGTGGATCACCATCCCGCAGCAGTTCCTTCCCCTGCGCAGCGAGAATCACGGCGATGAGGGTTGGCAGGAAGGCGACCAGGTACACGGCAAGCGGCGACGCCCGCCGAAGCAGGACCGCCGCAACGGCGCCCAGGAGCGCGACGATCGGCACCAACACGGCCGCATGCACGCGCAGGTGGAGGTACGCCCCCGCGTGGCGCTGCACGGTCTTGCTGGACTGTTCCCACTGCGCCAGGAGTCGATCAACTTGTGCGGACCACGGTCCCTTGGAGTCGATCGCGGCGGCGGCGGCGGCTCGAAGCTGTTCGTCGGTCGCGCCCAGGAGCGGCTCCGTGGCCACACGGAGGCCCTCCACCCGGTGAGGCCACCGCAGCGGCGCGCCATTCGCGGCACTGGTGGCGCGGGGTTCCTGGCACACCATGTCGGTCGCAACCCACATCCCCCCCTCCAGGTCCAGCCATTCACCGCGGGCCCGATCGAGTGATGCCGACGCCATGGTGGCCGTGCGAAGGAGCGTCTCGCCGTCCCGTTCCTCGATCCGGATCTGGGACGCGCCGGCGACGGGCCGAAGCACTCGCCCCTGCAACTGCGCCCCGCTGACGGTGTAGGTTCGTGACGTGGCGGGGTCAACCAGCACCATTGGGTTCCCCTGCGCCAGCTGCGCGCTCGCCGAGAGGAATGCCGCGGCATCGGCCACGTCCATCTCCAGTCGTCGCCGGGCCTCCAGCGCCTGCGCCGTCTGGCCCGGCTCGCTGAGTGCCGCGACGAGCGCGTCGCCGGTGAGGAACTGGGTCGGACGCGCACCCACCGCTCCGATCACGAAGGCGCTTGGCTCCACCACCGGAACACTGGCCGCGCTGCCATCGATGGGTCGAACCAGCACGGCGTCTTCCAGCCGAAGCTTGAGGGCCGTCGCTGGCGGCTGCGCACCGCGCGCGGGGAGCTCATAGAGGTCCACGACAGCGCGCTTGGCCACGAACTCAGTCAGCGGCTGCCCCTTGGCATCCGTCTCGAACGCAGCCACTCCCTCCAGGAGCAGTCGTTCCCGGGGACGCAGCTCGCCAGGGGAAGCGGACGCCACGGGGATGGCCAAGTCGCTGGCCGCATCGGCATGGATGACGACATTGCCGGCGGCGACACTCTCGCCATCGCGCAGCTGCGAGAGGACCACACGCCCCGCCTCGCGGGCCAGCATCTCCCGCATGAGGTTTTCGACTTCCGGTACGGCGGTGTTCACCAGCACGAAAAGCCCCAACCCGCAGAGCGTCCCCACCGCGGCCTGCGGGACCAGGATTCGCGTCATCGGGATCCCAGCCGAACTCATGGCGGTGATCTCGTTGTCCACCGCCATCCGGTGCGTGGCCAAGGTGCACGCAAATCCAGTGGCAAACGGCACGGCGTACTCAAGGACCGGGACGGCCGCCATCAACGCATACCGCAGCGCGGAGAGCGGCCCCAGCAGATTGGCGGCGAGCGGCTTGATGAGCGAGCCGAACGCCACCACCACGACCAGGACGGCGGCCGTGACGACAAAGACCTTGAGCAGGTCTGAAGTGGCGTAGCGAAAGAGGATGCCGCGCATCGCGAGTGGCAGCGCGTCAGCGCATGCCGTATTCCTTCAGCTTGCGATAGAGCGTCCGCTCGCCCATGCCGAGGAGCTGCGCCGTCTTTTCCCTATTCCCCTGCGTGAGCGACAGGGTCTGGCGGATCGCCTCGCGCTCCAGCTGCTCGATGCCAATCCCGGCCAGGCTCCCCCGCACGGGATGCGAGGCCGCTTCGTCCCCTTCGGCCTGGCGGATCTCGTCGGGGACATCCGTGACCTCGATCGTGCCACCCGGCACCATCACCAGCACCCGGTGCACGGTGTTCATGAGCTCGCGAACATTGCCGGGCCATGCGTAGGTGACGAGGCGCATCATGGCGCCGTCCGTGAAGTTCGGGGCGGGCCGACCCAGCTCGTGCGCAAAGCGCGCGGCCGCGTGCTTGACCAGGACAGGGATGTCCTCGCGGCGTTCACGGAGCGCCGGCAGGTGGATCTCGGTGCCGCGGAGACGGAAGTAGAGGTCCTCCCGGAACTGGCCCGACGAACACATCGCCTTGAGGTCCCTGTTCGTGGCGCTGACGAACCGGACGTCGACCCTTCGCGGCTCGTTGGCTCCCAGCCTGATGATCTCGCCCTTCTCCAGGGCCCGGAGGATCTTGGGCTGCATGCCGATGGGCATGTCCCCGATCTCGTCGATGAAGAGCGTCCCTCGGTCGGCGTACTCAAACACCCCCTCGCGGTCCCGATCGGCCCCGGTGTACGCGCCCCGCATGTGGCCAAACAACTGGTCCTCCACGAGGCTCTCGCTCATGCCCGCGGCGTTGAAGGGGACAAATCGCTTCTCGGCCCGCTGGGACAGCTGGTGGATGGCTCGAGCCACCAGTTCCTTGCCCGTGCCGCTCTCGCCCGTCACCAGGACCGGCAGCATGCTGGGGGCCACACGCCGAATGGCGTCGGTGACGGCCCGCATGCCGGGAGAGACGCCGATGATCCCGCCAAGTCCGTAGGCAGCGTCCACCTGCCCGCGCAAGTCAGCATTCGCGGCCCGAAGTGCCACGGTCTCGGCGGCCCGTTGCACGAGGGTCCGAAAGACGTCCAGGTCCAGTGGTTTCTCGATGAAGTCGTACGCCCCGCCCTTGAGGGCCGCCTTGGCCGTCGGGATGTCGCCGTGGGCGGTGACCATGATGGTGGCGGCCGCGGGCTGGTGCTCCTTGACGAGCCGGAGGACCTCCAGGCCGGCGTCGGGACGCTCCATCACGAGGTCGGTCACGACCACGTCGAAGTTGCCGAAGGAGAGCTCCTCCGAGGCCGCGGCGAGCGAGTCCACGACCGTGCAGATGTGGCCCGGCTTGCGCAGCGCGTCCGCCATGACCTCGCCGTGCTCCGGTTCGTCGTCAACGATGAGGACCTGGGCCTGAAGCGAGCTCGTTCCGGCGTCGGTCATCGAGGTGCCCATTGTAGAGTTTCGTGACGCGCCGCATTCGCCACAGTGGCCCCGCGGCGCGGGCCGATATGGATGCCGTGAACCAACCATCAGTACCAGTCGTGCCGAACGGGGAGGGCGTCACGGCGTGGGCTCTGCCCCCAGTCGCCGCTCGCTCAAGCGTCGCTGGCCGTCGAGTTCACTTCGTCGGCATAGGAGGGTCGGGGATGTCTGGGCTGGCGATGCTGGCACGGTCCATGGGTGCGATCGTCACTGGCGAAGACCGGGAGGCGTCGGAACTGACCGATGCGCTCGCCGCCGCCGGCGTGCCAATCGCCCTCCAGACACCGGGCAGCCTCCCCGCGGACTGTGACCTGCTGGTCTCGAGCGCCGCCGTCCCGGCCGAGCACCCCGCCCGACAGCTGGCCGTCTCCCGACACTTGGGTGTTCGGACGTACGCGGAGTTCCTGGGAGACCTCCAGCGTGAACGCACCGGCATCTCCGTCGCCGGCACACACGGCAAGAGCACCACCTCGTCGCTTCTGGGGTACCTCCTGGCGCACGCGGGACTTGACCCGAGCGTGGTGGTCGGGGCGACCTGCTCCCAACTTGGCGGCGGATTCCGGACTGGTGCAATGACGGTCCCCGCCGGCCCCCTGGCGGGGGAGCCTGGGTTCTTCGTGGCGGAGGCGTGCGAATACACCAACTCGTTCCACCGCCATTCGCCGCGATTCGGGCTCGTCAACAACATCGAGGCCGATCACCTCGACTTCTTCGCGGACCTGAATGCTGTCATCGACGCCTTTGCCGGCTTTGCGCGCCGGCTCCCGTCAGCGCGCGATGGAGGTCGACTCCTCATCGCGTCGCAAGGCGCCTTCGCCGAGCGGGTGACTGCCGACGCCACGTGCGACACGAGGACTTTCGGCACCGATGACGCTGCGCACTATCGAGTGTCGTGGTCGCCCTCCACGCGGACCGTTGCCGTCCACGAGGGATCAATCGAGGTGCTTTCCTGGCACCCATCCCTCCCGGGGGCACACAATCGGCTCAACGCAGCTGCGGCAGGCATCTTGGCGCTCTGGGCGGGTGCCTCGCGTGCGGCGGTCGAAGAGGGGCTCGCCACTTTTGCGGGTGTGGACCGCCGGATGCAACGGCTGGGCACCTACGCCACCCGTGACGGCGGGACCGCCGTGGTGGTGGACGATTACGGACACCATCCCACCGAGTGCCGTCTCAGCCTCCAGGCGCTCCGTGAGCACTACCAGCCGAGACGGCTCTACTGCGTGTTCCAGCCCCACCAGCACAGCCGCACACGATTCCTCCTCGAGGACTTTGCCCGATCGTTCCACGCGGCGGACCGGGTCCTGCTGCCCGACATCTACTTCGTGCGCGACTCCGAGTCCGAGCGGCAACTTGTCTCCGCGAGGGACTTGGTCGATCGCATCCGTGCGCTCGGTGGGTCGGCCGCGTACACGGCCCCCTTCAGCCTGGCCACGTCCACACTCATGGACGAACTCCGTGATGGCGACGTCGTGGTCACGATGGGTGCTGGGCCAGTCTTCAAAGTTGCCCGCGCGCTTCTGGCCGGGAGCCCGGCCGACGCGGACCGGTAGTGGTGTCCTCCAGCGGAGTCAGCATGTCCATGGCCACGAACAGCAAGTCATCCCCTGGCAACAGGGCGGAGGGCCGCGACGCGATGCTCCTCAGTGACCTGGATGTCACGGTGGAACCGATGGCGGACTTGGGCCAAAGGACGTGGTTCAAGACGGGGGGCCGCGCCGACCTCCTGGTCACGCCGCAGTCCGTCGAGGCGCTGGCAACGTTGACGCGTCGAGCGTGGCACGATGACGTCCCCGTTCGCCTCCTCGGTGGTGGCGCCAACCTGCTGGTGTTGGACGAGGGGGTGGACGGCCTCGTGGTGTCGCTCGACGCTCCGGCGTTTCGACTGCTTCAGGTGGAGCGCGGCGGAGCCTCGGCATCGATTCGAGCCGGGGCGGGCCATGACCTTTTCGCGCTGATGCATGAGCTCAATCGGGCGGGGCTCGGCGGGCTGGAACACCTCGCCGGGATTCCGGGCACCATCGGCGGCGCCGTCGTCATGAATGCGGGGGGCACCTATGGCGATACCGCGCAAGCGTTGACGACGGTCGAGGTGATGGATGCCCGCGGTGACCTCGCGATCCACGAGCGCGCCAGTCTGGAGTGCAGCTACCGTCATGGCGGCATCCCGTCCGGGATCGTCACCCGAGCGACCTTCCGGGTGGAACCGACGGACCCGGCGACGCTTCGCAAGAAGTTCCAGGAGCTGTTCTCCTGGAAGAAGTCTCGCCAGCCATTCGCAGCCTCCAGCGCTGGATGCATGTTCAAGAACCCAATCGATCCCCTGTCCGGGGCGCGCGTGAGTGCCGGGCTGCTCATCGACCGCGCCGGGCTCAAGGGCCTTCGCTCGGGTGGCGCGTACGTCAGCCCCGTCCACGCCAACTTCATGGCACTTGACGCCGGCGGGACTGCGACGGACATCGCGGCGCTCGCCAACGTCGTGGTGGCACGAGTGCTTGACCACTCCGGAGTCCGGCTTGAACGCGAAGTCGTGTTCTGGGGACGCCACCCGGCCTGACACCCCTGCGAGACGTTGAGGAAAGAAACATGGTGCCGCACGCCAACGAACACGACTTGCCGCTCGTCCTCGTCCTGATGGGCGGCCCCGACGCCGAGCGCGAGGTCAGCCTCAACTCAGGCACACGCGTCGCCGATGGATTGCGACGGTCGGGTCGGTACCGGGTGAATCCGCAGGTCATCGATCGACTGGACGCCGACGGGCTCGCCCGCCTGGCCGGAGACTTGGTCGCGCCAATCGTCCACGGGCCGTGGGGTGAAGGCGGAGAACTGCAGGCGTTGCTCGAGCGTGATGGCCGCCCCTACCTCGGTTCGGGGCCGGAGGCCTCCCGCCTGGCCATGAACAAGGTGGCCACCAAGGAAATGGCGCGCCGGATCGGCGTGCCAACCCCCGACTGGCAACTGGTGACCCCGGGAGCCAAGGTAACCCTCCCCCCGCCAGCCGTCGTCAAGCCAGTCGATGACGGGTCGAGCGTGGACCTGTACCTCTGCGACACGATCGAGGCCGTTGAGACGGCGGCCCAGGGCGTGGCTTCGCGTCGGGGAGCTGCCCTCGTGGAACGGCTCGTCAAGGGTCGAGAGGTCACGGTGGGGATAGTTGGCGGCGTGACCCTTCCCATCATTGAAATCATCCCCCACCCAGGGACCTACGACTACGAGGCCAAGTACATCCGGTCCGACACGACCTACCGGGTCGACCCGGCCGACATGCCCGCCCCGGTCAAGCTGCAGGCGTCCCGCGACGCGTTGGCGATCGCCGAGGCGCTCGGGTGCCGGGACGTGTCGCGCGTGGACTTCCTCGTGGCCGACGGAAAGGCTTGGCTGCTTGAAGTGAACACGATGCCCGGCATGACCGATCACTCACTGGTTCCCAAAGCCGCGGCAGCGACTGGCCTGGACTTCCCGGGCCTCTGCTGCCGCCTCATGGGGCTCGCGGCGGATCGGGCCAGTGCGTCGGCTGTGGATGGCCGAAATCTCCGTGCAAGCCGGGCCGGGATCCGATAAGACTCCGTCCATGTCGCAGGATGCGCACGCGGCCATCGAGCCGTCCGATCAACGTTCAAGCCCAGCCTGGCAGTGGGCCTTCGATGGGGTGCTGGCCATCCTCGTGGTCGCCGGCTTGGTGGCCTTTGGAGCGAGTGGCGTGCCAAGCCTTCGGCAGCGTGCCGGCGCAGACGCCTATACGATCACCAGCCTCCGCCTGGTTGATCGGCCGGCGTGGATGGACGACGAGCTGCTCAGGCCGCTCGCTCGAAACCTGAAGGACAACATCGAGCTTGGCGGCGTCAGCCACGACTCCCTCGAACTCGCGCGGACGCTCCTGGAGCGCTCCGGGTGGTTCGACCGGGTCTGGCAGCTGAGCCTGGAGGAGGGGGCACTCATCATCCGCGCGGACTATGCCACTCCTTGCGCGCTGGTGGAAACCGGCGGACGCGAGTGGCTGGTGGGCTCTCGCGGGCAGCGACTCCCCCGCGACTACGCCCCTTCCACCGGCCCAAAGATGGTTCGTGTCCGCGGCGTGGGTGCCGCCCCGCCCGAAATGGCTGGGGATGCCTGGGAGGGCGAGCCCGTTGCCGCGGCGCTTCGCACCATCGCGCTCATGGAGTCCCGTCCATGGTTCCCCCAGGTCGCGCGACTGGACGTCAGTGACCTCGAAGGCGAAGGACTGGTGATCGAGACGACTCACGGCACGCGGTTTCGCTGGGGTTCCACGGCAGTCGAGCCGACACCCGGCCAACTGCCGCCGGCACAGCGCATCGCCGTCCTTGACATGCTCAACAGCCAGGTCGGCTCGCTGGACCGAACGGGGTACGACGAGATCGACCTCACGCTCGACATCACGCTTGGCCGACGGAACCATCGCGGGGCCTTGGCCGCCGCTGACTGATGGAGACGACCTCGCACGGCACGATGTTCCGGTGCCGGGCCATCGTCATCGGGTGCGTCATCTGGATGCTGGCCTCTTGGCTGCTCGTGGTTGGGTGGCCCGGCCCGGGAACACCTACGGTAGGGCTTGCGAGCCCGCTCGCCGGCCGAATCCTGGCGATCTGGCTGGTTGGCGTCATCGTGGCGTGGCCGATCCTTGTGCTCATCCTCCACTGGACGGGCGCCGATGCCCTCGCCCGGGTCGGCACCGTGCTTGTCGTGCTCGCGCTCGGGCTCGCACCGCTTTCCTGGTGGGCTGGATGGCCGAGAACAGTTGATGTCGCCATTCTTGTCGGTGCGGCAGTGGCGATGGCGGCCCTGGAGGGCGCCGTGGCGCTCGTGAGGCACCAAGGCTTGCCCGGCAGGGTTGCCGCGGCCGTCGCCGTCGTCGTCGCTGGGTCGATGGGTGGCGCGACCCAGATGGCGCTGCAACTGGGTGAATCCCCAGCAGCACATGATGCCGCCGGGGTGGCACTCTCCATCGTCGGGCCAGCGGTCATCCCGCTCGCCGTGGCAGCGCTCGGCCTCGTTGCGAAGGCGATTGGGGCCCGATAGGCTTGCCGTCATGGAGATGCTGACCAAGGCCGACAAGGCCAAATTGGAAGAGCAGCTCGCGGCAATGGTCGCGGCGGAACGCAACTTGATCGACCGGATCGCCGAGGCTCGTGCACACGGAGACCTGCGCGAGAATGCGGAGTATCACGCCGCTCGCGAGGAGAAGGCGCTCAATGACAGCAAGATCCGCGCCCTGCGGGACCGATTGTCCGTTGCGCAAGTCGTGGATGATGCGGAGCTCCCCTCGGACATGGTTTTCCTTGGCGCGATGATCGAAGTCCGCGACGAGGACCACGGCCGCATCGAACGCCTCCGCATCGTGGCCAGCCTGAGTGACGATGACCCGGACGGCCACCGCGAAGTGACGGGCACCAGCCCGATGGGAGAGGCGCTCATGAAGGTCCGCATTGGCGAAACGGTCCGCGTCGACCTCCCCAAGGGCGTTCGGCGCCTGACGGTCGTCTCGATCGTCTCCGGGTAAACCGTGGCCCCAGATCCCTCCGCCCTCTCCAACCTCACGGCACTCTCTGGGTTTCTCGTCGGGGCGTTGGACTTGGCGCTGCGCCTGGGCGGCGCGTCCCTGGTCCTGCTGCGCCGGAGTACGCAACCCGCCCGGGCCGTGCCGTGGATGCTGGTCGTCCTGGCGATCCCCTTCTTCGGGCTGGCGATGTACCTGGTGTTTGGCGAGTCCAGCTTTGGGTTTGCGCGGCGTCGCCGCTACATGAAGTCGGTCGAGTGGCTCAAGAGCCAGGCCCCAGCCTGGGACACGGTGACCACGCCGCCGCTCCCACCGATGGACCAGCACGATGTGCAGGTCGCTGCCGCGGCGCTCACCCTGGATGCCGCGCCGATCCGGGGCGGCAATGCCGTGGAGGTCACGAGCGATGGCACCGTCATGGAGTCGTGGTCCATCGAGGCCATCCGCCAGGCCCGCGAATCGATCGACCTCACGACGTACATCTTTGAGGACGATCGTTGCGGCCAAGCCGTGGCGAAGGCGCTCGCCGAGGCACGCGGGCGGGGCGTCCGCTGTCGTGCACTCGTGGATGGATTCGGCTCCTCACGGTTCGTCCGCTCGCCGCTCTTTTCGCAGATGAAGCGCGACGGCATCGAACTCCGCATTGCGTTGCCGGGCAGCCTCCTGCGTGGGCTGTTCCACCGCATCGACATGCGCAACCACCGCAAGGTGTTGGTCGTGGACGGAGCCCTCGGGTTCACGGGCAGCCGGAACTTTGTTGCGCCGGAGTTCCTGGCGAAGAAGGACTACGCACCGTGGGTCGACTGCCTCCTTCGCGTCCGGGGGCCCGCGGTCGCCGACCTCCACCGCGTGTTTGCGGTCGACTGGAACTTCGAGACGGGCGAGGTGGTGGATGTCAACCCCGCGCGCGCGGTCGCGGCGGGCACGGCACCCGTGCAGGTGCTTCCGACTGGCCCGACGTTTGATTCCGAGGCCGTGGCGCAGCTGCTCCACGCCGCGGTGCAGGTGGCTCGCCACGAAATCGTGCTGACGACTCCCTATTTCGTCCCCGACAGCGCCTTCATCCGAGGATTGGCGGTCGCTTCGCGGCGTGGAGTCGCCGTTCAGTTGGTCATCCCAGAGCGCAATGACTCGCGACTGGTGGCCCTCGCCAGCCGAGCGCTCCTTGGTCCCCTGCTCGACGCTGGCATCCAGATTTGGGAGTTCCCGGACGGCCTGCTCCACGCCAAGACCGTGACGGTGGACGGCGTGCTGTCCATCATCACGAGCGCCAACCTCGACCGGCGGAGCTTTGAACTGAACTTCGAGGTGACGGCGGCGATCTATGACAACGAATCGACCACTTCGATCCGCGCCATGCAACAGCGGTGGATCGACGTGAGCCATCGATTCGTCCGGGCCAACTGGGATCGACGCGGGAAATGGGAGCGCTATCAGGAAGGGCTGGCCGGCCTCCTGGCCCCGCTCCTCTGATCGAGCCCTCGCCTGGATGGCACGCTCACCGCTTGACCGTGAGGCGCTCGCCGGCTCGAGCCTCCGCTGACTGCGTCACCCCGTCCGGCCATCGAACCGTGATGGTCAAGGGGGTGGATCGCATCGACTCGGGGATGCCGACGTGGACCTCGCGCGAGGCCGTCGACTGAAACGGCCCGCCGCCGATGACCCAGCGCCGGGCCAGTCGCGCGCCGTCGGGGCCAGCCACGTCGATGCGTGCACCGATTCCCCGGAGGTTCCCCGGGTGCACCGAGTCGATCAGCCTGATGGCGATCGCGGATCCAGGAACCGCGCCCGCCGAGCGGTTCTCGATCACTCGGACGGGGCCGTTGAGCTCGATGACAACCAGGTCAACGTCGAGGTCGCCATCAAGGTCCGTGGCCACCATCGATCGATCCACGTGGCTTCCCAAGCCGGAGTCCCGCGCCACGAATCGTGGCCCCATCCGCTCCATCACCATCAACGGCTGTCGGTACTCGCTGTCCATCAGCTCCCGCGTGGCCTGCGGGTAGACGTGCCCATTGACGCCGACGAGGTCCTCGTCGCCATCATGATCCAGGTCCACGAACGACGCACCCCAACCGCACCAGGTCCGGCTCGGCGCACCGATGCCGTATTGGCTCGTCCGGTCATCCAGGAACCCCCCGTCCAGATTGAGATGGAGCGTGTTGGTGTCGCTGGAAAAATTGGTGGTCAGCAGGTCGGGGAAGCCGTTGGCATCGACATCGCCCACGGCGATGCCCATCGTGGCTTGGCCCGACCCCTCGAGGTTTGTCGAGGCGCCACTTGGCGCGCCACGATCGTTGAAGTGCCCAGTCCCGTCATTCACCCACAGCGAGTCGGGCTGCGAATCGTTGCCCACGAACAGGTCGATTCGCCCATCGCCACTTACGTCGAGGGCAACCACGTTGAGCGCAAAGCGATCGGGTCCGGCGCGGATGCCAAGTGCCTCGGAGTGATCCACGAATCGCCCACCCTCGTTCAGGAGCAGCCGGTCGGGTTCGGCCACGTAACCGCGCGGGCCCGCCAGGACCGGAATCCCCTTGAACGAGGCCGCCGGGAGAGGCGCAGCGGGATCGACCTTGACATAACCGCAGACGTAGAGATCCAGGTCGCCATCCAGGTCGATGTCTGCGAGCGCGGCCCCCGTGTTCCAGTCGTCATCTGGCGGAAGCCAGTCGGCCGTGGCGTCGACGAATCGGCCGCCGCCTTGCCCCAAGAGCAGCACGTCCTGCCCGAGGCACGCGATGAAGAGGTCCTCGTGCCCATTGCCGTCGATGTCGCCAGACGCCACGCCGAATCCCCAGCGCCGAAACGCAACGCCCATGCGAGCCGTGGCGTCGGCAAATCGGAGTCCTCCCAGGTTTTCGTAGAGGCGGGCACCCGGCCCGGATTCAGGTGCCGCCAACGTCGCACCGTTGGGGAAGAACAGGTCCTCGTCGCCGTCCTCGTCAAAGTCGATCAGGGCCACGCCGCCTCCCTTGACCTCAAGAATGTGGGTCGATGGCACGGCGCCGCTGGTGGTCACGAACTGGAGGCCGCTCGACTCGGTGACGTCGGCCAGGGAGACCGGCGGATCCGAGCTCAGCATCACGGCCCACAGGATGATCGGAATCACTGGCCCCCTCCTCCATCCCCGACACGGCCAAGTTGTTCCAGCACTCGCTGCTGCTGCTCCCGAGCCTTCGCGGCCGCCTCGGGCTGATGGAGTCGATCCAACACCCGGGCCAGTTTTGCCCATCCCTCGTGGTGGGCGGGCCACAACGTGACGGCCTCCTCGTACTGGGCGCGAGCCTCTTCCACCTGGTCCCTGCGCAATGCGACATCTCCAAGTCGCACCAGCACCTTCGCACGATCCTTTGGCCGCGGCATCGCGAGCTGGCCGTCGGCCCCGGGCACATCGATCAACTGAAGGGCCAAGTGGAGATGCTGCTGCGCCGCCTCGAGGTCGTCTTGGTCGATGGCCACGATGCCACGGCCGAACTGGCTGTCAAACTCGCCGGGAACAAGCGCAATGTGTGCGTCAAAGTGTCGGGCGGAAGCGTCAAGGTCGCCCAGGTAGTAGGTGCACCATCCAAGGAAGTGCGGAACATGCGCCGCCTCAGGGAAGATCGCCGCCACGACATCGCCGTCCATCGACGAGGCCAGCGCATCGGATCGTTCCAGCAGCGGGCGCGCCTCGGCATACCGCTTCTGCTTGTGAATCGCCAGCCCGAGCAGGAAGCTGGCCCGGGGATGGTCGGGATGGCTCTGATGGAGTGCCCTGAAGACCGCTTCCGCCCCGGCGAAGTTTCCATTCGAGAGCAGTCGCTTCCCGACCGACAGCCGCATCTGCTCCTCTTTTGCCAGCCGGTCCGAAGTGGCTGGGGGCTGGAGTTGACTGGGGGTGACGTGCATCGCATCTGCATCGATGACAATGACGGGCCCCCCATCAGTCGGCGTTGCATCTGGCTGGGAAGGCACGTTAGGGGACGCCGTTATCGGACCTTGCCCTGAGTGATCTGGTGGGGTCGGTGGCTCTTGTACCGGGTCGCAGGAGCAGCAACCACAGAGCACGGCCACCCCAGCGAGGGAACGCGAGAGGCTGGATCCATGCCTGTGAATCTGTTTCATGAAGACGCGTGGAATGGTAGGGCTACAGAAATGGGGATGAATGTCCCGAGTTTCAGTATCCGGACTTGCCGGGCACGAATCCAGTGATAGGTTGTAACGAATCACGCCGCCGCTGGCGAGTTTGTTCTTTCGCGGACCCCGACCGGCCCCGCGGTGACTCGGTATTGGACTGCATATGTCGACCACGCCACGCATTCTGAGTCTCGCTTCCCTGCTCACTTTTTCAACCGCCGCCCTTTCTCACGCTGGCGGAGGGATCACACTCCAACCCAAGGCCGGCGCCCCGCTGCAGGGACTGACCGCCGACGAGTTGGCCCTCTTCGAGACCGGGAAGATCCTGTTTGCCACACCACCGACCATCGAGCAAGGTCTCGGGCCCATCTTCAACAAGTCCAACTGCCAATCGTGCCACTCGGTGCCGACTGGCGGATGGGGATCCATCACCGTCACTCGATTCGGACTCGAGAAAAAGGGCGAGTTTGTTGAGTACCCCGGCGAGGTGCAGTCGCTCCTCCAGGCGGAAGCGATCAGCGAATCGTGCCGCGAGATCCTCCCGGCCGACGCGACGGTCGTGTCGCTGCGGGTCACGAACAGCTCCCTTGCGTTCGGCATCGTTGACGCGATCGCCGACGCGGACATCATCGCCAACGGCGATCCGACCGACGCCGATGGCGACGGCATCTCCGGCAAGGTCCACTATGTGGATGTGCTGGAAGACCCCACCGGCGGGCTCCGCCCGGGCCGCTTTGGCTGGAAGGCTCAGGTCGCCACGCTCTTCTCCTTCTCGGGCGATGCCACGCGAAATGAGATGGGCTTCACCAACTCCCTGGTGCCCTCTGAAAATCCACCCAACGGCGATTACGCCCTGCTTGCCCAGTGCGACGTGGCCTCGGATCCCGAGGATGTCCCGGATGCGGCCGGATTCACCTTCATCGAGCGCGTCACGCACTTCCAGCGCTTCCTCGGAATGCCGCCCCAGACGCCGAAAGTTGGCATGACCGGCGAGGCGATCTTCAATCAGGTCGGCTGTGCCAAGTGCCACATCCGCGACTGGCAGACGCCCAACGATCCCAGCCTGGCCGAGGCGCTGCGCGGCCAGAACGCCAAGATCTACAGCGACTTCCTCCTGCACGACATGGGAACCCTGGCGGACGGCATCCAGCAGGGTGACGCGAATGAGTTTGAGTTCCGCACGCCGGTCCTCTGGAACCTGGCCACCCGTGATCCCATGCTCCACGACGGCCGCGTGGCTGGCGGGACCTTTGCTGAGCGAGTGACCGCCGTGATCGTCGCGCACGGGCCATTCGGCGAAGGCGCCGCGTCGGCGGCCGCCTTCTCCGCGCTCAGCGAGGGCGAAAAGGGACAGTTGGTCTCGTTCTTGCGGTCGCTCGGTCGGCTTGAGTTTGATGCCGACTTCTCCGGGGTGATCGACATCGTGGACTTCTATTCCTTCTGGTCCTGCGCGAACATTGCCATCGCGCCGGATGATGAATGCGCCGTCCATGACATCAACGCCAGTGGATCCTTGGAACCCGACGACCTTTCCATGTTCCTGCAGGCCTGGGGCGGACCAGCGGATGACTGCGATGCCAATTCCTTCCCGGACGCCATCGACATCGCGCTTGATGCCTCGCTGGACTCCAACGGCGATGGCATCCTGGACAGTTGCTCCACCTGCCCCGCCGACCTGGACGGCAACGGCTCCGTGGATGGCTCCGACCTGGCCACGCTCCTCAGCGGCTGGGGTGGCTCCGACGCGGACATCGACGGGAGCGGAACGGTCGACGGCCAGGATCTTGCCCAAATGCTCTCCGCTTGGGGCCCCTGCGCCTGAGCAACCGCCTACTCTGCAGCATCGTTTGAGGGAAACGGTTTCCCACTGACCCACGACCTCCGAACATCCGAACGGACCGAGACCGATGATCCGAACCACCACCGTCTCTGCCATGTTCGTCGCCGCCCTGGCCGTTGGCTCCACCGCCTTCGGTCAGTGGGTGACGCTCGCCAACGAATCCGCCAGCCGCCTCAGTCCGGCTTCGCTCCAGAACGCCGACAATCTGGAGAAGGACTTCACCTTCGGTGACTGGGACCACGATGGCGACATCGATCTTGTCATGATGAAGAAGTTCCCCGGATCCATCCAGGGCGGCTTCCCCGATGTGCTCCTCATGAACGAGGGCGGCGTGCTGGTGGATCGCACCGTGGCGCTGGCGACCGCGTCTGATTACGCGGGGTCGCAGGGATTCTTGGACAACACCAACGACCGCGATGTCAAGGCCGTCGATGTTGACTTGGACGGCTGGCTGGACTTGGTGACCTGCACCACGATGTCCGACGGATTGCAGCAGTACATCGGCCAGCCGCGCGTGTACATGAACCGTGGCGACGATGCGCAGGGCAACTGGCTTGGCTTCCGATTCGAGGACAACCGCATTCCGACCATGTTCGCGGCCAACGGAACCGCGGCCAATCCGAGGTTCTGCGAGTTCGCCTTCGGCGACCTCACCGGTGACGGCTATCCCGACCTCTTCTTCGCCGACTACGACACGCCCGAGACGAGCGGGACCGTCTGCATCGACCTCAACGGCGACGGCGACACCAACGACGCAGGCGAGTGCCAGCAGTCGCCCGGCGAGACTTCCTCCAACGACTACCAGAACAAGTTGCTGATCAACCAGGGCGCCGCCAATCCCGGGTACTTCACCGACAGCACGACGACGCGTGCCACGTCAGCGCAGCTCGCCGCAGGCTTTGGCAATGCCGCCGAGATCGCGGACATGAATGGCGACGGGCTGCTGGACATCATCCGGACCAACACGCTCACGGGTGGGCAGGCCACCGGGTTCCTCTACAACACCAACTCCGGCGGCGGCCCTGGGAATGCCTTCTCCGGGCCGCATGACCTGATCACCGGCACGCCGTACGAGTTCGCGGTCAGCGACCTCAATGGCGACGGCCGCCTGGACATCGTGGACGCCAACGACGGCGTCGACAAGTACTGGATCAACACCAGCACGCAGGCCAATGGCCAGATCACGATGACCTCGTACAGCTTGACCGGCGCCCTCAGCGAGTTTGGCAACGCGATTCACTGCGACGACCTCGACAGGGATGGCCGGCCAGACTGCATCATTGTTGATGTGGACGCCGACTTGCCCTCCTTCTGCCCCACCACGGGCCGCCGCACGCACATCTATCACAACAAGCCGGTCACGACTTCCGGCATGCTGGTGGAGGAAGGCAATGTCATCGCCAACAGCGCTCTTGCCGCATGGTTCGATGTCGCGATCGTTGACCTCAACGGTGACGGGTGGCTGGATGTGGTGTCCGGCGCCTGCTCGGGCGTTCGTGTGTGGATGAACCAGCCGCCGCTCAGCCTGGCGTTCTCTTTCCCCGCGGGTGTTCCCTCCACCGTCGAGCCCAACACGCCGGTTGCCGTGGAAGTCACCGCGGCCATCGCCGGCGGCGGCACGCTCCTGAACGCACAGCAGCACACTCGCATCAACCATGGCGCGTGGTCGGGGGCTCCCCTGGTTTCCACCGGCGGGAACAACTACCGCGCCACGCTCCCAGCCGTTTCGTGCGGCGATGAACTCGATTTCTATGTCTCCGGACAACTCTCCAACGGCGGTTCCACGGTCTACGTCGCACCAGTCGGCGGGGCCAACAGCCCCTACACCTTCAGTGTCTCGACTGGGACGGAGACGATCTTCGCGACTGACTTCGAGGCGGGCGACGCGGGCTTCACCGTCACCAACGACCCGTCGCTGAGCGTCGGCGCGTGGGCACGCGCTGACCCCAACGGCACGGTGACCACCGGTGGCGCGACGGCAGAGCCCTACGACGATCACACGGCTGCGGGAACGCAGTGCTTCGTGACCTACCCAGCTGCGGCGGGCAGCACCTCAGGCGCGAGCGACGTGGACCTCGGGCCGACCTATCTCACCTCTGCGCCGATCGCGAATGGTGGCGGCGACGCACTCGTGTCGTACTGGTCGTGGATTTTCTGCGACGACGCGGCAATCCCCTCGTCGGCTGACTCACTGCTCACCCAGGTGTCCATCGACGGCGGCGCTTGGGTGACTGTCCAGAGCATGACCGGCTCCGGCGGATGGACCGAGCGATCTTTCCTGCTGTCCGCCGGAGGCACGCCAGGACAATCGTTCCGGCTGCGCTTCGTGATCGGCGACAACCCGAACGATTCCGTCACGGAAGCCGCTCTCGATGACATTTCGGTCTCGCAAGTCCAGTGCGACGCCGGCACTCCGTGCCCCGCCGACCTCACAGGCGATGGAGTCATTGACGGCGCCGACCTTGGCGGCGTCTTGGCAGGCTGGGGCACCGCCGGCGGCGACATCGACGGCGATGGCGCGACGGACGGGTCCGACCTGGCGGCACTCCTGAGCATCTTCGGCAGCGCCTGCCCGTAAGGGCCTCCTGCGGCCTCCGGAGCGTCGCGAGCCTCCAGAGTTCCTGAGGTTCCTGAGGTGCCTGAGGTGCCTGAGGTTCCTGAGGTGCCTGAGGTTCCTGAGGTTCCTAAGGTTCCTGAGGTTCCTGAGGTTCCTGAGCAGAACTCGCGCCGCACGTCGGCGCGGAAACGGACTTCGTTTCAGACGTCGACGCGGAATCGGACTTCGTTTCAGGCGTTGGCGCGGAAACGGACTTCGTTTCAGGCGTTGGCGCGGAAACGGACTTCGTTTCGGACGTTGGCGCGGAATCGGACTTCGTTTCGCACGTTGGCGCGGAAACGGACTTCCGAAGTCCGGTTCCGTGCAAAGGTCCGGCAGGAGGCCGGATTGGGCGAGTTCTCGCTTGCGTGCGTCTCAGTCTTGGACGACGGTGAGCGCGACGGTCGACGGCACCCGGGCGGGGATGGGGATCGACTGCTCCTTCCCATCCGGCCACTGGAGCGTGAGTGACTGCAGTGACTCGCCCGGAGCCAGGACAAGGCGCGCCACGGGCTCGCTGCTGGAGAGGTAGCCGCGGTGGGGCGCGATCGTCCGACGCCGCTTCGAACCGTCAGAGAGCACGGCGGTGACCGTTGCGCCGAGGCCCTGGCGATTGCCTTTGGGACCCTCGGCCCGAAGCGTGATGATTTGCCCACCCACGGGGATGCCCGCAGATCCAAGGATGACTTCGACGGGCCCGGCGTTGGATGTGAACACGAAATCGATGGCGCCGTCTGCGTTGAGGTCGCCTGACGCCAAACCGCGCCCGACACGCTTCGCGCCAATCGGGCCGTGCGCATCGGGTTCGGCAAGCTGGAACATCCCCATTCCCGGCGCCTGAAGCAACACCTGACCGGGCTGCCGGAACTCCTGCCCGGCCTGGACCGCACTGATCTCTGGTTCCAAGTGGCCGTTGGACTGGACCAGATCCAGCGAGCCGTCCTGATTGACATCTTCCAAGAGAAGGCCAAATGTCAGCACGCGACGGGTCGGGACGCCAACGCCGCAGAGTATGGCGTCATCGGTGAACTGGAGGCGGCCGGAGGGCGAGGTGTAGAACGAATCGGGCTCGTTGGCAAAGTTCCCGATGGCGATGGCCAGCTTGCCTGAGCGCGCCGGCCCGCCCTGGGAATCGGCTCGCTCGTCCACGATGATCGCAGAATCGATGCCCATGGCCCCGGTCGCCGCACCCATCTTGTCGAATGCCAGCCCGGTTGCGACGCCGGACTCCACGAACTTCCCTTGTCCATCATTGACGAAGACGAAGTTGGCCACCGTGTCATTGGCGAGCACAACGTCCAGGTCACCGTCGCCATCGATGTCCCGGGCAATGGCGCCAAGCGTCTTCCCGACGGGAACCCCCGTGGCGCGGTTGCGGACGATGAATCCGGCCCCGGCGGTGTCGTCCACAAATGTGCCATCAGCCTGCTGTCGGTAGAAGATCGGGTCCGCCCCTTCGAATCCGGTTGGGGGGCCATAGGAACGCCCCACACCGGTGAGCGTGTAGCCGACACTTCGGTCGATCTCGGGGCTCCAACTGACGTATTGGGCGGCAAGGAGGTCCAGGTCTCCGTCTCGGTCGGCGTCGAACCAGACTGCGGCGGTGCCCCAGCCTGGTTCGGTGGTCAATCCTCGCGCGGAGGTGACGTCTTCAAACGCCATCGCGCCACCAGGCGGTGTGGTGTTGCGCAACAGGAGGTGGCCCGGCGTGTTGGGTGTCTTGACGCCGGTGACATAGAGGTCTGTTCGATCGTCTCCATCGACGTCGACTGCGTACACCCCCATCGCGTAGATCGGCCGGTTCGCCAGCGGGACCGTTTCAAAACGCGCATCCGCGGCATCGGGCCCTGCGGATGAGCGAAGGATGCGCAGGCCCGTGGTACCTGGGGAAGGTGCGCTCGCAAAGGAATCTCCCGACCAGTTCAGCCCGTCCGCGAGGACGATGTCCAAGGCCCCGTCGTTGTCCAGGTCGGCGATCGCGGCGCCGCCGCCAAGCGTCTCGGGGAGGAGGCGCTCACCGCGAGCTCCGTTGGTGTGCGACCACGCGGGGAGCGCCGAGACCGACTTGAAGGCAGGCTGCTGGATGGTCGCGTCCTTCGGCTTGGAAGGAACGACCTCCGGCTTGTCGATGGGCTTCGGCGCGGGGCGTGAGAACCACCAGAACCCTGCGATCACCGCAGCGATCGCCACACCGCCAAGGACCATACGGGTGGACGAGGACGATGCGGCCACACCTTGCTGCTCAGTCATTCGAACTCACCTTGTCAAACGCACTCTCGCGCTGGAGGTCATAGATCACGATGGCTTCCGCGGCGGCGTTGGCCGCGGCGTCTTTCTCGCGCGCCAGGCGCAGCGCACGGTCCGCCGCGTTGTCGTCGGGCTTGTAGCGGAGGTACTGCGACTGGGCCTTGCCCTCAAGGGCAGCATCGCCTTGCGCAGCAGCCAACTGCATGCGGAGGTACCACGCTCGGATGTTTTCCGGATCCAGCGCAAGCGCCTCGGTCACGGCGTCCTGCGCGGTAACCATCAGCGCGCCGGAAGCGGTTGGGTCGGCGGACTCCGCTTGCCGCGCCAACTCGAATCGAACTTCAGCCAGTGCCAGCCACACTCGCTCATCCCTTGAGAAATCAAACTGCCGCTCCTTCGCCATCGGCCAGGGCGTGGCCAGCACGGTCTCGAAGCCCTTGGCGGCCTCAGCGAGCGCGCCGCGTTCCCGGTTGATGCGAGCCACCCAGTACTCGTGCATCCAAGGGAAGGCGGGCATCGTGCCCTCGCCAGCGCGGGCGAATGCTTCGGCAGCTTCATCGATGCGTCCTTCGACGAGGAACGCGCGACCGCGAGCGGCGGCGCCCAAGCCGCCCTGCAGTTCCTCGACCTTGGTGAAGCACAATTGTGCCAGCCGCAGGTTGCCCTTGGTCATGCCACCCTGTTGGCGCATCGACGCGATGCCGTAGTCGTACCAGCGCTGCCAGAGCGGGATCGCGGACTCCTGCGCCGCAATCTTCGCGACAGCATCGTTGCCGTCGCGCGGCGCCACGGGGAAAGTCACGCTGTCGGTGGCCAGCACCAGGATCGGCAGGTCCATCACGATGGGCTTTCCCGCGACGGCCTCCGTGTAGACATGCGTGAACTTCCGGTACTTCATCGTCGCGGTCACGGTCACCGTGGGGCCGGCGTCGTCTGGCACGACGAAGGAGTAGTGCGTCAGGTCAGCCGCGCCCGGCGGGATCTGGTGGTTGTAGAGCGCCGTGAAGATGTCCTGCACATTGCGAAGGACGATGTGGTTGCCGTCTCGGTCAACGATGTAGGCATTGAGGAACTTGGACCAAGGATCAACGGCGCCAACCTGATCCATGCCGCCGCTGAGGCCAATGCGCTTCCCGCCCGAGGTGAGTTCCACCTCGATCCAGGTCTCGTTGCTGTCCGCAGTCCCCTGCGTGAACATGTGCCCCATCTTGAGGGTGCGCATGAGGACATCGACCAGATACTCCTGCCCACGCTTGAGTGAGGGCACTTCGGGGCGCAGTGGCGCGATAGGCTCGACTTCCACGCTGGTCCCCTCCCGGAGCGCGATGATGTCCGCTCGGAAGACGCCCTTGTTGAACTCCTCGGCGTTGTCCAGCACTTCCTGCTTGCAGGGCAGGTCCAGGTACGCGGCGATGGCCGGGTTCCCCGACGGGAAGGCGTGCGACGGGATCTTGAGCTGGCCCGAGTCATCCAGGCGGTCCGCGCCCAGGTCAGCACTCGCCATCGTCGGCATGTGGCAGCCGTTGCAGTTGAGTTGGGCCGTCGGTGGGTAGTACCACGACTCGATGCCGTTGCCCGAGACCCCGCTGGTCCGCCAGGCGTCGTAGTGGTCCTGCCCCCGCAGCCACTTGTAGTGCGTGAGTTCTTCGGGAATGAAGACCTTGTGGCACGATGCACAGAACTCCGCGCTCTTGTGGATTTCTGGCTTGAGGAACGACCGCTTGTGGAACGATGGCCTCGCCTTGATGAGCGAGTGGTTGATCCACTTCAGCATCGCGTTGTCGGACCCCTGGAACGGGTACGGCTTTGGGGCCTCAAAGATGTATCCGCCGTTGCCCTCCACGCCGTCGAGGCCCACGATGCCGTGGCAGGCGGTGCAGGTGAGCGAGGCCTTCCCCAGCGGGTCTGAGGCCACGTCGTAGGAGGGATCGTCCCACTTCTCCAGCTCAAAGGCGCCCGTGAGGAACGGCACGGGGTCGTGGCAACCCGCGCAGAACCGAGAACCATGCACATTGCCGTCGCGCTCGAACATCGCCTTGCGGGTGTTTCGGACGGAGAAGGCATAGAAAGGATTGTTGAACGAACTGAAGTTGTGGACGCTCTGCTCGTGCGTCTTGACGGAGTCTTCGTGGCAGGCGATGCACTCTTCGTCGAAGGCGAAATCGGACAGGTCCGCCAGGTTGCCGGTGCTGGTGCGCACGAGGCTGGGCTGGAAGTACTGCTCGCCGCCGACCGGTGGCCGACCCTTGCTGGCCATGACCGTGCCATGCCAGAGTCCGACCACGATGAATGCCGCGATCGCGGCGCCACCCCACTTGAGGCCGTCCTTCCAGTAGATCCGGCCAGCCTCCTTGCGGTGGAGGATGAAGAGAACGATCACCATCACCGGCGTGATGACATGCAGGGCGTAGTTGGCGATGCGCCACGCCGGGTCGGTCACGCCAAATCGAATGGACCCGACATCCACGCGAGTGAGGACGATGCCCGTGAGCAGCAGGATGATGGCCGTCGAAAAGAGCGCCAGCCCCAGGTTGCGCGCGCGGCGGTTTGGGTGCTCCCATGCCATCCGCATGTGGAGGATGCCAAATCCGATGACCGGGACCGTGATGACCAGGCCCAGGATCAGGTGCGCCAAGAACATCCACAGATAGAGACCGTCTTCGACATTCCGCTGGAGCACCTTCTCCGTGAGCGTCGTCCCCACCAAGTAGAGCGAGTTCACCAGGAGGAGTGCGAAGAGCCCCGCGATCACGAGGTAGGTCTTCTTCAGGCGCGGGGTGACGACTTCCATGGTTGCATCCTATCGGCGATTGAGACTCAGTCGCTTTCGAGTCCGTCACCCGGGCGACGGGTGTTGAAGAGGTCGTGCAAGGCGCGAGCCGTGGGGCTGAGCGAAGTTCCATCGCGGGTCGGGAGTGGCTCGAGCGTGGCGCCGGCCCCCGTAAATCGATCCATGTCCTTGCACCAGCCGTTGAGTTCCAGGATCCAATGTCGGGAGGCTCCTACGCTGGGAGCTGAATCTTGCGGCGGCTCAAATCGAAGCCGCACTTCTTCTCCGGGCCCAAAGATTGCGCAGGCATCATCGATGCCCGAGAGCAGCGGCGTGCAGTCGCCGAACGCCGTGTACTGGCCGGCCTGCGACCGTGTGTCCCACAGCGGAGCGCGCCGCGAGTAGTCGAAGTGCGGGCGCTTCTGGGGGAGCGTGGTGCGGGCGGGGAAGCCGCATTCGTGGACGCCTCCTGAGAGCAGCACACTCTCGCGGCGAACCGCATCTGGGCACCGTTCAACGCCCACACAGCGAACGCGGTCGATGTACAGCTCCACGGTCGTCGTCAGGCGAAGCGTTGTGGCGCCTGCGGGAAGGAGGGACGCGTCCAGCGGGAACGCTGCAAGCCGAGGCATGCCGGCCGGATAGCCGTACTGCTCTTGGAGCATGACCCACTCGCCAGTCGCCGGATCAAGCGCCTCAATGGTGGGAGCTTCGGGTGAGATCCCCTCCTGCCACATGGCGAAGTTGGTCTGGCCATACGGGTACTCCACCCAGCCGTCCATGAGGAGGACGGGGGCCCCGGGGAGTTGGTCGAGCGGGCGGTCGAACGCAAGCGTCAGCACCAGCGGCGACGAGAGGAGACCAATGTGGCGAGGGTGTTGGGGTGGGCCGATTGCGGCGAGGCCGTCCGCACTGGCCAGCGCGACAGTTGCATCACCGTGCCCGGCCACGGTCGCAGCTCGCAGGCTGGCCACCGAGCCATCACGCCAGAAGATCGGCTCTCCCGTCGCTGGCGGACCGAGGACCGCAAGCCGTTCATCGACCCCCATGTTCCAGCCTGAAGGAATGTCGAAGGCGACCAGCCGCGCGGCATCGAGGCAGCACGATTCTTCCATTGGTTCGCCAAGCCGGATCTCAATGGCGCCTTCGCGTGGGACGACAGCCGACGCAGGAAGCAGCACGCCCTCGCGCGGCGTCGGCGGCGCATACTGCGGCAGAAGTCCGTGTGGCGTGCACTCCACGCCGGTCAGGTACCCGATGCCGCCAACACCGAGACAATCCGTCACGAACTGAAACTGCTCACCGTCCCACCCGAAGATGACCGGGCACGATGACACCTGCCGCTGTGTCTCCACGATTCCGGTGTGGCCAGGCTTGAGATCAAGCTCTGTCTGAAAGAGTGCGTCGGGCCAATCCAGCCGAATGAAGTCCGCCCGGGGCCGACCGGCGAGGCCCACCGCTTCCGGCTGCACGCCCTGCGCGCCAGCACTGGAGTGCGGCAACACGCTTCCCTGCGACCATGCTGCGCCATTGCGGATCGCGTAGGCCGTGCCGACGCCAGACGCATTGGATCGCATGCTCTGCGACGGGTCCACTCGACCACTGAGCGTGAACGAAGCGAACGGCAAACGGCCGCGACCCGGAAGGCATGCCGCAAGCCGGACGGGACTGGCGTGGCCGCCCTGAGCCGTGTCCAACGCACCGATCAGGGTTGGGCCACGGTCATCTCGATTCACAAGCACATTCAGAAGCGCTAGCCCCTCGAACTCCTGCACCAGCTGCCCTTCAAGGCTCCAGATCTTGGTGACACAATCCCGATCCCTCTGAGTGGCCACGAGCGCCGGGCGACCAGTGCCATCCACATCGACGACCGCCGCGTCAATGGAGTACCCGGGTGCATCGAGCAACACTCGAGGCGGGTTGAGTTCCCAGACCGTCACTCCACCGCCGGGCATCAGTCGGCGCACCGTCACGCCGCACGTCTTCCCGGAGTCCGGGTGGACGAACGTGGTCGCGACAGGGCCATGCGTCCACGACTGGTCTTGAGCCCAGGACAGGAGGCCCTCGTTGCGCCAGAGTTGGCTCGCGCCAAATTCCTTGTTCAGGATGAGGTCGACATCGCCGTCTTGGTCGATGTCGCACAGCGTGGTGGAACGAGGTCCACTTGCTTGTGGGGCAAACTCCCCCGGCGCACCGGGCGCCGCTCCGCGAAGGACCGCCAGCGACTGGAAGGTCGCATCGCCAGCATTGATCCAGATGGACCACCCATCCTTGGTCACCACCACCACATCCAGGTCGGCGTCGCCGTCCAGGTCCGCCAACTTGAGGTCCACGGGCTCGGCATTTCCAAGGTCAATGCCTCCCGCAAAGTCTTGCACACTCCACACCCCCTCCTTGGATTGCTGCGCCCATGCGGCGGCGCCCGAACGCAGCGCAAGGATGTCCGTTCGCGCATCCCCATTCAGGTCGCCAGCAGCTGAGACGCCATGCAACGCGATGAGTCCCTGGGTCGCCGCATCACTGTCTGGGACCGCACTCAACCCAGCGTCCGATCCAACGAGCACATGCGTCACGGGAACAGGATCACCCTCCCGAACCCACGGTCGAGGGATCTGCAAGAGGTCAGTCCATGGGTCGCCATTGAGATCAACGGCCAGGGTCTGTGACTCGAAGCCACCCTTCAATGGAACGCTCCCTCCGTCGATCAGGGCCGGGGGAAGAAACGGCTCCCCCTCCGGCTTGGTGACCGTGATCGCCTCCCGAGCGAGCGTCGCCATGGCGAGCGGACCCATCCTCGTGTACTTGAACTCGGCGAGATGAGCGCGGGGGTCGTTGGCGAGTTCCTCGAAGCGGGCGAGCAACCTCTCGCCCTCCGCAGTGTCCCCCGCCCGCATCGCACACCGGGAAAGCGCAAGCACGGCACTTCGCAGGAGCGGGTCCAGCTGCATCGCTCTCGCGTAATGCGGACGCGCCTGCTCCATCTCGCCAGCCATCTCGAAGGTCTGCCCGAGATAGAACGCGGCGAAGGCATCGTCGGGGCGCGACTTCACGGCACGCTCCAGCACAACACGAGCGCTCTCCGGCTCGCCCAAGAACAAGTCGATAAGCCCGATGCAGTATGCGGCGCGGACGGCGATGTCGTCAGGTTCATCGCCCGCCGCCAGCGGAACCAGCATGGCTCGCGCACGCGATTGGCTGTCTTCATCGGAACCATTGAGCGTGGCGATGGCCAGATTGAGCGCGGCGAGTTGATCAGCCGGGTCGATCGCCTGCGCCTCGGCAAACGCCTTGGCCGCACCCACGAAGTCGAACTGCCCCATGAGGCCCACGCCCCGATCCAGAGCGGCATTGAGTTCATCGCTTCGCTGGGACACGGCGGTGGGCGGCCGAGAGATCGTCCAGATCAGCGCCAGGCCAAGGACGAGCGCGCTCACCACGGTGAGGACTGCACCGCGATCGACGGCGCCTCGCTTCACCGCGCTCCCCCACTCATGTGCCCCGCAACGAGAGCCGACTTCGCCGCGGCAATGCGCTCATCGTTGGAGGCAATGGTCGGCGGCAGAACAGCGGGCTGGATGTACTCACGCGTCCCGTAGTGGTACGCCGACGAACGGTGGTGCGCGAGCATGTCGTGGCCGCGACGGCGTGCGCGCTCGGCCCGGAGTGCATCGATGTCAATGGGCGCGACAACGACTCGCTCGCCCTCCCCGGCGTCCGCCTGCGCCAGGATGCGACCATCAAAGTCCACCACCATGCTCGCGCCCGGCCACGAGAACGGGGGGTACTCCGACAGCTTGGCGCCTTGGTTCGCGGCCAACACAAACGCGGTGTTCTCAACGGCACGCGCCCGGTTCATGAGGGTCCACCAGTCCATCGGAGCGGTGGCGCCCCAAGGGTCCATGTAGGCGCTCACGCGGATGAGGACCTCCGCGCCCGCAAACGCCATCTCACGAAGCGGCTCGGGGAAGAGCCAGTCGTAGCAGATGGCGCAGCCAAGCCGCCCAATCTCTGTTTCCACGACGGGAAAGAGAGGCTCCGAATACCCCTGCGCCAGCAAGTCGTGCGGGCTGGTGTTGACCTCCCACGGAATCCAGGGATTCACCTTGCGGTAGCGAGACAGCACGCCCGACGGCCCCACCAAGAGCGTGGTGTTGAAGACATGTCCCGGCCACTTGGGGTCGCGCTCGAGGAAGGTGCCCGTCTGGATGAAGCACCCGCGCTCGCGGCAAAAGGTTTCGTAGGCAGGCGCGATGTCCCCCGCCTCGACAGCGTAGTGCTCCAGAAGTTCAGGCACGGTCAGCTTGATCGGAACCGCGTGCGCAAACTCAGGGAACGCAAAGAGTCGAATGTCGTGAAAGGGCTCGTATCCAACGCGCGCACCATCGGCCATCGAAAGCATGCGAGCGATGCGCCCAGGAATCGCGTCACGATTGGCTGGGCACTCCATGGCCGTCTGGATCGCGGCGGCGTAGTAGCGCGGCATGGGCGGAGGCTAGCGGAGGGGTACACAGGGGAACCGGGGGCGACCCCAGCCGTGGTAGGCGAGGCACGGCGCATTCGAAGTGGCGATTCGACAGGTAGAATGTTCGCATGGAACGCTCCTGTCGATCCCGCGATCACTGGCCGATTTCCATCCGACCACTCCATGATCCCGACCAGGACCGGCGCGACCGCGAGTATTGGCTGTCGCGCCCACCTCACGAGCGAATGGAGGCTTCCGACAGGCTTCGAGAGGAGCGACATGGCCCACAACCAAGATTGGCGAGAGTGGCTCGAGTCATTGAACGCGAGCCGCGTTGAGTACATCGTGGTTGGCGCCATCGCGCTGGCCCAGCACGGGTTCGTGCGGTACACCGGGGACCTCGATGTCTTTGTTCAACCCTCGCAAGACAATGCCAATCGCGTACTGGACGCGTTGCGGCGGTTCGGGTTCGGATCACTCAAGGTCGGAGCAGCAGACTTCGCGGTTGAGGGCCGGGTCGTGCAACTGGGCTATCCACCGGGGCGCATTGACATCCTGACCTCGATTGACGGCGTCGGTTGGGATGAGGCCAACGCAGAGGCGGTCTCAGGCGAGTACGGCGGCGTCCCGGCCCGGTTTCTGAGTCGGGACCTCCTCATCAAGAACAAGTTCGCGACAGGTCGCCCTCAGGACCTTGCGGATGCGAAGCGGCTGGAGGGATGATGCGGGACGGCACCTGGCGTTCCTAGCATCGGCCCGATGTCCACGCGCCCATCGACCACCAACATCGACGGCCGCCGCCGGTGCTGGTGGTGTGGTGACGATCCACTGTACATGGACTACCACGACCTCGAATGGGGAGTCCCGGTGCGCGACGACCGCGAGCTCTTCGCCAAGCTGATGCTGGACGGCTTCCAGGCCGGCCTCTCGTGGAGCACCATCCTTCGCCAGCGCCCGGCGTTCGAGGAGGCCTTCTGGGGATGGGACCCAGAACGGATCGCGCGTGCGACGGCGCGAGACGAAGCCCGCCTCATGCAATGCGAGGGGATCATCCGAAGCGGGGCGAAGATCAGGTCCAGCATCGGCAACGCAAGGGCATACCTCAGAATCATGGACAAGGGCGGCGACGTGGCGTTCTCGGAGTTCCTGTGGCAGCATGTGGATCACCGCACGATCCAGCCGCGGTTCGTTCGGCGAGCGCAGGTCCCCGCGATCACCACGGAGAGCGAAGCCATGTCCAAGTCACTTCGCGCTGCCGGGTTCAAGTTCTGCGGCCCGACGATTTGCTACGCATTCATGCAGGCCGTCGGCATGACCAATGATCACCTGCGGGCATGCTGGCGGCATGTGGGATGTCTCATCCACGCTGATCGCTAGAGCAGTCTCCACCACGGCGCCGCGAGGACACCCGGCGCCAGCCACTCGACCGTGCTGCCTGTGTGAAGGAGGAGCCCGGCGCGGGCCTTGTCTCCGTACTCCGCCTGGAAGGTCCGCAGATGGGCACAGTCACGGAGCCTCGGGCGCGTAGTCGCCTTGACTTCAATCGGCAAGAGTTGGCTCCCCGTCTCGACCACAAAGTCCACTTCGTCGCCAACGGCCGTCCGCCAATGCCCCAGTTCGGCGCGCTCGATACGCGAATCGCGCCAGGCCAACAGGTCATGCAACACCAGATTCTCAAGATGGGCACCGTCTGCCTCGGCGCCAGAGAGGTGCATCGCGACTCCTGTGTCTCCCCAGTAGATCTTCGGTGCCTTGATCAGGCGCTTGGTCCGGTTGACGGAATACGCCGGTAGTCGCACGAGCAAGTATGAGGTCTCCAACAGGTTGAGCCAGCGATGAACCGTGGGTTGCGGCAACGCCACATCGCGCCCCAACTCGGTCTGGTTGAGGACTTGACCGATCCGCAAGCATGCCGCGCGCATCAATCGACGAAAGTCCGGCAGGACGCCAATCGAGGCCAAGTCCTGCAAGTCGCGCTCCAAGTAGGTACGCACGAAGCCATCGAACCAGATGGCCCGATCCGCGGGCCGTTTCAGTTCGATCGCCGGGGTGGGGAAACCACCACGCCGCGCGAGTGCACGCCAGTCTTCCGGAGTGTCGTCTCCATCCGTCAGGAGCTCGCGCCACTCGTCGTCGGGAGTCGCGATCAGTTCCTCCCAGCGTCCAGCCTGCCCCTGCCCAGCCTGCTCGCGCCGAGTCATCGGCCACAGAGTGAGGTAACTGGCGCGGCCGGCCAGAGACTCCGACACCCGTCGCATGAGGAGCAGGTTGGCCGAGCCCGCCAGCAGGAAGCGTCCGGGCGTGCGATTCCGATCGATGGCCCGCTTCACTGCGGCGAGCATTCCAGGCTCGCGCTGCACCTCGTCGAGGGTCACCGGTCCCGGGTCCACGAACAGCGCCTCCGGTTCGCGCCGCGCGAGTTCGAGCACATCGAAATCGTCGAGGGTGAGGTAGCGCCGATGGCCTGGCAGAAGCTGCTCGGCAAGAGTGCTCTTGCCGGTCTGCCGCGCGCCGGTGACGACCACGGCCGGCATGACCCGCAGCCGCTCAGAGAGCGCACGAGCCACCAGACGAGGCAGAGTATTCATGCCATGAATGATAATCATTCACGCCGTGGATTGGCAAGCCACAGGCCTGATTTTCGAATCGCCCCCGTGCCGCTCTGCGTCACTCACCCCTCCGGCGCGAAGTCGCCGGACTCAGCCCTCCGGCGCGAAGTCGCCGGACTCAGCCCTCCGGCGCGAAGTCGCCGGACTCAGCCCTCCGGCGCGAAGTCGCCGGACTCAGCCCTCCGGCGCCAAGTCGCCGGACTCAGTCCTCCGGCGCCAAGTCGCCGGACTCAGTCAGTGCGGCACTTCCTTGACCGCATTGCGGTTCCACGCGGGCACGCGCAGCTGGATCGGGCCGTCGCCCTTCACTTCGCACTGGCAGGCCAGTCGAGAGTTGCGCTGGATCCCGGGAGCCTCTTCCACGCGGTCGTCTTCGGCCTCGGTGGAATCTGTGACCGCGTCCATTCCCTTCTCGATGTACACATGGCAGGTGCTGCACGCACACACGCCGCCGCAGGCGTGTTCGATGTTGATGCCGTGGTCGAGCGCCACCTCCAGGAGGTGCTCTCCCTTGGCCGCCATCACGCGAACCACCTTGTCGGACTTGCCGGTCAGAGCCTCAGGGTCCTCGAGATGGAACTCAACCGGCACCGTGGCTGGGCCGTGGTCCGTGTGGTCGTGGCGCATGTGCATGGAAGTGCGATTGTAGGAGATCGACCTCGCCAAACTAGACTGGTCGATCCGCCGATCTCCTTGCCCATGTCGTCGCCGCTGCCCCAACTTCCTGCCTCCCCCGCCACGCCGACCGCGGGTGGCACCCCAACCGCGCCCGACCCCCTCAGCCTGACGGCCGAGGAGTTCATCCGCGCGGCGCACGCCGTCGGCGTCAGGCACGACAGCGATGCACTCAACGCCTACCGAACCGCGCATCGCAGCGGCGTCTTCACGGATTGGATGGCTCCCCCGCCGGCGGCCGTCGCACGTGTGCAGCAAGACGACTCCACGCTCAAGTTCCTGCTGCCGGTCGAAGGCAACTACGAGACCGAGAGCGTCCTGATCCCGATGGACCACACGGCGCGGGGCCGGACTCGGACGCTGTGCGTGTCCAGCCAGGTTGGCTGCGCCATGGGCTGTCGATTCTGCGAGACCGCGCAGATGGGGTTGCTTCGACACCTCTCCGTTCGCGAGATCGTGCAGCAATTCTGGTCGGCTCGACACGCCGTCGCCAACCCATTCGTCGATGAACCCGCGACTCACCGGGCGACCGCGGCTGTCGGTGACTCCGGCGCCCGCCGCGGCTTCCCCGTCAAGAACATCGTGTTCATGGGGATGGGCGAGCCGATGGACAACCTGGACTCGGTGCTCCAGGCGATCCGCGTGCTCTGCGATGGCAATGGCTGCGGCGTTGGCTCCAGCATGGTCTGCGTGAGCACCGTCGGCCGGACTGACGGCATTCGCAGGCTGGGCGACTTCATCCAGCAGCCAGGATTCCGGCGCGTCACGCTGGCGGTGAGCCTCAACGCCCCCAACGACGAGATCCGTTCATCGATTATGCCGATCAATCGCGCCGAGCCGATGGCGCAACTGCGCGAGGCGATGGTCGCCTTCCCGATGCGCCCCACCAGCGCCCTGTGCGTGGAGTATGTCCTGATTCCAGACGCCAACGACCGGCCCGAGCATGCGCGCGAAGTGTGCTCGTTCCTCAAGGGCATCCGGTGCAGCCTGAACATCATCCCCTACAACCCGCGCCGCGACTCGCCCTGGCGCGCGCCCACCGAGGAGGAAGTCGCCGCGTTCGTGCGGCAATGCATCGAGTGCGGCCAGTTCACCAAGCGCCGGGGGACGAAGGGACGCAGCGCGATGGCGGCGTGCGGGCAGCTGGGCAACGAGCAGATCCGCGCGCGGAAGCGGCTTGTGGAGTCTTGAGGGAGCGCCCTAGACCAGCAGTGTCGCCGGGTTTTCCAGAGTCTGCTTGACGGTCTGCAGGAATTGCGCGGCCATGGCGCCGTCGATCACGCGGTGGTCCAGGCTCAGCGTCAACTTCATCTCGGTGCCAACCGCCAGCTGCCCATTGCGGACGACGGGCTGCTGGATCGCCGCGCCCACCGCCAGGATCGCGGAGTTGGGCGGGTTGATGATTGCGGTGAAGTCGTCGACGCCGTACATCCCCAGGTTGGAGATCGTGAAGGTGGCGTCGGACATCTCTTCCATCGTGAGTCCTTTGGTACGGGCCTTTTCGGCCAGCGACTTGGACTCTTCGCTCAGTTCACGCAAGCCACGGCGATCCGCATCTCGCAGGACGGCCACCACCAGCCCGCCGCCCCGTTCCGCAGGCAGCGACACGGCGATCCCGATGTTGACGGCCCCGTGGATCACGATGCGGTCGCCCGCCCACGAGGCATTGAAGAAGGGATGGCGGCCCATTGCGATCGCGCAGGCGCGAACCACGAAATCGTTCATGCTCAGCTTCACGCCCTGAGGCTGCAACTGCGTGTTGAGCATGCCGCGCAGTTCCAGGAGCGCATCGCAATCGACGCTCATCGCCACCTGGTAGTGCGGGATCTGCTGCTTGCTTTCGACGAGCCGCCGCGCGATCGTCTGCCGCATGCCGGACACGGCGACTTCACGGCCCTCGGGATTGAGCGCCAGGTCGGTGCGGGGTCGCGAGACGATGGGCGCGATCGCGGTGGACGGCTTCGGCGCGGTCGGCGTCGATGGAGCCGGAGCCGAGCCGGCCGTCGCACCACCCTTCCCAGCCGCCGCCTCCTCGATGTCTCGCTTGACGATCCGGCCGCCTGGGCCAGATCCCTGCAGTCGGTTCAGATCCACCCCGAGCTCGTCGGCAAGCCGCCGCGCGATGGGGCTCACCCGCATGCGGTCGGCGTCGCCGGTGCCGTCGCTGGTGTCGGTCTTTGACGCAATGAAGGCTGCGGAAGGCGCGCTGCTGGCAGGAGCAACGGCTGGCGCGCTGGCTGTCGGTGCCGCGGTGGCGCTCGTCTGCTGCGCGCTGGCTGTCGGCGACTCGCTCCCGTCCTCATCCTCCAACGCCACCACGGCGATGGGTGTCCCGACTGGCACCTGCTTGCCCGGCTCCACCAGGATCTTGCTCAGCACGCCGTCGTCAAAGCACTGCATCTCCATCGTGGCCTTGTCGGTTTCGATGTCGGCCACGACGCTTCCGGAACTCACCGGGTCGCCCTCCTTCACATGCCACTTGATGACCGTGCCAGCCTCCATGGTGTCGGAGAGTCGGGGCATGGTGATCGTGGCGGGCATGGGAGGCGCTGTTGTCGGTCTATCGGCTCGCGACGCGGGTTTGGTCGATTAGGCGAGATACAGGCACGCCCGCACCGCTTCGGTGATCCGGCGGGCGTTGGGCAGGTATTCCGCCTCGAGGTTGGTGGCGTAAGGGGTGGGGACATCCGCCGTGTGGACGCGGTGGACGAAGTTGTCCAGGTCGTCAAAGCAGCGCGCATGCACCTGCGCCGCGACCTCGCTGCCGGGGGAACCGAAGCTCCAGGACTGGTCCACCACGACGCAGCGATTGGTCTTCTTGACGCTCCGCACGATCGATTCGATGTCCAGCGGCCGGATGGTCCGCATGTCCAGGACTTCACAGTCGACGCCTTCCCTGGCCAGGGCCTCGGCGGCCTCCAGGCAGAAGTTGACGGGGCGCCCGAAGGAAACAAGCGTGATGTCCTTGCCGGGGCGTGCCACCCGCGCCTGGCCAAAGGGGATCAAGTACTCCTCTTCCGGAACCTCGCCCTTGGTGCCCAGCATTCGCTCGCTCTCGAGGAAAAACACCGGGTCGTCGTCACGGATCGCGGTCTTGAGGAGCCCCTTCGCCTCGTAAGGGTTGCTCGGGATGGCCATCTTGAGGCCGGGAACGTTGGAGTAGAGCCCCTCCACGCACCAAGAGTGCGTGCTGCCCAGCTGGCCGCCGGCACCGTCGTTGCCACGGAAGACGATCGGGCAACCGTATTGGCCGCCGGACATGTAGAGCATCTTGGGGGCGTTGTTCAGGATCGGGTCCGCAGCCACCAGGCTGAAGGACCACGACATGAACTCCACGACCGGGCGCAAGCCCATCATCGCGGCTCCAATCGCCATGCCGGCGAAACCGCTCTCGGAAATGGGGGTGTCGATGATGCGGCGCTCGCCAAACTCCGCGAGCATGCCGCGGCTCACCTTGTAGGCGCCGTCGTACTGCGCGACCTCCTCGCCCAGCAGGAAGACGCGCTTGTCTCGGCGCATCTCTTCGGACATCGCCTCGTTGAGGGCGTCGCGGTATTCGATCTCTCGCACCGTCACAGTTGCGTCTCCGGGTTTTCGATGGCGCGGAAGTTCACCGCCCTGGGTGCTCCGCCCAGCATGCGGGGATCGCTGGAGCCCGTATACGGTCCCCACGATTCCACGAAAACATCGGTGTGCAGCTCTGACATCGACGGCACCGGCGACGCATCGGCAAAGTCGACCGAGTCCCTCACCTCCGCGCGAAGCTCTTTCAGCATCGCCTTGAAGTCCGCCTCGGTGAGGATCCCGGCCCCTTCCAGCCTCGACTTGAGCCGCCCGATCGGGTCGCCTGCCTCGTACTGCGCCTCTTCCTCGCGCGTGCGGTACTTGCGCGGGTCGGACATGGAGTGGCCCTTGTAGCGGTAGGTCCGCATGTCGACGAACGCCGGGCGGCTGGTCGCACGGCAATGCTCCACGATGCCGTGCATCTGGTGGTACACGCCCAGGACGTCCATGCCATCGACCTCGTAGGCATCGATCCCGTATGCCAGGGCCTTCGCCGTGATCTGGTGGCCCATTGAGGTGCCACGCGAAATCGCCGTGCCCATCGAGTACCCATTGTTCTCGCAGACCACGATCGCAGGCAGGTCCAGGAGGCTTGCCAGGTTCATGCCCTCGTGGAAGGCCCCCTGGTTGAGCGCACCGTCGCCGAGGAAACTCATCGCGACGCGCCTGAGCGAGCCGCCGGCCATGACCTCATCCTCGTACTTGCATGCGAACGCCAGGCCCACGCCCAGCGGCACCTGCGCACCGACGATGCCGTGGCCACCAAACAGGTTGTTGGCTCGGTCGAACATGTGCATCGACCCGCCCTTGCCCTTGGCGCAGCCGTCCACCCTGCCGAACATCTCGGCCATGCAGGCGCGAGCGCTCATGCCCCGTGCCAGCGCATGACCGTGGTCGCGGTACGCGGTGACCATCGGGTCTTCGGGACGCAAGGCGGCGTTGCAGCCGACCGCCACCGCCTCCTGGCCGATGTAGACATGGCAGAAGCCGCCGATCTTCTTGTCTTGGTACGCCTGCATGCAGCGCACCTCGAACTCCCGGATGAGGACCATTTGCCGTAACAGCTGCAGGGCAAGCGATGGCTCCACCATCGGCCAGCTGCCGTTGATCGGGGTCGCCCAAGCGGCACCCTGCGAGACCTCGGGGCGGGCCCCGATCCCCTGCGTGTGGACGTCAAAGGACTCGGACGCGGGGCTCGGTGCGGGTTGCGCGGGGCTGCTCATCAGCGTGCTCATGACCAGACCCCCGCATGCCGCGGGGGAATCGCGCATTGTAGGTCAAATGAGGCTTGGCATCAACGCCGGACTGGCGCGGCTGAATCGACACGTGACTGGCCACCGACGGCCACGCGGCTGGAACCCGCCTCAGCCAGGATCCGGGACTCGAGCAGCAAGACCGCCATCTCGACCTGGGGATCGACTCCCTTCGCGACGAGGTCACTCACGTTGGGGCGACGGTCGACGGTTGGCTCGTCCATCGCGCCGGCGTCGATGTAGTCCGCCGCTGCACGGAGGGCGACCGAGTCACGAACGTCCGAGGGCGACAGCATCACCTCGATGTCGGGCTCGACGCCCCATTCTTCCTTCCCGGCACGCTTGTGCACCCAGCGGCCTCGCTCGGCGCCTGGCTCCGGAGGCAGCACGTAGTACTGCGTGGTGACCTTGACGGCGCCCGTCGTGCGCCCGTCCGTGATCGGCTGGACGGTCTGGACGCTTCCCTTGCCGAAGCTGCGGGTTCCCACCACGATTGCCGCGTCGTAGGCCTGAAGGGCGCCCGAGACGATCTCGCTCGCCGAGGCCGATTCGCCATTGACCAGGACCACCAGCGGCATGCCGGCGTAGCGGGCGCGGGACGGGCTCGCGTGGAGCTCATCCACCTTCTTGCCGTTGCGATCCTCGATGCTGACGAGCGGACCGCGCTTGATGAAGAGGTTCGCGAATCCCGCCGCGGCCGGGAGCAGCCCGCCGGGATTTCCCCGCAGGTCCACGATGAGCCCGCGAAGTGGTCGCTGGTTGCGCATCGCCTCGACGGCCTCGACAAAATCATGGACGGTGTCGTCGTTGAAGCTCGTCACGCGCGTGTAGCCGATGCCCGCCTCTGGATCGGCGTACCAGTCCCACACTGGAGACCCGGACTCGTCAAGCTGGCGCTTCCACCAACCGTTGACGCTTTGCATCGGGATGCTCTGCCGGACGAGCGTGACGACGATGGGCGCCTCCGTGTCTTCCCGGCGCAGTTCCACCTTGACCGGCTCTCCGGCCGGGCCAGTGATGTTCTCGACCGCCTTGTTCAGGCTCCAGCCCGCCGTCGAGTTGCCGTCCACCTTGGCGATGCGGTCGCCCGGGCGCACGCCTGCACGCGCCGCCGGAGAACCCTCGAGTGGGTTCACGACCATGATCTCGTGCTTGTCGTCGTAGCGAATGAGGACACCAACGCCGACGAAATCGCCTTCCATCTGCTGCCGGAATCGGCGGAGCTCCTCGGGCCAAATGATGCTGGAGTAGTCATCGCCGAAGTCTTCAGACAGGTTGGCCGTCGCACCATTGCCAAACTCGAGGACGACCAGCTCCTGCGGAAGCTTCAGCGTCCGCTCGCTCTCAGAAAGGATCTCCACGATGGCATCGCGGGCCGCGGCAGGCGAATCGCCCTTCCGGGCGGCGATGCGGTCGACCGCGCTGAGGAATGCGGCCACGCGTTCCGGGTCCTTGAGGCCGTCAAAGTTCTCGGCCAGCTGCGTGCTGGTGGCCAGGCCGCGCATGGCTTCGAGGCCGCCCTCGATGAGCGGCTTCCACCCCGAGTCGGTGATGTGTGAGTCGGCGGCGGCCTTCAGTGCCTTGAGGAGGAGCTGGGGCGAAGCGTCCTTGAGCACTTCCTTCCACTCGTCGGCGAAGAGCTCGTTGTAGGGATCGACCTCGCGCTCAGGTTCCAGGCGGCGAAGCACATTCATCCGGAGGCCATGGAACTCACGAGGCGCGTACTTGGCGATCAGCCCCACTCGCGTGTTGATGTCCCGGAGTTTGGCCTCCAGTGCCTTCGTGAGTGCCTTGTCCCCAAGGTTCTCCGCCAGCCCCTTCAATCGGAACGTGAGCTCTTGGGAATAGAGCAGGTCACCCGAGGCCTCCGCCGCGGCGGCGGCTTGCTCGGTGGCCGAGATCAGCGATTGCGTTGCCACGGCACTGGCCATCGCAGCCCATTGCTCCGGCGAAGCCAACTCATGCACGTTGGCGACGTCGACCAAGGCCTCGATCAGCTTGCCCTCGGCCTGATGCTTGGCCAGGTCGGCTTCGCGACTGGCCAGTTCCTCGGCGTTGGTCTTGCTCGAGTCCGCGCGGTGGGCCGCCAGTCCCTCGGCACGAGTCCGGAGGCGGGCGATGTCAGCGGCGTCCAGCTGTGCCGGGGCAACCGCCAAGAGCTGGCGGAGGCGCTCTGCGTCCCCTCGCTCCGCAGCGGCAACCAGTTCGTCTCCCCATTGCCCTTCGCCGGCCTGGGGGAACACACTCGGGGTCGTGGCCGCATCGGCGGCCGCAAGCCAGAGGATCCCGGTTGACAGGACAGTGGAGAGGGCGACGGGGAGGAGTCGGAGAGCCCGACGCGATCGGAAGTTCATGGTCATGCGTTGGGCCGATTCTTGGTGCGACAGAGTTATAGTCCCATCCACATCGGGAAGTTCAAGTTCGGACCCCCAAAAACACGGCTGTCGCGCGTTGAAAATCGTTCCCCCGCACTCATCGCTGCTCTGCAAGGCGTGCCAGTACCCGCTTCGCGGGCTGCCACTTTCCGGGGCCTGCCCGGAGTGCGGGCTCGGGGTCTGGTCGACGTGGAGCGAAGCTCGCTCGGAAGAGTGCACGCGGGAACAGGGGCATGCCGCCGCCGCGGCACTCCGCGCGCTCTCCTGGACGCCGATGGTGGTGTTCTCGCCAGTCCTCCTCGCCCTGGGGTCCGTGAGCGGCGTGGTGGCTGCGCTCCTCGCCGTGGGATTTGGGGGGGCATTCACGCTGTGGGCCGCCCTGGAACTGCGGAAGGCCGAGGGCCTGACCTGGAATCATGGCGCGAGGCACGCCTTCATCCCCGCGCTGTACATCGCGGGTTCGGTGGCCACCTTTGCCGGCCTGGGAATGGCACTCCTGGCCTTCTTCCTTGACTCGCTTGTCGCGCCGATCCTGCCCTGGTGCTTCGTCATCGGATTCCTCGCGCAGGTCCTGGGCATCGGCACGGGGACGGCCCTGGCCAAGCAGGTTGGGACGGAGGCGGGCAGCACGTTGGTCAGGGTCATCGCACAGGGTGCCGGCCTGGCTGGGATCGTGGCGGCGTTCCTGCTCATGGCCAACATGGCGCTGTCGCAGACTTCCTGGCTGGGCCAGTCTGGCCGACTGGCGCTTGGGCTGGCGACGATCGGGGTCGTGCTCGTGTGGGTCTTTGGCTCGCGAGACGCGATGTCGCGGGCCGCTGTCCTCCTGGATCAAGGCGCGCTCCAGCACGACCCAGAAGTTTCCGAGATCGCGCACGACGACTCCGGTCCGCGGCACCACGACGCCAGGGGCAGCGGAGAGCACGGCAACCTTGCGGTCGGAGCGGGGCCCTCCGCTGCCGCCACCTCGGGCGGCCAGGACGACCAGCCCATCGAGCTGGCGCCGGAGGGCGAACCGCTGCCGATTGAACACATCCCTCGGTCGATCGACCCCCCAAAGCCGGCTCCACCTGCGCCCACGGATGAACCCGGCGTGTATTGAGTGCCTTCACTGGCCCGCGAGGCTGGACCCGAACGCACTCTCAGCAAGCTCGATCGCGCGCCCGAGCGCAGCGGCCTTGTGCCGAGTCTCGTCGGCCTCGGCTTGCGGGATCGAGTCCAGCACGACGCCGGCGCCGGCCTGGAGGTCATAGCGCCAGCGACCGCCGCCCGACGTGGACGCGGGCACCACCATCGTTCGCAGGGCGATGGCCATGTCCATGTCCCCCTGCCAGCCGACGACGCCCAGCGCACCGGCGTATGGGCCACGGCGGACTGGCTCCAGTTCATCGATGATCTGGATGGCCCGGACCTTGGGCGCACCGCTCACCGTCCCGACGGGAAGGGTGGCGCGGAGCGCGTCCCACGCATCAAGTCCCTCGCGGAGCGTCGCGGTCACCGTGCTCGAGAGGTGCATGACGTGGCTGTATCGCTCCACCTCCATGCAGGACTCGATGGCGACACTGGAGGCTTCCGCGACACGGGCGAGGTCGTTGCGTCCAAGGTCAACCAGCATCGCATGCTCTGCGCACTCCTTGGCGTCCGCTCGGAGGTCGGCTTCGTGGGCCCGGTCGGTGGCGTCATCGCGGCCGCGGGGTCGAGTCCCCGCCAGCGGCCGGTTCACGAGCGCGCGGCCCCGCGTCCGGCAGAGTATTTCTGGGCTCCCCGCCACAAGGATGGCGTCCCCCGTCTGGATGTAGGCCTGGTAGGGGCTGGGATTCACCACGCGAAGGGCTCGATAGACGTCAAACGGGTCCGCTCCCGACCAACGCTCGAACCGGCGGCTCAGGACGATCTGGAAAGCATCGCCGGCGCGGATGTACTCCTGGCATCGCTCGACACCACCACGAAAGTCGGCGTCCGAGAACGTCGGCGACTCAAGGAGGGCCGGCGGCGCCGAGAGGTCAAGCGAGAATCGGCCGGGTTCCAGCGACTCTCGACCGTGGCAGAGCCGGTCCATGAGTTCGCTTGCCAGCGACGCGGCCCATGCGCGAGCGGATGATTCGCTCCCCGCTTCGTCCGCGGGAACGGCGGCAAACGCCTCGACCGACTTGTTGAGATGGTCAAACACGGCGACGGCCCGGTACTGGGAAAGGGCCAAGTCAGCCGTACCCCGGTCACACCGCGGCGCACCGGCGAACGGGAGCGCCTTCGGCTCTATCCATCGAACCGCATCGAATCCGACCGTCCCCCCCCACCCACCGACGAAGGTCGCCGGAAGTGGCGTCGATGCGACCGGCCGATACGCGCGCGTCAGCCGACGGGGAACGTCCAAGGGGTCCTCAACCTCCAGCTGCTCCGTGGAGCCTTGGCGATGATCGGTCACCGTGACCGCATGCCCGTGTGCGGTCACCGTGACCGCTGGCTGCGCGGCGACCACGCTGTAGCGTCCGATCACGCCGCCCTGCTCCACGCTCTCCAGCAAGAGGCTGGGCGCGGTGCGTGCGTCGGGCGCCACCAACCGGCGGTAGGCCAGCACCGGCGAGAGGTGGTCGGCGAAGGCGCGACACGACTGGATCACGAGCGGAATCCGCGCGGCGCTCATCGACCCTTCCCCCGCTGCAAGAGCGTGCGTCGCACGACGCCCCCGCGCCGTGCGCCGCACAGCGCGATGGCGATTGCGTCGGCCACGTCCGGTGGCTCGGGCAACGTGGCCAATCGGCACTGCGACTTCACGGCGACCTGCACTTGCCGCTTGGTGGCGCGACCATTGCCGGTGAGCGACTTCTTCACCTCTGCCGGGGAGAGTTCGCCCACGGGAACGCCCTGCTGGGCAGCAACGAGCAGCACGACGCCGCGCGCATGTCCCATCACGATGGCCGTTCGCGCATGCTTGGCGTGGACAAAGACCTGCTCCACGACCACGAGGTCAGGCTGGGCCTCGGAGACCAGTTCGGTGATCTCTCGGTAGAGGGTGGCCAGCCTGGATTCCAAGGGAGCAGACGCCTTCAGGCGAATCACGCCCGCGTCCGCAATGGTTGGCTCTCCCGGCAGGGAGATCGCGTTGGCGCCGCCACTCGCGGCCCTGGTCACGGCGCCACGCCCCGCGGCCCGCTTCACGTGCGCCACCGCATATCCCACCAATACCGTTCCTGGATCGATGCCGAGGATGCGCACGCGCTGAGTCTATTGGCGATGCTCCACGCACAACACCAGCGTCACCGGGGTCCCGAGCGCCGGGATGACCGATGGATCCGCCACCCACACTGCGGGCGCGACGTCGACCTGGTCGGGAATCACCTCTTGCCACGCGACCACCTCATCCCCGAAGGTGACCAGTCCCACGACCGAGCCGCCAAGATCCGCCGCGTACACGGTCCTGACCTCGCCAGTGGGTTCTCCCGAGGCATCCCGCTCCTCCACGTCCTGGACGATGCTTCCGGAAAAGACGAACGGCCCGTCGGGCATCACCAAGCCGGAGTTGACGTCTCGGACCCACTCATGCAGTCGCGATTCGTGCTCGGAGCCCGATCCATCGACCCACCTTGCCCAGACAGAGAGTCTCGACCCGCTCGGCGGGATGGCGACTGTGGTGACCGCGCCGTTGGGCGCAATGCCCTGCCGCCACGATCCTGTGTCTCCTGGCTCAGCCCCCACCAAGAGCAGTGCGGCGTGAACATCACGAGGCCGGGCGGTCAGGGCAAGGATCGACTCGTGCTCGCGCGTTCCAGCAAGGCACACCAGCTGCTCAAGGAAGCCCTCGTCTTGGCATACGACGGTGTCGGCAAGAACACAATGCATGCCCACATCCGCACGCACGCCGGGGCCGACCTCGATGATGGCCCCACTCGGCGGCCGGGTGCCCGGAGTTGAGGAACCAGTGGTGGAAGGCTCCGGAGTGCAGGCAACTTGCGCGGCGAGGTACGCGATGAACGCAAGGGTGGTCGATGGTCGCGACACGTGCGGGTCGCAACCTACGCGCAGTTCAGCTTGGGTGTGGTCGTCCGAGTGTGCGGAGGCCCAAGCCGCCGGACAAATAAAAAAGGCCCGGCGGAGCGGAGCTCACGCCGAGCCCTTCCGGGGGCTCACTGATGACTCAAGAGTAGACTCGATGTTGCCTGATGTCAAGCGGATAACTCTTTTTGTTGAAAACCCGTCAGAATTCCGTTCGTGTAACGCTCTCCCGTGTCGTACGGGTCGATTCCGTACTCCCCAACGCGACTGAACCTCCGAACCCCAACTCGAAGCCACGCAACGCTTTCGCAGGCGGGACTCCCATCCATCGATGGTCACGACTGGTCGAGGTCGGCGTTGAATTGCAAGGAAATCCAGATCTCGCTTCGGGATACATCACATCCGTTGTGTCGATCGATGAAGCTGTCCGTCTGACTCTGCAGTCAGCCCTCGCCGAGCACCCCTGTGGCGAAGGCGACACCTGGGCACATGTTGCGCTGCTCCAGCGGATCGCCACCGACCCCCTTCTTCGTGGCCTCGCCCGCGGTTCAACCACGATTCAACAGGTCAGCCTGTCCGCCTCTCCCTACACGACCCTCACCATGCGCCCCCACACCAGCCCCGCCGTCGTCCTCCTCCGCGACTACGAGTTCGCCGCGTCCCACCGGCTCGCCGTCGAGGGGCTCCCGGACGAGGCGAACCTGGCTCTCTTCGGGAAGTGCTCAAACCCGAATGGCCACGGCCACAACTACCGCCTCCGGGTCGCCGTCGACCCCGGCCATGGGCCGGACGCGCTGGCCGTCGATCTGGATGCCATTGTCGAGTCGTCGGTGCTGCAGCACCTGGACCACAAGCACCTCAACCTGGACACCCCCTACTTTTCGGATCGACTTCCGTCGGTGGAGAACATCGCGATCACGATCCACGAACTGATGGCCGCCGCACTCGATGGGTCGCCCTTGTCGTTCGTCGGGGTCCGCGTCTGGGAAACAGATCGCACAAGCGCCTCCACCAGCGATCGCGTGTGAACGAACCGCGCGCGCCCTACCATCCATCGACCCATGGCACGCCTCATCAAGTGCGACGCGACCGGACCAGTCAAGCTGGACCCCTCCCCGAAGCCCTATTTCATCTGCGCCTGCGGGCTGACCAAGAACTTCCCCCACTGCGACGGCAGCCACAAGGCCTGCCGCGACGAGCCAGAGGGCAAGACGTATCGCTACGGCGAGGGTGATCGGACCGAGGTCAGCGACAAGCCCGCGGACTAGCGTCGGCAGCCTGAGGGCGGCCCGCCGGGTCCGGATCCGTCAGCAAAAATCTTCTTCGCCGAGGAGCCGGAACCGCTTTCGCAGGAGGACCTGTCCCGCGAATTGGGTGTCGTCGGCGGAAAGGGCGACGGTTGAGTCACCATGGCTCATGAACACGGGGTACACGAAACGGATGTTCACCTCCGCGGCCAGGAGCGCCAGGCAGATGGACGACACGCTCTGGTTTTCCGCGAGCGCCACGACGACGACGGACGTCTCCGAGAAGGTGAATCGACACCTGGAGAGCAAGTGCCGGGCGGCATCGGCGTTTGAAAAGATCATCCGGACGACGGCGTAGTCGCTGGAGTCAACCACGCTGATCGCCGCCAGGTTCAGGTCCGGCCGCTCCTCCACGGCCTGCAGCAGTTCCAGGAGCTTGCCAACCCGGTTGTCGAGGAAGACCGAGAATTGCCTGACGGCGGGCGGGGCGTAGCCCTGTTCAACGTCAGGCATCTGGCTCATGGACCCTGCAAGGATACGGCGGGACCGTGCCAACGCAACGGCCCCGCCGATTCATTCCGACTGCTCGTGCCGAGTGGCGTCAGGTTCCCCACGCGGCCAGGATGGCCCCGAGGTCGATGCCATCGGTCGTGCCATCGCCGTTGGTGTCGCCCGAGGGGCCGCCCCAGCCGGCGAGCAGCTGCCCAAGGTCGATGCCATCGATGCTGCCGTCGCAGTTGACGTCCGCGGGGGCGCACGCCGGGCCCCAGGGGCCAATGAAGAAATTGCTGCCCAGCGTCGCGGTGATGTCAATGCTGATCGCATTGACGCCCGCGGGAAGGCTCTCTGGCGGCGTGTCGAAATGAACCACTCCGAGCGAAAGCTGGTCGAGCTTCGCCGTGGAGGCCGTGGCCGTCAGTCGGCCGGCGTGGACGGCGTTGGTGGTATCGATCAGTTCATACGTTCCATTGTCGATGCCAGAGGTGGTGTAGTTCGCCACGATGTCCCAGGTCGCACCGGCAAAGTTGAACGCCCCAGAACCCGACACGGCCGAAGTGCCGCTTGGCAGGTTGAGTGTGATCGAGGAGAGGTTGACCCCCAGCGTCTGGCACCCGATGAATGGGAAGCAGAAGAACTCGAACGTGTACACGTGCCCGCCGATCTGGTACGCCATCGGGGACGCCGTGAGGGCCGTGAAGGGGGGTGCCGCATTGGGCATCGAGAGGTTGGCCTGACCTGCCAGCGAGTGGGTCGCGGTCTGGGAATCGGAATCCGTCCCAAACGTTCCGTGCTCGATGGTGATCACGGTCGTGACCGTGCAGGTCTGTCCCGACGGGATGGCGACCTGGGAGGATGATTGACCGAACACGCTGCCGGCGACGGCCAACGCGGCCATCGGGGCGGCGACCAAGATCGTGCGATTGAGAGCAGCCAACTGTGCCATGCGTAAGTCTCCTGGATTGAGGTACAAACCTCCGCAGAGGCTAACACCGCTTGCCGCACTTTCAAACAAAAGCCAACCCTTCCACACGGTTCCGGCCCTCGATGGCCGGCAGGAATCCTTGCTGGAGCCTATGGATGGCACCCGTCTTGGCCCTTGGGGCGGTTTCCGCGCCTGGCGACCAGGGCGGAGCGCCGACCCCACAATCGCCCCTGCTGGATTCGTACGTCGCATGGTCTGACGGGGAGTTTCCCGAGGCCGCATTCGCACGCGGCAGGAGCGTCGACCCGACGGCGGTGGCCGACCACTCTGTGGCAGCCATCGAACGGCGGCACCTTCGGGCCATGGAATTGCTGACCCAGGCTCGCACCCTGCTGCAAGGCGGTGCGCTGGACGAGGATGGTCGACTTGACGTCGCGCTCCTGGTCGGGGAGCTGGAACGGGGCACGGAGGGGCATCGATTCCGTCGATGGCTCATGCCGGTCCACGGCCGGGGCGGTCCGCAGCAGTCGCTCGCCATCATCCCGGACGACACCCCCTTCCGGACTGCGGATGACGTCCGGTGGTTCGTGGCGCGACTTGAGAAGCAGCCCGCCGTCGTGGAGCAGGTTCGCGCGACGCTGGACCAAGGACTGCGGGAGGGACTCGTCCCTTCGACGGTCGCGATGACTGGAGTGCTGGACCAGTTCAAGGCCGTGGACCGCGGAGGACTGCAAGGGTGGCGCGTGCCGGTCTTGCGCGACTGGCCCGGGCTGGAAGAGCCTGAGCGAACCATGCTGCTGCAGCGAGTGGATGCCGCGCGCGAGTCGTCGCTCGCCGCGCTGCGCTCCATGGCGGGATTCCTCCGAGAGTCCTACATCCCCGCCTGCATCCAGTCGCCAGCCGCAAGCGACCAGCCGATGGGGCGGGAGTACTACGACCACGAGCTCCACTCATTCACCACCACGCGACTCACCGCGCAGGAGATCCACGACCTCGGACTCTCGGAGGTGGCGCGGATTCGGTCGGAGATGATGGCCGTGATCGCTCGAACGCCGTGGGCATCCGCGAATGCGGAGCGTGGGGCGCTTCCAGAACAGGACCGATTCGATGCGTTCGTCCGGTTCCTCCGGTCGGATCCGCAGTTCGTCCCGGCATCCGCCGACGCGCTGCTCTCTGGATACCGGGACATCTGCAAGACGATCGACGCGGAGCTCCCCCGCTTCTTTCGGCGATTGCCGCAGCTCCCCTACGGCGTTCGGGAGATTCCGGCGTTCATGGCGCCCTCGCAGACGACCGCGTACTACCAGTCAGGGAGCCTGGAGACCGGGCTCCCGGGGTGGTTTTGCGCGAACACGTACGCCTTGGCCGAACGCCCGACCTACGACATGGTCCCGCTCTCCCTGCACGAGGCCGTTCCCGGGCACCACCTCCAGATCGCGCTCGCGCAGGAGATGACGGGGCAGCACCTCTTCCGGCGCGATCTCCACTACACCGTCTTCGTGGAGGGATGGGCGCTCTACGCCGAGCGGCTGGGGATCGAGATGGGTTTCTACGAACACGACCCCTACGCGGACTTCGGGCGGCTGGGCTTTGAGCAGTGGCGAGCGTGCCGGCTGGTGGTGGACACGGGCATCCACGCGCTGGGGTGGAGCCGCGCGCGCGCGATCTCGTACATGCGGGCCAACACGGGGCTGTCGGACCTCAACATCGAGCGTGAGGTGGATCGATACATCGCGTGGCCGGGTCAGGCGACGGGGTACAAGATCGGGGAGTTGGCGATCCGCCGCATGCGTGCTGAGGCCGAGCGCGTCCTCGGGACGAGATTCGACATCCGTGCATTCCACGATCACCTGCTCGGGGCCGGCGCGTTGCCCCTGGACATCCTGGAAGGACGAATGGCGGCCTGGACGGCGGCGCAGGACCTCAGGAAAACGCCCGGCTGAACGCCGCGCGGCCGGCGCGGAGGAATGGGTTCGACACTCGCTCCGCGCCAATCGAGGTCGCCGGACCATGGCCTGGATGAATCGTCGTCACATCCGGAAGCGAGAGCAGTCGATCGAACAGCGTCGATTCCAGGGCCGCGGGGTTCGCACCGGGGAGATCGACCCGGCCGACCGATCCCGCGAACACGGTGTCGCCGGTGAAGGCGACCGGACTCTCCACGTTGGTGGAGACGATTGAGACGGAGCCCGGGCTGTGGCCAGGCGTCGCCATCACGCGCCACGTGGAACGCCCCAGCGCGAGAAGCTGGCCATCCTCCAGCGGACCCGTCGGGGCCGGCACGGTGACGGGCAGGCCACTCCACGCGCTGAGATTCCGGTCGGGGTCGCCGAACCAATCATGCTCCAGCCGATTGGCCAGTCGAGGGACTCCCGGGTAGGCGGCCGTCGCCTGCCCCGCCCCGGCGATGTGGTCCACGTGCGCATGGGTGTACAGGATCGCGGCGGGGACGAGCCGCTCGTGGCGAACGGTTGCGAAGAGCGGCTCCGGCCCCTCGCCGGTATCGATGATCCAGCAGGCACGCGTGGAATCCTCGGGGTCCCAGACAACGTAGCCGTTGGTCTCGTAGACACCGAGCGGGAAGCCCTTGACCGTCACCATCGGCATCCGCGCGAGGGTACCTGAGTCTCCGTACGATGCGCGCCGCATGCCGCCGTTCGCCCGTCCCGCCCTGCTCCTGCTGACGTTGCTCGGCGCCTGTGACACGATCACCAGCGACTTTCACTGGCTCGGTTCGCAGATCTCGCCGCCGACGCCCGCCGAGGCCGCGACGTGGGCGGTCGACCCGACCAATCCATCGCTCCAGCGTGAAGGGCTCGCGCTGCTCGCGGGGGCGTCGTTCGGGGGCAACGAGGAGTACCTCAAGCTCTACCGCGTGTATGTCGAGGAGTCGATCGATCCGCTCGTGAAGAGCGCCGCAATCACCGCCCTCTCCCACCATGGGACCGCGGAGGATGCGTTCATCATCGCCAAGCAGCTGGACTCGCCCAATGTCCAGGTGCGGCTGGCTTCGGCCAAGGGATTGCAGCGGATCTACCAGCCACGGGTGGAGCAGGTGATCTGGAGCAAGCTCACGGTCGCGCAAGAAGATGACTCGACCATCCGCGTGGAACTCGCGCTGGCGCTGGGCATGTACCGGAGCGATGCCGCCTTCCAGGCGCTGATTGCGGCGTTGGACCAGCCTGAACTTGGCGTGAACCGCGCAGCCGAGTGGAGCCTCTGGATCATGACGGGGCAGTCGCATGGGCTGGACCGCCGTGCCTGGCTCACGTGGTACGACGCGACGCCGGTCAAGGCTCGATTCACGCCATCCACGGATTACCTCTTCCTCACCTACCAACGCCCCTTCGGGTTCTTGGCGCGCATCAATCCCTTCGGGTCGACGGTCTGGGAACAGCCTGCGCTCCCGATCGGGCTGGAAGATCCGGGTCGCCGGTCGACTGGAGAGGGCCGTGAGCCTGTGGTTGACCAGCCAGCACCGGCGGCGCGATGACCGTCGGCGAGCGTGACCGCCCACCCGAGCCCGGCGTGAGGCGGCCGACGATGGTCGATCCCGACGACCTCCCCCTGTTGGAGACCGCGGAGGAGAAGATCGAGGCTGGGCCCGACTCGGTCGGGACGATTCGCAGGGGCAAGCTGGCCGGCAAGTCGCTGGAAGGCGCGATCTGGATCTTGGCCACGCCGGTCCTCGTGCAGCAGTTGCTTGCGGCCGCCGTCGGGCTGGTGGACAAGATGCTCGCGGGCGGCATCCCCGACCCGGTCGGTGTCCCAGCGCTTGATGCGATCGGCATCGGCTCATACATCGGCTGGTTCATCGGCATCGCCATGACTGGCTTGGGCGTCGGTTCGCAGGCCATAATCGCGCGCGCGATGGGGAGCGGCGACACGCGCGAGGCCAACATGGCCAGCGGCCAGGGAATCGTGCTCTCCCTCCTCTGGGGCGCCTTGGTGGGCGCCGCGGTCTGGATGGCGATCGACCCGCTGATGAGTGTCATCCAGCTCAGCGAGACGGCCCGGCACCACTGCCGCGACTACGTGCGGATCGTCGCGCTGTCCATGCCGTTCACCGGGCTGATGACGGTCGGGTCGATGGCGCTTCACGGTGCCGGCGAGACGACCTTGCCCAGCGTGGTGGCCGTGATCGTCAACATCGTGAACGTCTTCGCGAGCTGGCTCCTTTCCGGCGTCACGATCTCGCTGGGGCCGATCACCCTGGGCAATGCACTCGGCGTGGACCCGACGGAGTGGGGCGTCATCGGCATCGCCGCCGGGACGGCGATCTCCTACTTCGTCGGGGCCGCGATGACACTGGTCGTGCTCTGGCGCGGCGTCAAGGACATGAAACCGACGAGGGCGCACCTGCGCCCGACTCGCGACATGACCTGGCGCGTCCTTCGAGTGGGCTTCCCAAACTTCCTCGAGGGAATCGCCCTCTGGGCCGTCAACCTCTTCGTGCTCCGGTTCATCGGTGAAGTGGCGGCGCGCGGCATCGATGGCGCCCCGAAGGATGGCCTGGTCGGGGCTCACATGATCGCGGTGCAGTGGGAGGCCTTTTCGTTCCTCCCCGGATTCGCGATCGGCACCGCCGCCGGGACGCTTGCGGGGCAATACCTTGGGGCCGGCAACCCGATGATGGCACGCAAGAGCATCAATCACTGCCTCGCCATCGGCATGATCCTGATGGGACTCTTCGGCATCGTGTTCATCGTGGCGGGACGCCCCCTCACGGCGTTGATCAGCGATGCCCCGGTGCACCTGGAGTCGGTCCCGCCGCTGCTGGTCACCTGTGGATTCATCCAGGTGTTCTTCGCCATGGGGATGGTCTGCCGCAACGGACTCCGCGGCGTTGGCGACACGGTCTGGATCCTGGGCATCACCGCCCTGAGCAGCTACCTCGTACGGCTACCGCTGGCCTGGCTCTTCGGGCTGGCGCTCGGGTGGGGACTCACGGGGATCTGGATCGGGCTCTGCGCCGAGCTGGTCGTCCGCGGCATCGCCTTCTGGCTGCGATTCCGGTTTGGCCGTTGGGAGCTGCTGCGCGTCTAGCGTGAGCACGGTCACGCTTCCAGGTGCGGCGCCGGGTGCCGCGATGGTCGGCCCGGAGGGACCAATCGATCCGACCGGGCCACCCTGCCCCGCCGGCGGGAGAACCGGGATCTGGTTGATGGCATTGAGTGCCACCGAGGAGAGGATCGCGAAGCCAATGCAGGGGAGGAGCAGCAGCCCAAGGAGCGGGAACACGGTGGCGCGGGCCGCGCGCCACCAGGTGACTCGATGGGCGGTTTCCAGCGACTTGGCCGCCGTGAAGGCCACCCACGCGGCACCCAGCACCACCGAGCAGCCCCCCATGACCGGGACGACCCCAAGCACGAATCCGCCGCAGCTCCAGAGGATGCACTCGGCAGTGACTCGCAGCCTCCGTGGCGCGTCTCCACCTCGAGGAAAGGCCCGAATCACGAGGTGGGCCAGCACGATCCAGATCATGAGCGCGACCGCCGCGACGCCAGTGAACATCCCGCCGAAAACCACGCCGTCCGTCAGTTCCGCGAGCGCGAGCGAACTGTCGAAGGAACCGGTCGCCGCCACGAGCCACATCACGAGGAGGAGCGTTGCCCCCACCACGATGAGGCCGGCGATCACGGCCACGTAGGCCACGGCGGCACCAAGCGACGGTCGCCCCCGAAGTGCCAGAATCGTCGGGCCAGGGGTCGTCGCCATCTTCCACCACGTGGCGGCCCACGCCATGGCGACCGATCGTTCCCCGCGGTCAAGCCATGGGTGCTGCAGCGCCTCGCATCGATCCGGGTCCACGCCGGGCGCCGGCTCGGCGCGCATGCCGGAGGCATCGACGGGAGCATGGCACGCCGCACACTCGAACTGTCGCGGCGCAGGGACCCCACGGTCGTCGTTCCCCTTGTACTTCTGCCCACAGGAGGGGCAGAGGAACAGCACCGATCCGCGCACGAAGTTGAACTCGGTGGGATCAAACGGGCGCCCGCACTCTGGGCACGGGCCCGGCGGCAATCCCCACAGGCTGTAACGGCACTGCGGGCACTTCATGAGGGTCGATCCCCGTGTCGGCGCCGGAGCCGCGAGGACGGGATGCCCAGCGCCTCTCGATACTTCACGACCGTTCGCCGCGCGATCTCCACTCCCCTGGCCGCCAAGTCCCGTGCCATCGCCTGGTCGCTGAATGGCTTCCGCTTGTCCTCGGTGGCCACCATCTCGGCAATCATCCGGCGCACCGCGTCCCACGCGAGCGGGCGCCCATCGGGTCCAGGGGTGCCGCCGGAAAAGAACCGGCGAATCTCCACCACGCCCTGCGGCGTGGCGACCCACTTCCCGGCGACGGCGCGAGAGACCGTCGAGATGGCCACGCCGATGCGGCCGGCCACGTCGGTCATCGGCATCGGGTGCAGGTATCCCTTCCCCTTGTCCAGCCAGTCGCGCTGCAGGGACACGACCTCGTCCAGCACCCTTCGGAGCGTCGTGGCTCGCTGGTCGATCGCATCGATGACCCACTTCGCCTTCTTGATCCCCTCCTGGATCATCGCGCGGGCTTCGACGGGAGTCTCCTTGGAGGCCGCCATCTTTTCGTACGCGGGGGCCACGCGCAGGGCGGGCTGCGTGCCTCGGGCCAGCGCCACCACGTACCGGTCCTGGTCAGCGTCGTACACGATGTAGGCGTCGGGCCGCACCGGCCTCGCCGACTCCCGGTTGAGCTGTGCGAGCGGCGATGGATCCAGCTTCACCACGATGTCCCGGATCTCCTGCATCCGAGCCAGGGGAAGGCGAAGCTCCCGCGCCAGCTTGGGAAGCCGGTTGCGTTCGAGGTCATCCAGGGAAGCGGCCACGGCACGAATCGCATCCGCCTTGAGCGCCGTCGGCATCAGCCGCGAGGGGATGCGCTCCAACTGGAGTCGGAGCGACTGCTCCCGGTTCCGCGCCGCGATCCCCACGGGCTCCAGTTCACGGACCATCTGGTCCTGCACTCGATCCACGTCGGCGGCGGTCACGGTGCGGCCGGACGTCGCGGTCGCCGCGGCGGCCAGCGCGCCGGATGGCTCGCACAGGAACCCATGGCCATCCAGGTTGTCGATGAGGAACGCGCCCAGCGCCGCATCCGCGGGCGGGCACTCGACCAGCGACCACTGGGAATGAAGGTCCTCCGATGGGGACTCGAGTCGGCCGGGAGCCTGCGCAAACATCGCCGCACGGGCCTCATGCGACTCCTCCGACACTCGCGGCCGATACCGCTGGTCATGGTCGCCCGGCCGCCCGGCACCATCGCCGTCAGCCGACCCATCACGGGGCTCGACCCGCTCCAGCGCCACGTTCTTCTCCAGCTCCTGCTGCACCCGGTCTTCAAGATCGTCCAGCCCCAGGTGAAGGATCTCCATCGCCTGGATCATGCGCGGCGCCAGTTTCTGCTGCAGTCGCTGGTCAAGCCTTTGCCGCTGTTCCAGCCGAGGATTCATCGCGTGCGGCCCCCGTCAGGCGAGGCGCTGCGGCGACCGGCGAATGCGTCGGCCAGCACGGCCGCGTTGAGGTACTCGATCTGCGAACCCGATGGAAGCCCGCGCGCCAACCGCGTCACCTTGACGGCACTGGTGCGCAACTGCTGTTCGATCCACAGCGCCGTCGTGTCGCCCTCGAGGTCCGGATTGAGGCCCAGGATCACTTCCTGGACCATGACCCCTCCTGCGTTGGCGGCCGGGTCGGCAATGCGCCTCGCCAGGTCCCCGAAGGTCAGGTTGTCAGGCCCGATCCCGTCGAGCGGGTCCAGTCGGCCCATCAAGACGTGGTAGGTGCCTCGGTACATCCCGGCGTGCTCGATGCTCAGGAGGTCTCGCGGTTGCTCCACCACCAGGACCGTCGATCCGTCGCGGCTGGAATCCCCGCAGATGGAGCAGGGATCTCGCTCAGCCAGGTTCCAGCAGACGCGGCAGTTGCGCACCGAGCGCTTGACGTCATTGATTGAGTTCGCCAGCGCAGCAGCCTCGTCATCGCTCGCCTTCAGCACCCAGAACGCGATCCGTTCGGCGCTCCGGCGGCCGATGCCGGGAAGTTCCTGCAACCGGGCGACCAGCCGGGCCACGCTGGCCGGGGCCCCGCTCTCGGTGCGATCGCTCACTCGTCACCCTCCTCGTCCGATGCCGGGCGCTGGGCCGACGCCGCACCCGCCCTCTCAGGCACTTCCACGCGGACGACCGTCGCGTCCAAGACGCTCATGAGCTCCTGGATGAGGGGATCCCGCGCCGCCTCGGCGATCGCCTCCTGCTGGTTGACCGGTGGGTGCGTGGGTGGTGGTGGAGCGGGCGATGGTGTTCGTGGGGGAACGCTGGCGGCCGGCGTGCTCGCGGCCGGCGATTTCGCGGCCGGGGCACTCGCGGCCGCCGCACTCACGACCCGGGCGACTGGCTCACTGGCCTTTTTTTTTTGGTTGGGCTCGATCTCTCCACCGGCGGCCAGCGTGGCGAATCGATCCGACAGCGCCAGCCTCACCAGGAGCGCGTCAAGGATGGCGCGCGGGATGGAACTGCTGCGGGTGGTCCGCGCCGTCGCATCGCACAAGGCGACCGCGTGCACCAAGTCCTCAAGCGCCATCTCGGAGGCGGCCGCCGCGGCCTCGCGACACTGGTCGGGGGAAAGATCCTCGGGAAGCTGGGTGTCGCCGCATGAAGCGACCACCATCGCCAGACGAAATCGCTCGGCCAGGAGTTCCAGGAGGTGGTCGACCGACACACCCGTGGCCATGAGCGCCGATGCCGCGACCAAGGCCTCTCGCGGCTGGCCTCCAGCCACGGCCGCGACGATGGCGTCCAGCCGCTCGCCGTCGGGAAGACCAAGCACGGTGCGAGCGCCATCGGTGGAGATGTGCCCCTTCGCCGCCGCGATCAACCGCTCGAGCAGGCTGAGTCCATCGCGCATGGACCCGTTGGCCAGCCGGGCGACCTGCACCAGCGCTTCCGAATCCCAGGTGATGCCCTCCGCCGCGAGGACGTGTTCGAGGTGCGCCTGGATGCGAGTGACCGAGATGGACCGGAAATCAAAGCGTTGGCACCGCGACTGGATCGTGGCGGGCACCTTGTGCGCTTCGGTCGTGCACAGGATGAACTTGACGTGTGCCGGCGGCTCCTCCATCGTCTTGAGGAGCGCGTTGAACGCCGGCGTGGTCAGCATGTGGACCTCGTCGATGATGTAGACCTTGTAGGGCGAGCGCGTGGGAGCAATCCCCGCGCCGGCGATCAAGCTCCGCGCATCGTCCACGCCGCGGTTGCTGGCGCCGTCGATCTCGATGACGTCGATGTCCTGTCCCTTGAGGATCGCTTCGCCGACATCCTCCGACTGCAACAGGAACCCGCCGCCGCCCCCTGCCGATCCTCCGTCGCCGGAGAGGTTCAGGGCACGGGCAAAGATGCGGGCCATGCTGGTCTTGCCCACGCCGCGCGTCCCGGTGAAGAGGTATGCGTGCGCCGTCCGCCCCAGCGCGATGGCGTTCTGGAGGGTGCTGGCAATCGTCTCCTGCCCGACCACTTCGCCAAAGGACTGGGATCGATACCGGCGAGCGAGCACTTGGTAGTGCCCGCCCTCCGCGCGGCCGGCCGCCGAGGGGGTCTTGCCACCGGCGGTGGCCCCAGCGGTGGCCCCAGCGGTGGCCCCATCGTTGGCCTTGGCGGCAGCAGTCGGCGTGCGAGGTGGCATGAGAGTGCGATCCAGACAGTCCCCTTTGGGAGCGCCGCTGCGGGCGAGTTCGATTGCACGGTCTGGAGGACGGCCAGGTGACCGCAGGCTCGGACCACAACGCTTATGGCTGCTGCCGTCAGGCCCTGACCAGATTCACGGGAAGCCCGACCGACGGGCCCGGCCGTCCTCTGGACCGCGCCCCGCAATCGTACCACCGCGTCGTCGGTAAAGTCCGTACGTGGACGCGAGCGAGTACCCGACCAGCGAATCCCACGCCCCGAGACGTCGGGCCGACGGGACGCACGAACGCACCTTCCTGCTCTCCGCGATCCGGCTTATCTTCATCGTGCTGCTGGTGGTGGTCACGATGCTGGTGGTCTCCAGCACCAGGACGGTCAACGAGTTCGGCTTCTCCACGGTCCTGGGGATCATCGTGTCGGCGTCTGCCCTGGGGTTGGCCGTCATCGCGCTGGACGCACTGACGCCTCGCAAGCGACTGACCAGCCTGGTCGGCGCGTACCTCGGGTTGTGCCTGGGGCTGGTGGCGGCCATCGCCATCGGCACGCTGATCGACACGATCAGCAACGCGTGGGAACTGAAGGACGACAACTACAGCATCTACATCCCGCTCGCCAAGGTGGTGCTGGGAATCATTCTCTGCTACCTCAGCGTGAGCATCGTGCTCACGACCAAGGACGACTTCCGGCTGGTGATTCCCTACGTGGAGTTCTCGCGGCAGACGCGCGGCGTCCGGCCCATCCTGCTGGACACATCGACGCTCATCGACGGCCGGGTGGAGTCGCTCGCCGCCGGTCACTTCCTGGATGCGCCGCTCCTGGTGCCGGAGTTCGTGCTTTCGGAGTTGCAGACGCTCAGCGACAGCGCCGATCGCCTCAAGCGCGCGAAGGGCCGGCGCGGACTGGAGACCGTTGAGCGGCTGCAGGCCGCCCCGCTGGTCGACATGGAGGTTGAGCACACCGCCAGTGACGGCCGCGGCGTCGATTCCCAGCTGATCGACCTGGCACATCGTGACGGCTCGCGCATCCTGACGCTGGACAGCGGACTGGCCAAGGTGGCCATGATCCGGGGCATCCAGGTGCTGAACCTGCACGAACTGGCGAGCGTCCTGCACATCGCTGCCGGGATTGGCGAAGGGTTGCGCGTGGAGATCGTCCGCCGGGGCGACCAGCGCCAGCAAGGCGTGGGCTTCACTCCCGAGGGCATGATGGTCGTGGTGGAGGATGCCGCCGAGCGGCTCGGCGAGGTCCTGGAGGTGGAAGTGACGAACACCGTGAAGACCGCCGCGGGCACCATGCACTTTTCGCGCATCAAGCCGCTCGCCGCAGGCTTGCAGCGCGGCGTGCAGTCGCAGGCTCGGCACCTGGGACCGGGGCCGCACGCTGGGGACTCCTGATTCATGCGAGCGCCAGCCATTCCACGGGCGGGGACCGCCCCTCCGATGCTCCATGGGCTCACGATCGCGCTCGTCGCGGTCGCCACGGCTCGGGTGGTCGCCGCTGGCACGGTGGAGGAGTGCCGCGTGCTGGTGATGGGCACTGAAGCCCGTATCGTCGCCCACGCGGCAGATGGAACATCCGCCAGGGCCGCCGCACGCGCCGCGATCGACGAACTGGATCGATGCGACGCGGCCCTCTCTGACTACCGGGCCACGAGCGAGGTCCGGCAGCTCCCTGCTCAATGGTCCACGTGGACGACGCTGGGCCCGATCACCGCGAGCGCGATGGGCGCCGCGCGACGCGTGGCGAGCGCGAGCCATGGCGCGTACGACCCCACCGTTGGTCCGATCGTCGCCCTGTGGCGCGAGGCGCGAGAGACGGGTCGACGCCCGTCAAGCGATGCGCTGGCCCAGGCGCGGCGCCACGTGGGATGGACCCTCATCGAGTGGCGCGCTTCAGTGATCCCTGCCGCACGGTGCGCCGATCCAATGGTGACCCTTGACCTGGGAGGTGTCGGCAAGGGTCTTGGCGCCCATCGCGCAGCGCAGGCGGCTCGCGACGCGGGCGCCACCGCGGTGCTGGTCGCGGTCTCGGGGGACATCCGTGCCGATGGCGCTCCTCCCGGAACTTCCGGGTGGCGAGTGCAGGTGGACGACGGCCTCGGCGGCGACGCGCCGATGCTCGTGCTGCGCGACCTGAGCGTCTCCACGAGCGGCGACACCGAGCAATGGGCCATGGTCGATGGGCGCCGGGTGGGCCACCTCCTGGACCCCCATGACGGAGAACCACTCACGGCGCGGCGAGCCGCGACCGTCGTCGGTCCCGATGGCGCGGTCGTGGACGCCTCGGCCACGGCGCTGTGCATCCTCGGCGCGGGCCAGGCCACGACGCTGATCGAGTCCCTCGGCCTGCGCGCGGTACGCGTGCGGGAAGAGACCACCCCCAACGATGACGAGGCCGCCGACGACCCCGCTCCAGGAGCCACCACCACTCACGGCGACTGGGCCGCTTTGGCAGGGACTGATGCCCATGCGAGTTGAGTGCATTGCGTTTGACCTGGACGGCACGTTGATTGACTCGCTGCCTGGACTGGCGGAGGCCGTGGCCGCCATGCGCACTCGATGCGGCCTCGGTGCGGCGGCGCAGGCGAGTGTCGCCTCGTGGATCGGCCGCGGCACGCGCGTCCTGGTGACCCGCGCGCTCCAGGATGGGCTGGGGAGGGACCCCGATGCCGACGAAGTGGAACGGGGCCACGCGATGTTCGTGGAGGCGTACGGCCGCACCTGCGAATCCGGGTCCTCGCTTCGCCCCGGAGCGCGCGAGCTCCTTCTTCGCCTCTTCGCGCTGGGCGTGCCGTGCGCGATCACCACGAACAAGCTTGAATCATTTGCGGTCCAGATCGCCACGCGGCTGAACATCGACTCGCTGCTGAAGACGGTGATCGGCGGCGACACGGGAGAACGCAAACCCTCGCCCTGGATGCTGCACGAGGCGGCCCGACGCTGCGGCGTCGATCCAGGACGTGGGCTCTTGATCGGCGACTCGATGATCGACGTGGAGACCGCCGCTGCGGCGAGGTGGCCGGTGTGGCTGGTGGATGGCGGTTATGGAACGCCCGGGTCAGCTGCGGCGCTTCCCCCCGCCTCGCGCCGGTTCCGCGACGTGCCCGACCTCGCCCACGAGCTGCTGCCCTTGGTGCAGGCCGGTGCCGTCACGCTGCCCAAGTAGCAACCCATCCACGTCTTGGACGGGGAACAATCCGCAGGCCTCAGGACGTCTTGCCGGGGATGGCGACTGGCGCCACCGGGAGGCTGGTGAACTCCATCACGGCGGGCATCAGGTCCAGCGTGCTGTTCATGGCCTCGTCCCACGTCACCACCTTGCCGGTGTAGGCCGCCATGCGGCCCATGATCGCGGTGAGCGTGCTCTCCGCGACGCGAACGCCCTCGTTCACCGGCTTGCCGGTGCGGATCGCCTCCTGGAGGTCGATGTGCTCCTGGACGTAGGGGTTCCGCTGCGGCCCCTTGAACTTCCACTCATTGACGCCGTCGATCGACGCACTTCCCGAGCTCAGGATCGCCACGCCTTCGCTGCCGAAGATCTGCTCCTGCACGCGACCGTCGGTCCCGTCCTGCTGGCGACACATGCTCAGGGCGAAGCGCTGCTCCGGATACTCATAGTCGACGGCGAAGTGATCGAAGATCTGCCCGTACTTCGGGTCCGTCCGGGCCTGCCGACCGCCGAGCGCGACGCACCGCTCCGGCACGGCCTGGAACGCCCAGTTCACCACGTCCAGGTTGTGCACGTGCTGTTCGGTGATGTGGTCGCCCGAGAGCCATGTGTAGTAGAGCCAGTTGCGGACCTGGTTCTCCATGTCGGAGCGATCGGCCTGCGCTTCCACCACCCAGAGGCCGCCCATGTTCCAGTAGGCCTTGGCCGCGGAGAGCTTGCCCAGTGCCCCGTCGTGAATTCGCTTCATCGCCTCGAGGTAGCACTGCTCATGCCGACGCTGCGTGCCAGAGACGACGCAGAGCTTCTTCTCGTCCGCGGCGCGTGCGGCCGCGATGACCTTGCGGATGCCCACGGGATCCACCGCCACCGGCTTCTCCATGAAGACGTTCTTGCCCGCGGCGACGGCGGCTTCGAAGTGGCCGGGGCGGAATCCTGGGGGAGTGGCCAGGATCACGATGTCGCAGTCGGTCGCCAACACGCCCTTGTAGGCGTCGAACCCGACAAAGAGCCGGTCATCGGGCACCGTTCCTCGCTCTCCTCGCTTTGACAACCCCTCCTGTGCCGACTTGACGCGGTCCTCGAACAGGTCGCCCAGTGCGACGATGCTGACGAACTCGCTTGCTTCCAACGCGTTCACGGCGGCACCGGTCCCTCGGCCACCGCACCCGACGACGCCCACCTTGAGCCACCGCTGCTCGACCACGTCTTGCCGACGGAGTCCACCCAACGCGATGGGGGCAACGGCGGCGGCGCCGGCAGCGGCGAGGAATGAACGTCGGTCAGCTGTCTGGAGTGGTCGATGTGTCATGGAGATGCTCGTCAAGGGAGATTATCCCGGTGTGCGCTCGATCACGACCCGAAACCCTGCAAATGGTGCGTCGGTGAGCCACCAGATGCTCTTGGGGAACTGCGGATCGCTGGCATTCCAGTCATCCGTGGCCGGGCGGGCATCGGCTGGCTCCAGGTCGGCCGCGGGTTCCTCGAACGAACCGCCCATGATCACGCCGGACCCGTCGCTGGCGACGGCCCACTCCCCCACGTTTCCCAGGACGTCGTAGAGGCCCAACCGGTCGGCTTGGAGCTGGCCCGCCTTGCGGGTGGCGGTGCCTGCGTTGGACTGGAACCAGGCGAGGTCGCCAAGCGATTCGTCGGGGACGTCAATCGCGGCGGCGATCGCCTCCCGTTCCGCCTGGGTCGGGAGCCGGACCGTCCGGCCGGTCTTGGCGGAGAGCCATTCACAGAAGGACTTCGCGCCGCCGAAGCTGACGCTGACGGCGGGAAAGCCATTGTGGCCAAACCCTCGGTCGGCGGCCACGTATGGCTTCGTCGGCCTTGTCACGGCGTCAGCCGCGGCGGAACCACTTGTTCCCGACTTCTGGTCAAGCTTGAAGACGAGCGTGTCGTAGAGCTCCCACACCGTCTCGTGCGTGGCGACCCAGAGCTTGGTGCCGTTGACGTCGATGGGCAGGAGCGTCATCGAGTGCGGCGTGCCCTCGACCGCGATCACCAACGGCTCACCCTCGGCGCGCGTCGCGCCCGAGGTGGTTGCGCTGGCTGTGACGGTCGCCTCCTGGGGTTCATCCGCACACGCTGATGAGCGCCCCACGGGCGAGGGGACACAAGCCACCACGGACACCCAACTCGCCAGCATCGTTGCCGCAACAATCACGGTTCGCATCGTGCCACTATAGGTGACGCACCCGTCGATGAGCGGCTCAGCTCCAGTTGACCAGGACGATCGCGAGGTCGGCCCCGTCCACCGCACCGCTGCCGTCCACGTCGGCCGCCGCGTTCGCGCTGCCCCACGAACCGAGCACCAGGCTCAGGTCGCTGCCGCCAACGATGCCATCGCCGTCCACGTCGCCGGCTACCGCATCGCCCGGGCACGAGAGACCTTCGACGCGGATGTCGTCGATGGCTGCCTCGACGGTGGAGGGCGGCGAATAGTCGGCGGCCACGAATCGCAGGCGCATGGCCAGCGAAGGCGGCCCGAAGTCCCGCACCCGGAACTCGTGCCGAGTCCAGTCGGTCGACGTGGCGACGGTCTGGAACACCGTGGTCCACGTCAGGCCGTTGTCAAAGGACAGGTCGGTCCGCAGGGGATCGACGCCTGGGTTTGCTCCGGTGTTGTTGCTCAGCCAGTACCAGAATGACACGACCGGATCTGCAATCGTGGCGGCGCTGAATGGAGGCGACACCAGGGTCGTGAAACCCGAGTCGATGTCGTTCTCGCCATCCTGGCCGCCTGCGGTCCCCTGCCCGGTGAAGAAGCACTTCGTGCCGTCGGTGGTGTGATCGTTCTCGGGTTGCGCGGCGGTCCCGATCGGGTCGCCGTAGGCCCACTTGCCGGATGCCGCCGTGTCGCCGGCAATCCCAGGCGACCAGCCCGTGGAGCCTGCTTCCATCGATTCATCGAAGGCGACCTGCAGGTCTTGCGCCCAAGTCACCGAGTGAGCGGTCAGTCGCGGCCATCGAAGCCATTCGCCAGACTGGGACTTGGCCCGGAACGAGATGCCGCCGCGCTGGCCGCACGCCTGCTGCGGAATCGAGGCCCGGTACCGATTCCCGCCCATTGGGGTCAGCGCGAAGTCTTCGGACGTGTCGTCCACCTCCACGGTCACGACCGCCGTTCCCGGCACCACCAACTCGCCCGGCAGCGGCACGATGTCGACGTCGATGGTGTCGCCGTCGGGATTGAGCAGCTCGCCGACGGGCGACGGGAAGACGAACTGGAGTGGATCCGGCCCCACGCGCCAGACGAAGAGGCCTCGCTCCATGTCGCTGCCGATCACGGTCCCACTGGGGAAGTACGGGAAAAGGCTCCAGAGGCCGTTGAAATGGGCGGCGTCGGAGTCGGGGTAGGTGTCGAAGTAGCCGGATTCCGTGAGCATCGTGCCGTCACCGCCGATGTCAAAGATCCGCATGCCGGATCGGTAGTTGGCGCAGAAGAGCTTGCCGTTGGCGGTATAGAAGTTGTGCGTGATCGCTTCGTTGCCGTTGTTCCGGGCGGCGACGAATCGCGGATTGGTGAGGTCCTGCACGTTGAGCACCACGACCGTGCTGTAGGGAACGGACGATCCCTCATCAAGCTCGTCGCCAAGGTAGAACCACTGGCGATCCTCCGACAGCCAGCCCTGATGGGAATAGGCGGCGTTGGGGTAGAGGACCGACCCAAGGAGGGCCGGCGCGGCCTTGTTGGTGACGTCGACGATGTACAAGCCCGTCGATCCCGAGCCGTTGTTGAAGCCAGCGCAGCAAAAAGCCACTTCCTTGCCTGCGTAGGGGCCAGACGTGTACGACACGACCTGTGCGTCATGCACGTAGCGATCGTTCCACTCCCCCACGAAGGGAGGGTTTGTCGCCGACTGGTTCAGGTCGTACATGCGCAAGCCGATGTTGCTCCCGCCACCGCAGCGGTAGAGGAACCCGCTCTGGGTGTTGAGGGCCACGTTGTGGGAGGACGTGGTGCCGCCGGTGGTGACCGTCCCGGTGAGCGACACCTGGCCCTGGTCGGCGTTGGCCAGGTTGATCACCTGGATGCCCTGGCCGCCTTCGCTCACCGCGTAGGCGCGCGTTCCAAAGACCTTGATGTCGCGCCAGATGCTCGTCGGGCCGCTGATGAAGCCGATCTGGTAGGCGCCGATCGGGTTGGTCACGTCCACGAACGCGGTGCCATTGGACATGCCCATGATCGCGATCTCGCGGCCCTGCGGCGTGACATAGCCCCAGCAGTCGTTCCCCTCCGTCGCGCCCGCGGAGAGCGTGTTGAGCGGGAACCACGAGAGGATTGCCGCGTTGTTCGCATCAAACGCCACACCGGCCACACCACCGTCGCCGGCCAGGCCGTCGGTGCTGCCATCCGCGTGGTAGATCGGCCCGTGGAAGGGCGCCTCACGATCCTTCCACTTGGGATCTTCCTCGTGGGCAAAGGTCAGCGAAGCAAGGATCGTGGCCCCGAAACCGAGGCCGACGGCGGTCGATCGATGGATGGACATGTTCAGCCCCAGTTGGCCACGAGGGACGCGAGATCAACGCCATCCACGATGCCGTCACCGTTGAAGTCGGCGTCGGCAAAGTTGGTCCCCCAGCCACCAAGGAGCGATGCAAGGTCCTGGCCGTCCACGACACCGTCGCCGTTGACGTCGCCGGGCACGTTCGGAGCGTCACACTCGAACCCAAAGATCGAGAGGTCATCGATCGCGGCTTCGACGATCGAGCCACCGACGCCAGCGTCGGTGGTGCGGAATCGGAGGCGCATGGCCGCCGTCGGTGCCATCACGTCGGCGATGTTCACGCGGTGTTCCACCCAGCCCGCGGTGGTCGCGGACGTGGTCAGGACGTTGGTCCACGTCGATCCATTGTTGCCCGAGAGATCCACCGTGAACGGATCCTCACCGGGGTTGCCGCCCGCGGAGTTGTTGAAGGCGTACCAGAAGGAAAAGATCGGGCTGGAGACCGCCGTCGCATCGATCGCCGGCGAGGTCAGCGTCGTCTGCCCGGTATCCACATCCGCCTCGCCGACACCGCCGCCGACGGAGCCCTGCCCCGTCACGAAGCACTGTGTCCCGCTGGTGGTGTGGTCATCCTCTGGTTGCGCGGTGGTGCCGTTGGGATCGACCAAGACCCAGATGCCGGTGACGGCTGTGTCGCCAGCGCCGCCGATGGTCCACCCAGTGCTGCCGGATTCCAGCGAGTTCTCGTATCCAGCGGCTGTGCCAGTGGCCCACGCGACATCGACCGATCCGAGTTGCGGATGTCGAAAGACTTCGCCGCCCCCTTCTTGCGCACGGAAGGCCAGTCCGCCCTCGGTTCCGCAAGCCTGCGCGGGGACGCTGGCGCGGTACGAGGTGGCGCTCAACTGCTGCATCTGGTGCTGGGTCTCGACACCGTCGATGGTTACGAGGAGTCGCTCGCTCCCGGGCACCACGACGACGCCGGGCTGGAGTTCCAGGTTTACATCGATCGTCATTCCCGACGGCGGGACCAGTTCGGGCAGCGGCTGCGGGAAGCTGAACTGGATCGGCTCCGGTCCGACGCGCCAGACGAAGAGCCCACGCTCCAGGTCGCTGCCGATCACGATGCCGCTGGGGAAGTACGGGTACACGCTCCACAGTCCGTTGAATGACGCCGCGTCGGAGCCTGGATAGGTGTCAAACCAGGCGCGCTCCGTCAGGTTGCCTCCGGCGGAGGGCTCGAAGATGCGGACGCCAGACCGATAGTTGGCGCAGTAGAGCATCCCGTTGTCGGTGTAGAAATTGTGGGTGATCGCGGTATTGCCGTTGTCGCGCGGAGCGACGAACGTGGGGCTGGCGAGATTGGCCACGTTGATGACGACGACCGTGCTGGTTGCGACGGTGGCGCCTTCGTCCAACTCGTCGCCCAGATAGAAGAGCGTGCGGTCTTCGCTCAGCCAGCCTTGGTGGCTGTACTGCGCATTGGGATACAGCAGCGAACCCATGAGGACGGGCGCCGCCTTGTTGGTGACATCAACGATGTAGAGCCCCGTGGAGCCGGACCCATTGTTGAATCCGCCGCAGCAGAACGCGATTTCCTTGCCCGCGTAGGGACCCGTGGTGTAGGAAACGATCTGCGCGTCGTGCACATACCGGTCGTTCCACTCGCCAACGAATGGAGGCGCCGTCTTGGACTGGTTGAGGTCGTACATGCGCAAGCCGGTGTTGCTGGCGCCGCCGCAGCGGTAGAGAAATCCACTGTCGGTATTGATCGCGACGTTGTGGCTGGAGGCGACGCCACCGGTGGTCACGGTGTTGACCAACCCGACCACGCCGGAGTCTGCGCTGATCATCGAGATGACCTGGATGCCACTTCCGCCCTCGCTCACGGCGTAGGCGTACTTGTCAAAGACCTTGATGTCGCGCCACAGGCTGGTCGGCCCCGTGATGAAGCCAATCTGGAAGGCCTGCGATGGATTGGTGACATCCACGAACGCCGTCCCGTTGGAAAGCCCGATGATGGCGATCTCGCGACCCGTCGGGGTCGTGTACCCCCAGCAATCGTTTCCGCTGGTCGCGCCTGCGCTCAACGTGTTGAGCGGGAACCAGCTCAGCAAGCTCATGCCACTTGATTCAAACGTCCCGGCAACGTCTCCGTCAGACTGCCCAGCGAGATAGACCGGGCCGACGAACGGGGCCTCGCGCCCCTGCCACTTCGGGTCATCCTCGTGCGCGCTTGCGGTCGTGAGAAGTGCGGCCAGGCACGACAACATCCCTGTGCCTGCAATAACAGCCAGTCTCTGAACGTGGGGCATGGCCGAAGTCTATCCCCGATCCGTGAACGATCCACAAAAATGCGAGCAAACTCCACAGTTGTTTCCACGCGCTTCGGACTACCTCCCCGCCGTCGGCTGGAGTGACTCCAGAAACGCCACAAGTTCGGCTTCCTCGTCCGCCGTCAGCCCCAAGGGAGCCAACATTCGTTCCGCGTGATGGTCCAAGGCCACTGCCCCCTCCAGGGTGTTATAGAAGTGGACTACCTCGCCCAAGGTCTGGAACTGTCCAGCATGCATGTAGGGAGCCGTCCCCCAGGCCGTGCGGAGCGATGGCGTGCGGACGGCCCCCCAGAGCTCCGGTTGCTTGAGCAGCGCGCGGGTCAGTCGAGCCTGGTCGCCGTTGGGTGCGTCGCTGTGCGACCCCGCCGCGTTGAATGGGTCCGACTGCACGACGCCGATCGCTTGGAATCGACCCACGTCTTGTGGCAGTACGCCGGCTGCGTCGGGGACACCCACTAAGTGGAACTCGCCATCGGAGAGCACGGGGCTGCTGTGGCATCGGATGCAGCCGCCGCGGCCGACGAAGAGCGCAAGGCCTCGCTGCGCCGCGATGGGGTAGGTGGAGGCGGCGTCCTGGTCGCCGCTCCTGAGGGCGTCGACGTACTCGTCAAAGGGACTGCGCCCGGAGGCGACGGTGCGCTCGTAGGCGGCCAGGCACTTCCCGATGGTGGCGAAGGCGGTGTCTTCGGGATCGGTCGAGAGGTCGTGTCCGGAGGCGGCGCGATATCCCGCGGCCAGCGCGGGAACCGTTCGGACCCGTTGCACCACGTCGCTGGCGGTGATCCCCATTTCCACCGGGGAGAGGAACGGGTGCAGCGCCTGCGCCCACATGGAATCGGCTCGGCCATCCCAGGTGAACCAGCGCTGGTGCGCGGAGTCGATGATCGTGGGCGTGTTTCGCTTTCCGGTGCCGAGCCCCTTCGCCACCGCGAGTCCATCGGAAAATGCCAGCGCGGGGACGTGGCACGTGGCGCATGAGACCGTCCCGTCCGCCGAGAACCCGGCGTCGAAGAAGACAGCCTCGCCGAAGGCCGCCGCCGCCGGTGAATCAGCCAGGCGATTGGTTGGGTCCGGCGGCGGTGCGAGCACAGGGCTCATCGAGAGGACGAGCCGCACCTGCACCGGAGTCAGCTCGGCTGGCGGCGTCGGAGCGGCCATGCGCAGGCGAGCGGCTTCCAGTGCCAGCGCGATGATCGCACCAAGCAGCAACCATCGACGAACGATCGAACGGCCGCTGGAGGGTGCCATCCCCTCACTGGCCGCCCGATTCACGGCTGCACGTCCTCGACGGCGCTGGCGCGGTCGACGGTTCCGTCGGCCCCCACCACATCCACCGACACCAGCCACTTGCCCTGCATGTGAAAGAGCAAGCCATCAACGCGCGCGGTCAGCGCGTTGGCGGAGGCCTGGAGCGGTGCGCGCGGCGGTCGAAAGTTCATGCCGTGCCCGTGGTGAGGCATCGTGGCATCGACGATCGCCACGCTCCCCGCGAGCCATTGGCTGCGCGCTGCCGACGCGGGCGTGACCTCCACCTCTGCGGAGAAGGGGTCGCCGATGGGGATGGGCCACGGACTGGTTCGCCATCGCACTTGGTCGCCGTCCAGCAGCGAGCCAACGCCGCGCCAGGGGCCCCAGGTTTCGGTCGGTGACGGGCGAGGGGCTGCGGCGGCGGTGTCGGCGGCGGCGGTGTCGGCGGCCGTGGAAGCGGAAGTGGGCGTCCCCGCGGGATGCTCGTCGCAGCTTGCGAGGGCGAGCAACACGATGAAGCAGGTGCCGTGGCGCATGATGCGTGGTGGGCTCACTCGCCGTCCCCCTGCTGGGCGTCCAGGTTTCGTGGCCTCGTGTACGCGCGGCCGAGGCTGAAGGTCATCGTCCACGAGAGGGCGCCGTCCGCTCCGCGCGCGAACGTCTGCAGCCGGTGATTGCCTCCATCGACCACGATGATGTGGCCTGACTCATCGCAGGTGACGGCGTCGGGCGACCAGAATCGACCATCACTCATGCCGGTGGTGCCGATCGTCGACATCGGCGATCCGTCGGGCGCAAGCGACTGCACTTGATCACCTCGCGCGTCGGAGACCAGGAATCCATCGCGAAGCCACTCCAGGTCCGAGGCCATCGTGGACTGGTCAAGCTGGATCGTGGTCGATTCACCGCCACGCGACACGATCACCTCGTGCGCCGATGGGCACAGGAGCGCGACGCCGTCGTCAAGGGTGTCGATCCGGGTCGCACGACCGTTGGGCGTGGGGATGGCGCTGTCGGAGCGGACTCGCATCGCGTGGTCCAGGCGGGTCAGCGATGCCATGCCGGGCGTGGAGGATGCGCGGTCGTCCCACAGCACCAGCCAGCCATCGCTGGTGGAAGCCATGTCGGCCACCTCGCGCCCGCCCAGCGACGCCATCGACACCACTCGCCGCATCCGAGAAAGAAAGGGGTCGAATCGAAGTGGCTCCGGCGTCGGCCCCAACTCCCACAGGCTGAGGGTGTGCTGCGATTCGTCGGCCACCAGGACGCGAGTGCCGTCGCGGGAAATGGCGAGCGACTTCACTCGGCCCAGCCGGCCGGGACCCTCCAGCGTCTCTCCCGGAGCCAAACCCTTCGACGCGGCTTCGGCGCGCGGCATCGGCGTGCCCGGCATGCCGATGGTGGTGACATGAACCGGCTGAGGCAGCGTGTGAAGGAACACGACCAGCGCGCCGCCCTCCGGATCAAAGACGACCAGTCGACCGCTCGCGGCATCGACCGACGGACCGAAGTGGCTCTGCACACCATCCACGGAGGGCATGATGAGGCCAGCCAGTCGATCCTGCTCGGCGGCGTCGACGGTGTCGAAGCGCTGGACCCGGCGCTCGAATGGCTCCACGACCAACGCGCTGGCGCCATCGTTGGAGATCGCGGCGGCAACTGGGTAGTGCGTGGCGCCATCCGCCGAGCGAGGCCAGACGGCATGCATCCCCCAACAGTCCACGAAGGTGAGGTCGGGGCGGAGCCGGACGATGCGGTGATTGAGTCGGTCAGCCACGTAGAGCAACCCGTCGTGCCACGAAAGTCCACGCGGGTCCTTGAACTGGCCCGGGAATGAGCCGCGTGATCCGGCCTCCGCGGTCACTTGACCGGTTCGATTGAACGCCACGACCCTCGAGCGGTCCGCGTCGGAAACGAAGAGGGTCCCGTCGGGCCCGAAGGCAAGCCCTCCCGGTCGGCCAACTTCATCGTCGGGGGTGGACGACCACAGGATCGACCCCATCGCGTCAAACACCGTGACGGATTGCCGCGTGGCGGCAGCGACGGTCATGGTGCCGGTGCACGCCAACGCGACGATTGGTTCGGCCAAGGACGGCGACGGGACCGGCGACACCGTGGCCACCAGGCCATCCACCGTGACTTGGCGAAGTGACCCGTCGGCCAGCGCGACAAGCGCGGCACTGCAACCACAGGAGGCCATTGCGGTGATCGGCCCTTCCACGCCGTCGACGAGCACGCCCGAGCCCTCGCCATCGACACGCCACAGCCCATCCTCCGCGGCGACCAGCCACCGTGGAGCGGCCCCCTCCGGGGCGACGTCGATCGCTGCGGCCCCTCCTCGAATGCCGTTCGAGACGCCAACGCTCTTGGCATGCAGCGGGGCTCGATCGACCGTCGACTGCGGCCACGCACATGCGGTGAGCGCGAGCATCGCGGGCATGATCGAGCGAGGGAGCGACATGGACCATGATCGTAGTCAGGCTCGGCTACAGTGCGCCCCCATGGTCGTGCACGGCGGTTCCCGACAAAGCCTCTCGATGGAGTCGATCATCGCGCTCTGCGCCGCCGCGGCCTGCCTCGTCGCGCTTGGCGTGGCGCTGGCGGGACACGGTGAAGCGGCCGCCCACGGCGACGCGGCCGCGCTTGGTGAAGCGGCTCTCCCAGCCGCCTGGGGACTTGGCGTGGCACCTTTCGCGATCTTGCTCCTGTGCATCGCGGTCCTCCCGCTGGTGCCCGCCACGCACCACTGGTGGGAGGAGAATCGATCCAAGTTCATGGTGGCGATGGTGTGTGCCGTGGCGACGCTTGGATACCTGGCGTGGTCCGCGCATCAAGCCCACGGGCCGCCATTGGCTGTGGCGGGCGGAGCGGTCAAGCACGCCATCCTCGACGAGTTCATCCCCTTCATCGTGCTCTTGGGCACCTTGTTTGCGGTGACGGGCGGCATCGTCATCAAGGGCGACCTCCGCGCGACCCCGTGGACCAACACGCTGATCCTGGCGGCCGGCACGGGCATGGCCAGTGTGGTGGGGACGACGGGAGCGAGCATGCTGCTCATCCGCTTCCTGCTCAAGGTCAACAGCGAGCGCCGGCGGCTGGTCCACACGGTCGTCTTCTTCATCTTCCTGGTGAGCAACATCGGCGGCACGCTGCTTCCCATCGGCGATCCCCCGCTCTACCTTGGCTACCTGAAGGGCGTCCCGTTCCTGTGGACGACCTCGCTGTGGGTGGAGTGGGCGTTTGCGGCCGGAGTGCTGCTGGCGGTCTACTTCGTGTGGGACTCGATTGAGTACAAGCGGGAGGCGAGGTCGGACATCAGGCGCGATGCCGCGCTGGCGCAGCCGCTGCGCGTGGAAGGGCTTCGAGGCCTGCCGTTTCTGGCGGGAATCGTCCTGTGCGTGGCGTTGCTGGACCCCAGCCGGCCGATTCCAGGGACAAGCGTCCACCCGTTCCTCTACCTGCGCGAGGGGCTCATGGTGCTGTTGGCCGGGTTGGCGATGTGGGCCACCCCCAAGTCGCTGCGCGAAGCCAACGAGTTCAGCTGGTTCCCGATCGTGGAAGTGGCCGCGCTCTTCTCGGGCATCTTCATCACGATGCAGGTGCCGCTGGAAGTCCTTCACGCGAAGGGAGCATCGCTGGGCGTGGACACGCCCATGAAGTTCTTCTGGGTGACGGGTGCGCTGAGCAGCGTGCTGGACAATGCGCCCACCTACCTGGTGTTCCTGCAGACCGCGGAAACCGTGGGGCCCGGTGTTGGTGCCGATGCTGCCACTCCGATGATTCCGCTCACGGACGGCGCCGTGCGAGGCGACCTGCTCACGGCCATCTCGCTGGGCGCAGTGTTCATGGGGGCCAATACCTACATCGGCAATGGGCCCAACTTCATGGTCAAGGCCATTGCGGAGCGGTCGGGCGTGCGAATGCCCAGCTTCTTCGGCTACATGGCCTTCAGCATGGCCGTTTTGATCCCGGTGTTCGTGGTGCTGGGGTGGGTCTTCCTGCGCGGGTGAATCGCTTGAAACGGTGGGATCGGTGCGGTGTCGCACGCCGCGCTGCTTGAAACGGTGGGAATGGTGCGGTGTCGCGCGGCTCATGGCTTGAAACGGTGGGAATGGTGCGGTGTCGCGCGGCTGACGGCTTGAAACGGTGGGAATAGTGACTTAAGCAGCAAATCCCCACCGTTTCAAGGCATCGCCGGGACCCAAAAGAACTTCCGCTGCGCCGTGGAGAATGGCGGTCTTTCAGCCGTACCGTGGCTCCATCACGCCGCGATCACGAACACCTGCCGCGACGAGTGACCTGACTTCGCTCGCACGCGACCAGCAGGGTGTGGTCACACGCCCACAAGCACTCGGGCTTGGGTACTCGCGCCGCCGGTTGGCGACGCTGGAACGCCAGGGGTTCCTGCGAAAGCACCTGGGATGCCTCCTCATCCCATCGTGCACGACACGGATGAGCGGCGCCAACGCGCAGGCGCTCACGCTTCGACTTGGCGCAGGGACGGTCATTACCGGCGCGGCGGCGGCGCAGATCCTGGGATGCGACGGCGACTGGGCCACTCGATTCTGCGCGACCCACCCGATGGCCTACGCATCAGTCAATCGACACGTCAGCGTGGCCGGCGCGACGATGCTGCGATGCCAGTTCGACGGGTGTGCGATCCGCCACGGCGACCTCAACCTCGCTGATCAGTCGACGGCTCTCCTGGACACCCTGCAGGTGGTGCCCGAGGAGCTCCGTGCACACTTCCTAGACTATTGCTTGCAGCGTCGATGGATTGAGGTGGGGCCGGCCGAGCGCCTTCTCGCGCGCCGGTCCGCAGGGCGGATGGGCCGGCGCTCCAACGCAGCGGAACGCCAGGCGCTCAGGCACCTTCGCGAAGGCACTCACTCCGCGGCGGAGCGGCTCATGCGGCGGGCGCTCCTCCGGGCGCGGATTCGACACGGCGACCCCTCGGGGTGGCTGGCCAACCACAGCGTCCAGGTCCCGGTGGCGAAGGAAGCGGGGATGTCGCACCACCTGGCACGGATCGACTTCGCCTGGCCGGACTGCCAGCTCGCCCTGGAAGTGGATGGGAAGGCGTTTCACACGAGCGATGCCGCGTTCGAGCGGGATCGAGATCGCCGCAACGACCTTCAGCTGGGTGGCTGGACGGTGGTGCACGCCACCTGGAAGTCGCTGACCGATGACCCCGGCGCGGTGGCTGGCATGGTGCAGGCGACGTTGAAACGGTTGCGCGCGAGCGGCGCGTCGCCGGCTCACCCTTGAAACGGTTGCGCGCGAGCGGCGCGTTGGCGGCTCACCCTTGAAACGGTTGCGCGCGAGCGGCGCGTTGGCGGCTCACCCTTGAAACGGTTGCGCGCGAGCGGCGCGTTGGCGGCTCACCCTTGAAACGGTGGGAATAGTGACTTAAGCAGCAAATCCTGACCGTTTCAGGGCGTCGCCGGCGCGGAGTCGTCTCGCTTCATCGCGGCGTAGACGATGGACTGCACGATGACGCTGGCGCCGACGGTCTGGCCAACGCGCTCGCTGGCGGCGCGCATCGTCTTGAACTTGCCGGCGTCCAGTTCGACTTCAAAGTCGATCATCGCATTCTCGGCGCTGAGCATCAGGCTGGCCAGGACTGACCATTCTTCCCGGGTATCGGGGAAGTACTCGCTGCCGCGCATCGTGTCGATCGGGACCGCGACCTTCCATCCGTCGTCGGTCTCGACCAGCGTGACGGCACCCTCAAAGATCGGCTCGCCTTCATAGAGGAGCGCGGCGGTGCCGTCGCCCATGTCCTCGGCGGTGAGTTTCTCGCGCTGCTCCGTAATGAACCCAAAGGGATCGGAGAGGAACTTCGCGGTGTACTTGCCGTACGCGGCGATTGGCACGAACTCATCCACCTTGCCGACGGCCACTTGCGCCTCGTCGCCAAACTCGTCGGGATAGCGCGCGCGCAGTTTTTCCGTGATGCGCCACAACTGCGCCAGCATGTCGCCCGCCTTGGCCTTGACTTCGCCGATGGCGCTGGCTTCCGTCACGCCGTCGGCAAAGGTGATGTCGCGCGCGGGGAGGTCGATCAGCTGCGGGATGATCTCGGGATGGCCATCCTGAATCGCTTGCTGGAGCGACGCCAGCATCGCCTCGGGGGTGGAGGTGTCGTAGGTGGGCTTGTCGCCGCAGGCCGTGAGCAGGCTCACCAGCGCCGTGAGCACGAGCAGTTGAAGTGAATGGCGCACGCTGTCCCTAGGATAGGTGCGATGACCCTGCGAGTGAACGGCACCGATCGCGAGATTCCCGCGAGCCGCGACCAGGCAGGCGGCGGGACGGTCACCGTGCGCGAACTGCTCGTGCACTTGGGGTTGGCGGATCGACCCTGCGCGGTGGAAGTGGACGGCGAGATCGTGCGCCACCGCGACCACGCCACGCGGCAGCTCGTGGACGGCCAGCACGTGGAAGTGGTGACGCTCGTGGGCGGCGGGTAAGGGCTTCGGAACTACCATGGCACGAATGGACGTCGCCACCGCTCCACCCACCGCTCCACTCCCCGCTCCACTCCTCGTTCCTCACCTCGCTATCGGCCCCTTCTCGCTGAGGAGCCGGCTGATCGTGGGCACTGGCAAGTACGCCGACTTGGCCACCATGCGCCGGGCGCTTGATGCCAGCGGCGCGGACGCGGTGACGGTGGCGGTGCGGCGCGAGCGTTTGGTGAATGCGGAGGGGAAGTCGCTCCTCGATGAACTCCCCTTGGATCGACTCACCGTCCTCCCCAACACCGCTGGATGCTTCACGGCCGCCGACGCGGTGCGAGTGGCCAGGCTTGGACGCGACCTCCTGGAGCAACTGGGGAATCCCGGCGCCAACTGGGTCAAGCTTGAAGTGCTTGGCGACACGAAGACGCTGCTGCCGGACCCGGTGGGAACGCTGGAAGCCTGCACCGAACTGGTCGCCGACGGCTTCAGCGTCCTCTGCTACTCAAGCGACGATCCCATCATGGCGGTTCGACTGCGCGACGCGGGCGCCACCAGCGTGATGCCCGCGGGCAGCCCGATCGGATCGGGGCGCGGCACGGCCAATCCCGCGGCCATTCGGATCATCCTGGAGTTGCTCAAGGACCCCGCGCACGGCGGCTCGCCGGAGTACCCAGTGATCGTGGACGCGGGAGTGGGCACGCCCAGCGACATCACGATCGCAATGGAACTGGGCGCAGACGGCGTGCTGCTCAATACCGGCATCGCGCACGCGAAAGAACCAGTCGCGATGGCCCACGCGATGCGACTGGCCTGCGAGGCCGGCTACCTTGGCGCGCGCGCGGGTCGCATTCCGCGCAAGCTCTATGCCACCGCAAGCAGCCCGTGGGAGGGGACGATTGCGGGCGAGTGAGCCGGCGGCCGTCGCTGGCGGCGCGGGTGCAGCGATCCCCGGGGATTGAACGCGCACCGCGATCCCATCGTCAATACGCCAGCACGACGACGCCTGGGAGATCGGCGAAGTCCCGCGCGTTGCGCGTGATGAGCGGGCGCGCGTGCCGCGCAGCCGTGGCCGCGATCCAGAGATCGTTGTCACCAACCACCCGCCCCTCGGAGCGAGCGCGTCGGCTCAGCCGACTCCAGATCCAAGCTGTCTCCGCGTCCACTGGCAGCAACTCGAAGTGTTGCAGGAACCGAGCGACGGACGTGCGGCCCGCGTCGTCGTAGCCCTCGCCCAGTTCAGCGGATGCCACCACGCTCACACCGACCACCACGCCCTGGCGCGAGGCCAGCACACTCGCGGCGCGGCCAGGCGTGCGCCGCTTCACCTCGCGTTCAAGGTCGATGAGAAAGGTCGTGTCGGCGATCACGCCTCACTCCGGCGATCGCGGCGCAAGCGCGGGCGGGCCTGGATGGCATCAAGCCGGTCCAGCTCCTCGTCCGGCGGGAACCACAGCGACTCCCCATCCGCGAGAAGTTTGTCCACCAGCGCGCTCCCGCTCGCCGACTCAGGGGCGTGCGCCGAGAGCCGTAGCACGACGCGCGAGAAGGATTCGTCGGGTGCCAGTCGCCGAGCGCGCAGCGCGTCGTAGGCCGCCAGGTCCAGGCTGATGGTCTTGTGAGCCATGCATGCATTGTAACACATGCACAGGTCTGTGTAGACCAGAGCGGAAGAAATGAGTGAGAATGAACAATATCAGTCCGATAACCGCACCGCGCACCTGAACCACCGCGACCCGGGTTCCCGGGGCGCGGCAGTTCACGACTGATTCGGGCCGGCGTGACCGGGTGCGACGTGATCGCGTCCCTTTCACCACCAACCCTGGTCCCGCGCCTGGACTCCGTACCTCGCCCGGCCGATCACCCGGCGCGGCTCTGTGTTCGGAGTGCTGGCGGCCCGGAAGCCGATGTTGTTGTTCGTGTTGCCGGGCGAGTTGTTGTTGCGGTTGGAGGCACGGCAGTTGTTGGAGTTGTTGTTCCAACTGCCGCCGCGGATCACACGGTTCGAACAGTTTCGGCGCGGTACCGCCGGGGAGCCTACCGCGTGGTCACGTTGGTCACGCCTGCGCGCGCCAACACCGTGCGTACCAGTCCCGGATTGGTGGCGTACCGCGCGTGCCCCACCCATGCCGCAATCCCCGACGCGACCGCCTGCGAGGGGATGGCGCTCGCCCGAAGAAGAACTGCGTACCCACGCAGCCGGCGCGTGGCGCGCACGAGACTGGCCCGTTGGAGCCGCCGGGACGATCCACTGAGGGTGAAGCCGAGAAACGGAACAGGGCTGGTGGTGCGGTGGACGCCACCCTTGTGCTCGTGCAGGCGCAGGCGTTGGTCCGCCAAGAGGGACTCCGCGCGGGCCCGCACCTCCCATAACTCCGCCCGGCTGTCGCCAAAGACCAAGAGGTCGTCGCAGTAGCGGATGTACTCCCCGCGCCCGAGCCGATCCATGATGATGTGGTCGAACCGGTCCAGGAACACATTCGCAAAAAACTGGCTGGTCAGATTCCCAATGGGGATGCCGCGCCGGCGTGTGGCGACGGAGAAGAGGTCATCGCCCGGATACCACTCCTGCACTGGCTCCTGTGGATTGCTGGAATCAATGATGCGGTCCATCACGCAGAGGAGCGCGTGGTCCGCCACCACCCGCCGCACTTCACCTTTGAGGATGTCATGGTCGATGCTGGGGAAGAACTTCTGCACATCCCCCTTGAGCACGAAGCGGCGGCGCGCCATGAGCTTGGACGCGCGCAAGAGCGCTTGGTGCGAGCCCTTCCCCTTGCGGCAGGCATAGGAGTGTGCCACGAAGCGTCGTTCAAAGTGCGGCTCTAGGACGGAGACGATCGCATGGTGGACGACGCGGTCACGGAACGGCGCCGCGCTGATGAGCCGTGGCTTGGGCTCCTTCACGGTAAAAGTGGTGTACGCGCCCGGTTCCCAGGTGTGGGTGGCCAGCTCTGCGGCAAGGCGGAAGCACTCGGGTTCCAGCTCCAGCATGAACCGAGCCAACTCCGGCGTGCGCTTCTTGCCGCTGGCGGCGGCCCGTGCGGCCCGGATCAGGTGACCGGGGTCACAGAGCCGCGCAAAGAGTTCTCCATGGATACCGATGTTTTTCGCCATGCGCCAACCTGTTGCCCCAGTTCTACCTGCTGCTTGGCAGCGTGCAGGGCGGCGCCCTCAGACAGGACCTTGAGTTCGACAGCCAATCGCATCAGGAGCCGGGCCGACTGCAGTCGGGTGTTGGCCCGCTCCAGCGCTCTGGATCTGGCCTCCCCACGCGAATACTGCGCGTGCACGAGTTCCTCAAGCACATCGAGGTGCGCCGCCTCGATCCGGCTCCCCAACCCATACCGGTAGTTCTTGGGGAATCGTCCCGTGATCGGCATGAGCCACTTGAGGAGTTGCATGGCCAGCAATACGGCGGCCGGCTCGCTGGGGCGAGCCGGCCGGTTGCCGGACTGCTTCGGAGGATGCGCCTCTGCGTCCTTGGGTTCAACCATGAATGCCTCGGCTCACCGAGCCACCTGCGTCTTCACAGCGGCGTGTGAGGAAGCTTGGATTTCGTGGAAGGGAAAAGGGAAAATGGAAAATGGGAAAAGGAAAGTTACGGAGTCCTGGCGGCCCGGAAGCCGATGTAGCTGCCCGCGCCGCCGGGCGAGCCGTCGGCGCGGGCGGAGGCACGGCAGACGTCGGAGAAGTTGTTCCAACCGCCGCCGCGGACCACACGGTAAGAACCACTTATCGGACCTTGTGGGTCGTTCTCGGGGCTGCTCGCGTAGTAGATGGACGAGTACCAGTCCTTCACCCACTCCCACACATTCCCGCTCATGTCGTGCAGTCCGAAGCCGTTGCCTGCCTTCTGGCCGACGGGG
>SXOD01000020.1 GCA_005776885.1 Planctomycetia bacterium
ACGTGTTCTATGGCGAGTACCTCATCAATGCGCAGGGCGAGGATGTGGTCGCTGGCGTCCGCACGCCGTTGCCGGTGGCCGAGATGGCCAACGATGCCAAGATCGGCGGCGCCTACAAGCAGCTCCTCAAGGTTCGCAAGACGCTGGAGAAGAACTTTGGCGATGTGCAGGACTTCGAGTTCACCATCGAGCGCAAGACGCTCTACATGCTCCAGACCCGCAACGGCAAGCGCACCGCGCTGGCCTACGTGAAGATCGCGCATGACATGGTCCGCGAACGCCTCATGACCGCGGACCACGCGCTGGCCAGCTCCGATCCCGAGGCGATGAACCAGCTCCTGCAGCCGGTCTTTGAGCGAGGCGCGTACGCAACGGCGCAGCGCGATGGTCGCGTCCTCACCAAGGGCCTCGCTGCCGGCCCCGGCGCGGCAAGCGGCGAAGCGGTGTTCAGCCCGGCACGAGCCGTGGAGTGGGCGGCCAAGGGTCGTCGAGTCGTGCTCTGCCGAGTGGAAACAAGCCCCGAAGACCTTCGAGGCATGATCGCCGCGGAAGGGATCCTCACGGCTCGCGGCGGCGTGTCCAGCCATGCGGCGCTCGTTGCTCGCCAGATGGGCAAGGTGTGCGTGGCCGGTGCGGGTGAACTCTCGATTGACTACCACGCGGGCACGATGACCTGCAGGGGGCGCGCCGTGCGCGAGGGCGACCACATCTCCATCAACGGCACGACCGGCGAGGTGATCGTGGGACTCATCCCCACCGCCGACAGCGAGCTCAAGCAGGTCCTCATCCAGCGCACGATGAAGCCCGCCGACAGCGCGGTCTACGGCTACTACGCCTTCGTGATGGGCCTGGCGGACAAGGCTCGCACGCTGGGACTGCGCACCAACGCAGACGGCCCCGAGCAGACCAGGAACGCGATCGCGTTTGGCGCGGAGGGCATCGGCCTCACCCGCACCGAGCACATGTTCTTTGAAGGCGACCGCATCGACGCCGTGCGCGCCATGATCCTCGCCGGCGACGCCACCGCACGCGCAGCGGCACTGGCTGACATCCAGGTCTTCATGCGAAGCGACTTCGCCGCGATGTTCCGCGTGCTGGAGGGTCGACCCGCCTGCATCCGCCTCCTGGACCCGCCGCAGCACGAGTTCCTGCCCCACACGGCGCAGCAGCAGGCTGACCTCGCCGCGACGCTGGGGATCGCGCCCGAGCGCATCGCCGAGCGAGTGCACGCGCTGCACGAAGCCAACCCGATGCTTGGCTTCCGCTGCTGCCGACTGGGAATCGTCTTCCCCGAGATCACGATCATGCAGGCGCGCGCCATCTTCGAGGCCGCTGCCGCCGTAAAGCGATCCGGCACGCCCGTCTTCCCAGAAGTCATGGTGCCGCTCACCGGTTTCGCCGGAGAGGTCAAGGACCAGATTGCGCTCGTCCGTCGCGAGGCGGAGACCATCATGGAGCGTGAGGGCGTGCGATTCAAGTACATGCTGGGCACCATGATCGAGGTCCCGCGCGGCGCACTGACCGCCAACGAGATCGCCAAGGAGGCCGAGTTCTTCTCCTTCGGCACCACCGACCTCACGCAGACGGGACTGGGCATCAGCCGCGACGACTCCAACATGTTCATGGCGCCGTACATCGACAAGGAGATCTTCAAGTCGAATCCCTTCGAGTCCATCGACCAGGTGGGCGTTGGCGAGCTGGTGCGCATCGCGTGCGAGCGCGGCCGCGCCACGCGCCCTGACATCAAGCTGGGTGTCTGCGGTGAACATGGCGGCGACCCCGCATCGATCGCCTTCTTCCAGGCGTGTGGCCTCAACTATGTCTCGTGCTCTCCCTTCCGGCTGCCGGTCGCTCGCCTCGCCGCGGGCAAGGCGGCGGTGATGGCCAAGCGCGCGGCGGCGGCCGCAGCAGCTTCGACGTCCGCCGGTGCCCCTTCCGCGAAGAAGTCCTCCTCCAAGCCGAAGCGAAAGGGCTGACCATGGAACGGCGAGTGGCAAGATTTCTGGTCATGGCATGCGGAATCGGCGCATCGATCGCCGCCTGCACGCCGTACCGAGACGTGCCGCCCTTCACGGACGAGACGACCGGTCGCGAGATGCACCGCCCCTTCAACTACCAGTGCGCCTACACGTCGGCACCACCAGCAATCGACGGTGAGCTGGTCGAAGGGGCGTGGGATCTGGCCACCTGGACGGCACTCTTCCGAGACATTGAGGGAGCTCGGAAGCCTGACCCGAAGTTTGCGACCCGCGTGAAGATGCTCTGGGACGACAAGTACCTCTACATCGCCGCGGACATGGAAGAGCCGCACCTGTGGGCGGAGTACACCGAGCGCGACAGCATCGTCTTCCACCAGCATGACTTCGAGGTCTTCATCGATCCCGATGGCGATCAGTCGGCCTATTACGAACTGGAAGTCAACGTCCTTGGCACGATCTTTGACCTCTACCTCCACAACATGTACCGGCAGGGGGGGCCCGCGGATCATTCCTGGGACTGCGCTGGCCTCAAGACGGCCATCGGCGTGCGTGGCACCGTGAATGACGGTTCGGACCGTGACACGGGATGGACCGTGGAGTGGGCGATTCCCTTTGCGTGCCTGGTGCCGCCGCCCGCTTACGCGGACGACTCGACGGACAGCAAGCGCGCGGGCAGGGTGCCGCTGCCAGGAGAGTCGTGGAAGATCAACTTCTCCCGTGTCGAGTGGCCGCTGCAGCTCCGCGATGGCCGGTACGAGAAGGTTCCCGGCACTCGAGAGGACAACTGGACGTGGACCCCGCAGTGGGCCGTGGACATGCACCTGCCTCGCCACTGGGGCTTCGTGAAGTTCGTGAAGGAATCAACGCCATGAAGAGAGCCGTCGACGCCGAAACGGCGCTCCGATCCACGTCGCACACCGCCGAGCTTGCCGGCATCGGGAGCGAGTCGGGCGGACTTCATGCGCGCATCTGCCACCGGATGCTTGACGCCGCGACGTTGGCGGGAGTCCCCGAGAGCGTGCAGCTGATCATGGCGCAGCCTCGCAACGAAGTGTCGTTCCACTTCCCCGTCCACATGGACGATGGATCATGGGAACTCTTCAAGGGGCTCCGCGTGCAGCACAATGACGCGCTGGGCCCGTTCAAGGGTGGCCTCCGGTTCTCGCCGCGCCTTGACCTGGACACGGCCAAGGGACTGGCGCTGCTGGTCACGCTCAAGTGCGCGCTTCTGAACGTGCCCTTTGGCGGCGCGTTCGGCGGCGTGGTGTGCGACCCGCGGATCCTTTCGCGCGCCGAGCTGCAACGTGTGGTCCGGCGATTCGCGGTCGCCGCGCGCGGCCATTTTGGCCCCGTGCATGACATCCCCGGCCCCGACCAGGGCGCGACGCCGGAGATGCTCGCTTGGTTCCTGGACACCGCCATCCAGATGTCGCCATCCGGCGTGCAGCAGGAGATGCGGCCCATCGTGACTGGCAAGCCGGTGGAAATCGGCGGAGTGCCCGGCCGTGCCACCGCGGTCGGCCTCGGCGTGGTGCACCTGCTGGAAGCACTGGGGAGTGACCTTCAACTGAACCTGGGCCGATCGCGCGTGACGATTGCCGGCTTCGGCCGCATCGGACGCCAGATCGCCTCGGCACTGGAATTGCGAGGCGCCAAGATCGTGGGCGTGCTCGACCGTGGCGGCGGCGTGTCCAATGCCGAGGGCATCCCGGTGGAAGTCATGGAGCGACAGCTTGCGGCGACAGGCTCCGTGCATGGGGTGCTGGGGGGCCATGAGGTCGATGCGACCCGTTTCTTCGGGCTGGACAGCGACGTGGTGGTGCTGGCGTCGGGCGAAGGCACGGTCAACGAACACCTGGCCCAGCAGATCCGTGCGCCGATCGTGCTGGAAGCGGCCAATGCGCCGTGGACCGCCGAGGGCGACGAGGTGCTGATCCAGCGAGGCATCGAGGTGCTGCCGTCGATCATCGGCAATGCCGGCGGCGTGGTTGGATCATGGCTGGAGTGGCGAAACGACCGGCTTCACGGCGGGATGGGTGCCGACTGGTTCGACGCGGAAGTCAGCAGCCGAGTGGCGGACGGCGCGCGCCGGATGCGCGCGGCGCGTGAGCGGTTCGACACTGACTGGCGCACGGCGGCATACGCCGCAGCGATGGAGCACATCGGACGCGTGTACGAGCTCCGCGGCGTCTTCCCGTGATCGCACGGCGCCCGCGCTGAGGTGATTGCCCCATGGCCACCATCTTCACCAAGATCATCGATCGCCAGATTCCGTGCCATCTCGTCCTTGAGGACGAACACACGATCGCGTTCCTGGACATCGGCCCACTCTCGGAGGGACACGTGCTGGTGGTCCCCAAGGAAGAGCGGGAGTTCCTGCACCAGCTGAGCGACACGTCCGCCGCGGCGTTGGGGCTGGCGGTGGCCAGGGTGTCGCGTGCCGTGGTGGAGGAGTTGGGCTGCACGGCCTACAACGTCCTGCAGAACAACGGATCGGCTGCGCATCAGGCCGTGCCGCACGTCCACTTTCACGTGATTCCGATGCAGGCGGACGGGCGCGGGTTGGGCGTGCGGTGGGACACGGGCACGCTCGATCACGCCGCCGGCGCAGCACTCGCGGCACGGCTCAAGGCCCGCGTCTCGCGCGGGCCGGGCGCATGAACATGCCCGCGACGTGCGCGCCCACCCTGGAAGCAGCCGCGCGCGACGCGGTGGCCCGTGGCCTCGCGGAAGACATCGGAACGAGTGGCGCGGGGCTGGACATCACCAGCGCGTGCGCCATCGACGAGTCCGTGGCGGGTCGATTCGTCGTTCGTGCTCGCACCTCGGCGACGATCGCCGGCATGGCATGCGTCGGCGAGGCCGCGCGGGCCTGTGGTGTGTCCAGTTGCGCGCTGCTCCAGGATGGTGACCAGGCCACGGCTGGACAGGCGGTGGCCTACCTCGACGGGCAGGTGCGGGGCGTCCTGTTGGCCGAGCGCACCGCACTCAACCTATTGGGGCTTCTCTCGGGAACGGCGACGACAACGCGCGCGTTCGTGGACGCGGTGAGGGCAGGGGGTGCCGGAACCCGGGTCTGCGCCACGCGCAAGACGATTCCCGGGCTGCGGACGCTCCAGAAGCACGCGGTGCAATGCGGTGGCGGCGAACCGCACCGCTTTGGGCTCCATGACGCGGTCCTCCTCAAGGACAACCATCTTGCGGGGCTCGACCCCGCGGCAGTCGCCTCATGTGCCCATCGAGTGTCTCGCGAGGCGCGCGCCCGATTTGCCCCGGCCTTCGTGTGCTGCGAGGTCGACTCGACGCCGCAGCTTGACGCGCTGCTGGCACTCCCGGATGGCGTGATCGACATCATCCTGCTTGACAACTTCGGCATTGACCAGCTCGCTGAGGCGGTTGGCCGACGCGACGCCGCACGATCGCGCGTGCTCCTGGAGGCCAGCGGCGGCGTGGCCATCAACACGGCGGGCGCCATCGCCAAGACCGGCGTCGACCGCATCTCGGTTGGCGCCCTGACGCACAGCGTGCCGTGGGTGGACTTCGGCCTGGACGACGCATGAGCGCCCAGTCGTGGATGGAGGCACTGCGGCCCCAAGTCGCCATGCTCCGGCGCATCCGCGACCTCGTCGTCGTGGAGTCCTGCAGCAGCACGCAGGACCTGGCCCGCGAGCGCGGCGCGGGATCGTGCGTGATCGCGCTCGAGCAACGTGAGGGGCGTGGTCGCCTGGGTCGCCGCTGGATCGATGTTCCCGGTGCCGGCCTGGCCATGAGCGTGGCGCTGGACACCGATCCCGCCGATGGCACTCTCTCCGTCCGTGCGGGGGTGGCCGTCGCAGAGGCGCTGGAGTCGAAGCCCTCAGCCCAGCGAGTGGGACTGCGTGTCGGACTGAAGTGGCCCAACGACCTCGAGATCGGCGGCCAAAAGCTGGGCGGCATCCTGGTTGAGCGAACTGGGCGCTGCGCGGTCATCGGCATCGGCATCAATGTCAGCCAAGAGTCCATGCCAAGCGAACTTCAGTCGCGTGCCACCAGCCTGGCGATGTCGGGTTGCCAAGTCTCGAGGCTTGACGTCGCCGGAGCGATCCTGCAGGCCATCGACCACATGGATCAGGTGTCGCCGCACGAGTTGGCGGCTCGATTCGCCACCCGAGATCGGCTCACCGGATGCACCCTCGCCTTCCGCACGCCGGAGGGGCTCGTGCGCGGCGAGGTCCGGCGGCTGGACCCGCTGCGTGGCTTGGAAGTGTGGTCGGGCGGCCGCCTGCTGTTCCTCCCCGCCGACACCACAAGCGTCGTTCCCGCCGAGGAAGGGGAATCTTGAACCAAGGGTCGAGCCGATTGATACGCTGCTGGATCACAACGATGTCGACCCTTGTCTCACTGGTCTCGCAGGTCTCACTTGTCACGATTGCCTCCGCCGTCGCGTTCGCCGCGCCGCTGGGGCCTTCGCCCGTGAAACGATCAGATTCGACGTTTTTTTGGTCGATTCTGATCAATTCACGGCAGGGGGCCGCACCCGCCGCACCCACCGCACCCGCACCCGCACCCGCACCCGCCGCCCCCGGCGCGCAGGCCGTCGGTTCCGCGGCACGCGGCACCAGTGCGGCAGCGTCGACCGGCACGGGGCAGGGGACGAAGCCCGACGCGACCGCGATCGACATGGGTGACTTGATCCCCGTGGCCGCCGGAGAAGATGGCGATCCTGGCCGCGCCAGGAGCATCGATCCCCGAGTGAGCCTTCGCGTGGACGATTCGTTCGCCGGCACGTACTCGGTGCGAGGGACCGACTTCTTCGCTCGACGCGCCGGCGGCCTCTACGCGGTCTACCCGCGCGGCGAGTACGTTCGGTACGCGGGCCGGGACGTCGCGGTCGTGCCCGCAGGGACCGTGTACACGATCGGCGAGACCGACATTTCCCGCACCTACGGCTCGGAACGCCCGGCGGCACAGGAGCCGAGTCGCGCCAGCTCAGGCCACAGCGCGGCGCGGAGCGTGTCGATCACTCGCGAGCTGCCGCCGGAACGGGACGCACAAGGCTCGCGCATCCTCCGCGACCCCGAGTATCGGTCCAAGCGTCTACAGGACCTTCTCTCGCCCGCACGGCCTTGACCATGGATCGATTCACCCGCATCGGCGCGATGGAATGCGCGATGGAATGCGCGAGTGTCGTGCTCGCGGGCGTGCTCGCGGGCGTGCTCGCACTCTCGTCTGCCGAGGCGGTGGGTGCGCAGGGCCAATCTCCCACCCAGCCATCGCCGCCTCCCATCCCCGGCTCGTTGCTGGAGCAATACCTCCGCGACCTTGAGGCTGCCGACGCGACGCTTGATCCCGCCGCCTCTGACGGCCCCGATCTCGTGGCGATCGCGGCCGGCGGGAATTTTGCCGTCAGCTGGGCGCCACCAACGGTTCTTCGCGGGGGGTTGGCGATGGCGATCGTGGAGCGGACGAACCCCGAGTCGTCCTGGCCCCAGTCGTTCGACGTGAGAGTGGCCGATCACCCAGTGCAATCCGCGCCGTGCCTGGCCATCCAGCCACTGGCCACGCAGGGTGCTCCGGCATGGTCTGACCCGGTGCAGTGGCTGGCGGCGGCGCAACCCACCGACCAGTCGTGGGCGTGGATCATCGTGTCGATCCCGGTTGACGCGCCTCGTCAACTCTCATGGCCCTGCCCATCGACTCCGCCATTCACCAGCAGCGTTCTTGATCCGATCGCACCTGGCACGCTCTCCGTACCCGATCCGGTCCTCGACGCTGGCCCAGGGGCCAACCTTGAGAATGCCTCGCCGGCCGCTCGAGCCCCGGCCGAGCACATCCGCGATCGCATCACGGCACGGGAACTTGGCCGGGCGATCGCGCCCGAGGCCGGGCAGCCGCTGGATCGAACCCTCGCGATGGCGCTGGCCGATCGGTGGGACGCTGCGCTCGCTGGCGTGGCGGCAGTCGACCCGCTCGCAGCCGAACGATTGGTGCACGCGTTGGCGTCGGTTTCCAAGGGAGCCGCCGAGGATGGTCGCGAGGTGCTCATCGCGAGCTGGGTGAGTGACCCTGGACAGCTTGACCGGCTCCTCACGGGGCTGGAACAGTCGACGCGCGACGTCGGGCCGGAGTCCGCGGCAGCCTTCGCGCGCGCGTGGGTCGATGACCAGCCGCTTGTTGGCGTGTGGATCGAGCGACTTTCTCAGGAGGGGGTCGTGCTTGGTGCCATGAACGGCAGCTTCGAGAATCGCGTGCTCGAGGCCACGTGGCTTGGAGCAGACACCACCGTCACGATTCCGGTGCTCTCAGGCTCGTACCAATCGGTCGTGGTGCCGGTGCCAGCCGAGGCGGCCTCCAGCCTGAAGACGCTCCTGGTCACCTCTCCAGGGCGCGAGTGGCGATTCGCGGTGCCGCCCGCCGTGGTCCCCGCGCAAGCGCCGGGAATCTCCTTCGGCCCGTTCTTCCGCACGGCGACGCTCGCGGAAACCTTGCAGGGAGTCGGCTCGACCGCGACAGCGGAGTGGGCCACCGATGCTCGACTGCGGCGGCGGCCGTCCGGATGGGAACTGGCGATCGAGGCCCATCGACCCATCGCTGATGAGGGCCGTGACGAGCTCATCATCGACCTTCCCTCGCGCGGTGCCCGGCTGGTCGTGCCGGAACTCGGCCCCATCAAGATCATGAGCCTGGCCAGCGGCCAGCCACTGCTGGACTCGCCCATGAATGCGCGGCGCATGGAGCGACTCTCCGGCGCCGACGCCTGGTCCGTCACCATCGAGCTCCCCATGGCCTGGATGGGAGGCGAGCACCCGCCCTTCGGCACGTTCGTGCCCATCGCGATTTCCCGGCGGATCGCCGGCATGGGTCGATTCACCCCGATGCGACCGCTGGTCCCGTGGAACGAGCGCGGGCACGACGTCGTGGTGGACGTGGGAGCCTGGCCGCTGCCCGACGAGCCGGCGACTCGTCGCACTGGACTGCTCGCGCCGTAGCGATTCGGCGACGAGGCAGGGCGGAACGGAAGGGCTGAATGGCCGAGGGCGCGACCTATACTCGCTCCCATGCCGCCGGCCAGACACGCGAGGATTGTCGCGATCCTGAACCAGAAGGGCGGCGTGGGAAAGACGACCAGCGCCGTCAACCTCGGGGCCGCGCTCGCGCGTGCGGGCAAGAAGGTGTTGCTGGTGGACCTGGACCCGCAGTCCAACCTCTCCATGCACCTGGGCCACGAGCCCACCGACGACGCGCCAAGTGTCCGCGAACTGCTGGCCGACCCGGCCGTCCGCGTGAAGCATGTGTTGGTCAAGGCGAGGCCGACGCTCCACCTGGTGCCGTCCACCACGGAGCTGGCGCTGGCCGAGGGCGAGCTGGCGATGCTTGAGGGCATGCACTACCGGCTCGCCGAAAAGTTGGCGGCATCGCGCAAGGACTACGACCTCATCCTCATCGACTGCCCTCCGAGCCTGGGCGTCCTCACGGTCAATGCGCTCGTGGCGTCCCAGGAAGTCATCGTCCCGATCGTGCCGCAGTACCTGGCGCTGCGAGGCCTGGAAAACCTCGTGAAGACCATCGGCATGGTGGTCGCGCACCTCAACCCTGGCCTGGAGCTGGGGGGGGTGATCCTCACCCAGTTCGACAAGCAGGCGCTGCACTCGCGCGCGGTCGTGGACGAGATCGAGTCGTTCTTCGCGGCCGCTCGAGGCACCGACGGGCCGCTTCGCCGTGCCAAGGTGTACGAGCCGCACGTCCGCCGCAACATCCGCCTCGCGGAGGCCCCGAGCTTCGGCAAGACTGCGGTGGAGTATGCGCCTGACAGCCCTGGCGCCCAGGACTACATCGCACTCGCCGCGCAGTTGGTGACGACGTGGGACGCGCTCGCCGCCACGGCGCCCGCTGGCGGAACGACCGGCGCCACCGCCGCGGAGGCCGCTCCCGCACCGGCTCCCGCACCGGCACCGGCGGCGTGATGCATCGGTTCCGGCAAGGCATCGCGTGGGGCATGCTCCTGTGCAGCTTCGTGGCCACGCACTGGCCTGCACTCCAGCTGCCGCCCACCTTCGAAGGTGGCGACCAAGTGCTGCACTTCGTGACGTTCCTCGCCGTCGGCCTCGCCGTGTGGTGGGCCGACTGGTTCCCGACGCCCAGCCGGTTCCTCCTGGCGGCGCTGGGGTGGTCGCTCCTGGACGAGTCGCTCCAGGGCATCGAAATCATCCAGCGATGGACCGTCGACACGGACTTCCTGGCCAATGCGTCCGGCGTCACGGTGGCGTGGGCCTTCGCCTCAGCCAATCGATCGACCCCCGCGACGCGACTGGCGATGGAGCGTGCCGTCGTCTCGAGGCGCAATGCGATTCCCGCGCTCGCCAGCGCCACGCTCCTGGGTGCGATGGCGGGATCGACCCTGGCCATGGCCGCACTCCCCCTCCTGCGCTGGCTTCACCAGCTCCCCGCCGTGCAGTCGGCGATCATCGGGGCCGTGCTCGGCGTGTGCGTCGCCTTCCAAGCGATGTGGTGGAGCCTTGCCCAGGCCATCGGCGCGGCACGGCCGCCTCGCAACGTCCGCGCGCGGGCGGCGTCCACGCTCAACGCCGCCGCCATGCTTGTCGGGGTGGCCCTTGCGTGCGTGGGGGTGGCGCGACTGGGGGTCGCCCTCGGCGGATTACAGCCTGGCCCATGGGAGCCCGACGCCATCCTCGTGGTCGCGATCCCATTCCTCGTCGTGCCGATCCTCGCATGGATTCGCCCTGCGGGCGTTCCTTCGACGCACGAATAGACTGGCCGGGCTCGATGCAGACCGACGTGGCCATCATTGGGGGGTCGATCGCAGCGCTTCGTGCGGCCCACGAGTGCGCGCGCAGCGGCGTGCCGTGGCTGCTGCTGGTCGCGGAGGATCACCTCGGCGACGGGACCGAGTCCCTGCGGCGCGGCGGATGCGTGCTGGATCATCGACCCGCCATCATCGGAGGCGACGAAGAGGAGTGGGTGAGCTGGGACGAGTCGATCCTCGCCGGCGTCGGCCCCACGCCTCCCATGGTCGTCCGCTTTCGCCACGCCGGGCAGTTCCATGAGATGGCCGATCCGCTGCGGCACCCACTCGCCTCCACGCTGTCCCGCTGGCGAGGCCTCTTCGGCAGTGGACTTGGCGCCAGCCACTGGTCTGCCATCGCTCGACTGTCACAGATGGCGTCGGCGTGGCATCGATCGAAAGGCAACCAGACTGTGGGCGACGGCGAAGAAACCGTGGACGAGATGCTCGATTCCGCTTCGTCGCCGAGGTCGCTCGCGGCCGCCGTCCTTCCACTGGTGCGCATGTTGGGGCTGGATCCGCTGGCCGCGGGAAGTGCGCGTGGGGCCGCCCGGGCGTGGCGCGGAGGCTCGTTTGGCCCCGCGATCTATGAAACCGGATTGTCGGGACTCCTGGATCATGTGGGTGCCGGCCTGCCCGTCCTCGACGACGAGCTGTCGGCTTCGCCGTCCGGCGTCCTGATGGACCACCCGGTCACGCGATTGGAACTCACGCATGATGGCGCCACGCTGCGCGTCGGCGACGATGAGATCCGTGCGCACGCCGTCGTGGTCGCGACCGCGAATCGTCCGTGGGAGCACGCGGACGATGTGCCCGATGATGCCGTCCGCCCGCCCACGGCGGCCACCATCCACTACCTCCTTCCCGCCAAGTCGCTTCCGTCCATGCTTGCCGGCGGCGCACTGGTCGTGAGTGACGAAGCGGGGCCCATCAACCACATCATGGCCACCAGCGACGTGGCACCCGGATGTGCACCGGCGGGACGCGCGCTGGTGTCATGCACCGTGGTTGACCCGGGAGCGGTGGCGCTTGGCGATGTCGGCGTCGATCGCGCCGTCCGAGCACAACTTGAGGATTGGCTGGGAGCGCGGAGCTTGTCGGCGTGGCGAACCGCCGCCGTGCAGCGATCCCATCGAGCACCGGACGCCTCCGGTGATGGCGTGTTGGTGGACGCCACCGGCACGCTGATCGACTGCGACCGAGGCGCGCTCTGCGGGCCACTGGTCGGGCAAGTCAGGGCCGGGCGGCTGGCGGCTCGGCGGGCGCTGGAGTTGATGGGGCTTCCTGGTTCGCCCCCGCGGCCGTCGAACTGACGTCAATCGTCGCCCGCGACATCTCGGGATCGATTGAGTTGAACTCGACCAGCACGATCGCGCGGCGATCGCCCTTGAAGTAAGTCGTCTCCACCCGGTCACGGGAGCCCGTGCGCTTGAGCACCGCCCACCCGTGGTCCGCGAAGCGGCAATCCGTCTCCTTCACCGCCGCCTCGGCGTCTTCCATCGCACCGAAGCAGATCGCGTGGCCCGAGAGGAGCTCGCCGCCGCGCAGGTGAATGTCGGTGGAGAGGCGTACCTCGGTCCCGGCGACCAAGGGCACGTCCGATTCCAGGATGGTGGTCGGCCCGCTGGAACACCCGGTGAGGCCAACGGTGACCGCGATCGCCGCGGCGACGGTCGCGGCCACGGCCCGCACCGCCCGCACGGCCCATGTTCGCGACAACGCGCCGCACATCGGAGTGTCGCGCCGTGCGCCGCGGTTGGCGATTTGTGCCTGCGCCAAGTCCATCGAGCCGAGAAGATACCGCCGCGATGTCCAAGGGCTTTGAGCACCACGCCCGCACCTTCACGCTCTTGACGGTGGCCAGCCGCCTCACCGGGCTGGCCCGCGACGCGGCACTCACCCGCGCCTTCGGACTGGGACCGGTCGCCGACGCCTTCACGTTCGCGTTCATGATCCCAAACCTGTTCCGGCGGCTCTTTGGCGAAGGGGCACTCTCGTCCGCTTTCCTGCCGGCCTACGCCAAGCGCCTCGAATCAGGCGGCGAAGCGGAGGCGGGCTACCTGGCGTGGCGAGTCCTGTCGATTGCGACGGTCGTGATGGGCTCGATCGTGGTCGCCGGTGAGCTGGTGCTGGGCGGCATCCACCTCACGGACGGCCGCGAGGACACCAGGCTCACGGTATCGCTCTTGGCGATCATGCTGCCGTACATGCCGCTGGTGTGCCTGGTGGCGTTGCTTGGGGCCGTGCTCCAGGTGCACCACCGGTTTGGCCCAACGGCCAGTGCCCCGGTGATCCTCAACCTGCTGGTGGCGGGGACGGCCGTCGGCGGGTGGTGGCTCCTGGGGGAGGGGGATGCCACGGGAAGAGTCCTCGCGGTCGCGATCGCGGTGCTTGCCGCCGGCGTCCTCCAGCTGGGCTGGTGCCTTCTCGCGGTCCGGCCGTTGCGAGCCATCCGTCGAGGTTCGTCGGACTCATCGCTGGTCGCCTCGCGCAGCGTCTGGAAGACGACGCTCCCCATGCTGCTGGGACTTGGCGTCCTCCAGGTCAACACGTTCGTGGATGGCTTGATCGCCAGCTGGCCCACCACGTTTGGCTCGACGATCCTCGGGTTTGAGTATCCATTGCCAGAGGGCTCGATGGCCACGCTGAGCTTTGCGCAGCGTCTCTACGAGTTCCCGCTCGGCGTCTTCGGCGTGGCGATCGCGACGGCGATCTTCCCGCAGTTGGCCCGCGAGTCCCACGATCCGGCACGATTCCAGTCCACGCTCCGGCGCGGGCTCAGGCTCTCTGTCTTCATCGGCGCGGCCGCGAGCACCGGCCTGGCGGCCGTCTGCTTCCCCCTCGCCGCCACGCTCTACGTCGGCAATGCCTTCTCGATGGACGACGCGTGGCGCGTGGCGTGGGTGGTCCTCGGGTACGCCCCCGCGATATGGGCCTACAGCGTGAACCAGCTCTACACGCGGGCCTTCTATGCCATGGGAGACACGACCACTCCCGTGCGGCTGAGCATCGCCATGGTCGCACTCAACTTCACCCTCAACATCATCCTCATCAACACGCCCCTCGGCGTGGCGGGCCTGGCGTGGAGCACGTGCGCGTGCGCCGTCCTGCAGTGCCTCATCCTCGGAAAGAAACTGGCGCGCCGGACAGGCCAGATCGTCGATCGCGAGGTCGGGCACTCCTTGCTGCGCAGCGCCGGGATCGCGCTCCTGATGGGGATCACGGTCGCCGTCACGCTCTCGACGATCACCGTGGACTCCTGGCTGAGCGCCGCATTGGCACTCGCCGCAGGCACGACGCTCGGCGCGGGGCTGGCGATTGCCGCCGCCGCGCTGCTGAAGGCGCCCGAGCTCAGTTGGGCGATGGGGCGACCTGGGGCAGCGGCTTCAGGCTGAGCGGATCGCGCGCGGGCAGGTGCTGCACCGGGCCAAAGACAGCCTCGACATCCTTCATGCTTGCGCGGCCGTTCTCGTCGCCGGGAGCGATCTCCTCCCAGTCGCCCACCACCAGCACGGCCATGGCGCCGGGCTGGAGGAGGCGCTGCGCGACGCGCTGGACATCCTCTCGCGTGACGGCGTTGACGCGGTCGCGGTAGGTGTCCCACCAGGCCGCGTCGCGCCCGGTCATTTCATCCTCGGCGAACACCGCGACGGTCGCGGCCTTGGAGCCAAACGTCTGTGGGAAGGTCTCGATGAACGACTTCTTGGCCGTGGCCAGTTCCTCCTCCGACACGAGCGTGTCACGCATCCGCGCGAACTCCTCGAGGATCAGCTTGATCGAGAGGGCGACGGTCGCATTCTTGCTCTGGACGCCGGCGTTGATCGTGCCAAGCGTGAAGGGGTCCGCCCTGAAGCCGCTGCCGGCGGAGTACGCCAGACCCTCGTCGGACCGGACGCGCTTGGTGATACGGCTGGTGAAGCCGCCTCCGCCGAGGATCTCGTTCATGAGCGTCGCCGCGACCACGTCAGGGTCGTCGCGCTGGAGGCTGCGGCCGCCGATGAAGACCTTGCCCTGTGGAATGTCCTTCTGGGCGTGATAGAGGCCATGGGGCGTCGTGTGGGCATCGGCACCGGGCGCGGCGTTGCGGGCCTGCGCCGGCGTCTCGCTGACGAACGCCTTTTCCAGCTTCTGCATCATTTGGTCGGGATCAAAGTCGCCCGACACGGTGAGCACGTAGTTGCCGGGGCGGAAGACCTGGCTGGAGGCCTCGCGGAGCTGGCCTTCGCCCATCGCCATGATCTCGTCGGCGGTGGGCTGGGCGCCGCGCCATGTGTCTTCGCCGTACAAGAGCATCTTCCACTCGTAGCCCGCGATGGAGTCCGCATCGTCGTTGCGCTGCTTGAGCCCCTCCAGCATCGTCTCCTTGGCGATGCGGAGCCGATCGGCGTCGAAGCGCGGGGCCTTGAGCATGTCCATCATCATCGACAGCGTGGCGTCGAAGTTGGTGGCCAGCGCATTGAGGCTGGCTCCGCTGGACCATGGTCCGGACGTGACGCTCACGCTGCTGGCCATGAAATCGAGGTTCTCGTCCACTTCCGACGGCGTGAGGCGTTCGGTGCCGCCGGTGCGCATCTGCGACGCGGCGAGCCCGGCGAGGCCGACCATCTCGCCGCCGATCTGGTTCTGCCCACCCATCGCGTTCACGCTGAGCGTGACCAGCGGGAAGGTCTTGTCCGGTGCCATGAACACGATCGTGCCGTCGCTCAGCGTGCGACGGAACTCGGAGGCCTTCGGTGCCGCAAACGTGAGTGGCGGGTACTGGATGTCGCGCGGGTGGGAGGGGATGGCGTCATCCGCGGTGGCGATCGCCGACGCGGCACCGGCCAGGCAGGGCAGGAGGAGCGCGGCGCACAGGAACTGGCACAGGGGAATGGAGAGTCGGTTCAGCATGGTCGTCTCGTGACTTTGTTCGTCGTGTGATGGCTGGGGACGTCGCGCGGTGGCGACGCCATGTCGGTCGATGTGGTGGGGGGGCGTCAGTCCTTGGAGGCGGCTTCCAGTTCCGCCAGGCGTTCATTCGCCTTCTTCACCATGTAGTCCACCAGTGGCTTGGCCTGTGGCGGCATCTGGCTGGCCTGCGCCTCCATCTCGGCGATGGCGCCACGAAGTGTCTCGACGTCGGCAATCGCCATGATCTGCTGCACCGCCTGCTTGGCCATTCCCTGCATCGGCGCGGGAAGGGCGGCAAGGTCGGCATCCTCGGCGGCGGGGGCCGAGCCGGCCTTTCGCCGGTAGATGGCGACCGAGCTGTTCTCCGGCGTGAAGTACTTCTTCGCCACGCGCTGGATGTCGTCGGCGGTCACGGCCTGGAGGAGCTTGGGCTCCTCGTTGATGTACCTCCAGTCGCCCATGTTCTCGGCGAACCCCAGCTGGATCATCAGGAAGAAGTTGTTCTGCAATCGGCGGTAGGCGTCAGCAGCGGACTGGTTGCGGACCTTCTGCAGCTCGTGGTCGGAGACCGGCTCGTTCTGGAGCTTGGCCACCTCGGCGTACCAAGCCGCTTCCAGCTGCTCAGGCGTAGAGTCGCCCTTGACTTCGGCCTCGAAGGCAAATGCGCCCGCGTACTTTCGCGAGTCCGATCCGGCGTTGGCGCTGGATGCGATTTCCGATCCCTCGATCATGCCCTTGTAGAGCCGGCCGGTGCGGCCGTTGAGGACCTGCGACAACATGTCCAGCGCGTAGGAGTCCTTGTGCCCGAAGGGTGCCGCGTGGTACTGCACCGTGACGCTGGGCTGCGCTTCGGCTTCGGCGACCATCCGCATCGCGGCGCGCTGCGGGACCTCCTCGGTGACGACCGGCGGCGGATTGGTCTCGCCACGCTCCAGTCGCGTGAAGTAGCGGGTGATCTGCTTCTTGGCGTCGGCGGGGTCAAAGTCGCCGACAAGCACGCCCACCAGGTTGTTGGGGCGATAGTAGATGTTGAAGTAGCGCTGCGCCTCCTCGAAGGTGTAGGAGTTCAGGTCGCTGGGCCACCCGATGACCGGCCAGGAGTACGGCGACGACTGCCAGAACATGCTCTCGAACTGCTCCTGGAACACGCCAGTCGGCGTGCTCTCGGTGCGGAGCCGACGCTCCTCGTGGACGACGTCGCGTTCGCTGTAGAACTCGCGGAACGTGGAGTTGGCCAGGCGGTCGCTCTCCATCCAGCACCACAGCTCGATCTTGTTGCTGGGGATCGTGATGATGTAGAAGGTGATGTCGTAGGAGGTGAAGGCGTTCATTCCCGAGGCGCCGGCCTCGGTGTAGATGAGGTCGAACTCGTCCTTGACGACGGTGCCGCGCGACTTCTGGTCGGCCTCCAGCCGAGTCAGCTCGCCCTCGAGCGACGACTTCAGGTCGGCCGTGCCCGGCAGCGCGGGGTCGAGGGCGCCCAGTTCCTTCTTGATCGTGGCGATGCGCTCGGCATGCACGCGGCCCTGCTGCTCCTCCATCTGGGAGCGGAGCTCGGAGCGAAGGGCCTTGATCTCGTCGGTGTCGTTCGCGGCGTCCCACGGATTGTCGATCTCGCCCGCGCGTGCCCGCTTGTACTGGCCATCCCAGATGAGCGCATTGATCCGGTCGCGCAGGTCCTTCTGCTTCGCGCGGAAGGCGGCATCGCCCTTGGCGTCGCGGGTGCCGATCGTGTCGGTCCCCTTGAACATCATGTGTTCAAAGAAGTGGCTGATCCCCGTGATGCCGGGCCGCTCGTTGACGCTGCCCACCTTGGCCACCCACCCGGCGGCGATCGCGTTGGGCTGGTCATGCCGGGGGCACAGGAGGAACTTCATCCCGTTGGGGAGGGTGAACTCCTCGACCTCGACCTGCTGGGCCAGGCAGGGGCTGGCCAAGAGGGCGAAAGCAAGGAGCGCGATGGCGGTGATTGGGTGCTTCATGGCGGGAATTGAGTCGCGAAGCCTAGCCCCCTTTGGCCGGGAACGGAGGAAACATCAGGATCTCGTTTGGAATCTCACGAATCGGCCCTACATTGCAGGCAGATGAACCCACTTCCCCTCGCGATGGCCGTTCTGGCGACCGCGTGCTGTTCGCTCCCGGCAGCCGCCCAGATGCGCGTCATGTCTTGGAATGTCGCCAAAATGGTGGGTGATGTCACGGCCATCGAAGGGGTGATCGCCGCGGCGCACGTCGATGACAAGCCCGGGTTTGCCGTCCCTGTCGACGTTTTTGCCTTCCAGGAGGTTCCGTCGAGCATTTCTGCCGACCTTCTCGCCGCCGTGCAGGCCGCTGCCCCCGCCGGCTCGACCTATGCGATGGCGACGTTCACGTCGGCCAGTGGAGAAGACTCCGCGGGTGGCGCCCAGTGCCTTGTTTATCGGACACAGTCGATCGCCGAAATCACCGCCGGCCACGCGGACATTTCGACAGGCGCCAGTCGGTACTCGGACCGCTGGCAACTCCGACTCGTTGGTTACGACTCGACTGTTGCGCGTTTCTACGTTTACTCGTCGCATCTCAAGGCGAGCACGGGTTCGTCCAATGAGGACACTCGACTCGCCGGGGCGACGGCATTGCGCAACAACAGTGACGCGCTGGCGGTGAATGCCCATCTCCTGTTTGTCGGTGATTACAACGTCTACTACAACACCGAACCAGCCTTCCTGCGGATGCTCCAGGCTGGCAACAATCCTGGCGTGGACCCCTACGGCGGCAGTGCGTGGGATGGCCAGGGCAATGCGCTCAAGCACACGCAATCGCCCCGGCTCGCCTCTGGCACGTTGGTCGGCGGTGGCATGGATGATCGATTTGACCTGCACCTCCCGAGCCCGGCGATGTTGGATGGCGCGGGGCTTTCGGTGATCTCAGGATCGCTGCGGCCATTCGGCAACGATGGCCAGCACTACAACCTGGACATCAACAACGGGAACAACACCTATTACCCAACGAACGTGGCTCGATCCAATGCGCTCGCCGACGACGTGTGGGCGGCCAGCGATCACATCCCGGTCATCGTGGACTACCAGGTCCCCGCGCGGCTGTTGGCGTCTGTCGTGGGACTTCCCGCGAAACTGATAGAGGGTGCCGCGATCCCCGTGACGCTCCGGGTCACCAACGCCGCCAACGCGGTGGTCCCGCAAGGCGGCGACGAACTGGTCTGGCTGGCGAACGTGTCCGGCAACCTTCAGGGGTCCTGGTCCGGAAGCACGCCCGCCGGCTCCTCCAACGACGGCTTCTTCGAGCTCTTTGCCCCCACCCCAGGCGCGGCGTACGGCACCATCGCGATCCAGACCAACTCGCAGATGGCGTTCCCGACCAGCGCCACGCTGGAAGTGCAGGTTCCCGTGCTTCGGCACGCGCACCCATCGCTGGACGCCGCGTCCATCGTGACCACACAGGCACTGGAAATCGACCAGCCATCTGCGGCAACGGTCATCGACATCCCCATCTGGAACAATGGGTGGACGGCCCTGCAGTCATCCACCTCGATCGGCTCCGCGACCTTGGATGCCGGAACGAACTGGACGGCGGCGGTCATCACGTCCGGTGCCATCACGAGCGGCTCAGGGAAGGTGCGGGTCACGATCCCCGCCGGGACCAAGGCCAATCAGGGGACGCTTCGCGTCACCATGAACGAGGAGGCCGTGCCGGGCGCGGTCTCCAGCCAGCTCGTCGTGTCGATCTCCATCCTGGGTGATGCCTGCCCCAATCCAGCCGACCTGGACTGTGATGGGGTCGTGTCCGGCGGGGACTTGGCACTGATGCTGGCTGACTGGGGCACCACGGGATCCGTTCCCGCGGACATCGATGGAGATGGCATCGTGGGGGGCGGCGACCTGACGGTCCTCCTGGCCAGTTGGGGCAGTTGACCGTCGCCGTTGACGGGAGACACACGAGAAACGAAGCGAAGAAAAGAGAGCGAGCGATCGAGACAATGACCACGTGCTTCCAAGTCCGAGCCGCCTGCCCCACGATGGCGGTCGTCGCGGCCGCTGCATCGACCGCACTCGCGCAGGTCGACCTCGCCCTCTCGGGGATGTACTTCAACCAGGGCAACAACTTCACCACGACCACGCTGGCCGGCCAGTGCCCCACGATGGTGCGCGCCCGGTTCTCCACGGGGTCGACCTCGGCGGTCGCCGGGGTCGATGCGATCCTCCGCGTCTTCCAGAATGGCGAGGAGATTGCGGGCTCGCCCTTCTTCAGCGTGAATGGTCCGATCGCGGCGCCCGCAAGCCCCAACCTGGCGACCATCGACCACACGCTCAACTTCATCGTGGTCCCGCCGCAGGGATCGCTTGAGTTCGTCGTGGAAGTGGATCCAGGCGATGCGATCACCGAGACGGACGAGGCCGACAACGTGTCTCCGCCCTTTGCGCGATCGTTCCTCTGCCGGGACATCGTGGACTTCGCCTATGTCACGGTGGACTACACGCCGGGCGGTGGCGTGCCGTCGACCGCCTACACGCAGCCGGGCATCGGCGAGGGGTTCTTGCGCGGCATCTACCCGGTCGGGGAGTGGAACTACCACCGGGTTCCATTCGCGCCGCTGACCTGGACCTCCAACATCAACGGCAGCAACGACGCGTTGCTCACCGAGTTGCTGGACATCCGCCAGAATGAGATGACCTCGGCGGGCTACGCGCGGCCCGACTTCATCTATGGATGGCTGCCGGGCAACCCGTTCAGCGGCAATGGCCAGGCGAGCGGCATCCCCGGATACGCCGCGTTCGGGAACACCGACAACTCGCGGTTCCAGCGCACGCTGGCCCACGAGATCGGCCACTGCTTCGGGCTGTCGCACACGTCCAACACGTGCCTGCAGCCCGGGATCGACGTGGAGCACCATTTGCGCAACCCGCTGAACCTCGCGGTGCTGCACGCCGCCGGCCAGTCCGACGTCATGGTGGCGGGTCTCCTCACCAATCAGGCCTGGGTGAACCAGTCGACAATCAACGCGGAGCTCGCCGACTCGCGGACACAGTGCGCGCTGGGTGCGACTGCGTTCGAGGCCCCCGTCCTCCGCGTGGCTGGTCAGGTCAATCACGCCGACGACTCGATCACGCTGGTGCCGGCCCAGCGATTCCCCGCTGGCGAGCCGACGGCCATCGATCCCGCAGGAGACCTCATCGTCCGGGTGCTGGACGCCACGGGAGCCGAACTGGGTGCCGTCCGGACGACCGCCGGATCGTGCCGCGAATCCTGCTGTGCCCAGACGAAAGGCAAGTCGATCCTGCACCCGACGTCGTTGCTCTACGCCGCAGTGGCCATGCCAGGCGACGCCGTGCCTTCGCGCGTGGAGGTGCTCGACGCACGAACCGGGCGGCTCCGGGCGGCGATCGACCGCACGGCCCATGCCCCGGTCATCGATCAGCTGACGGCGGGGCTCGACGTCGGAATGGCGACGGTCGGCGGCGGCGCCGATGCGGGTCCCGAGGCGTGCCTGCGGGTGGCCTGGCACGCTAGCGACAGCGACGGCGACTCATTGCGGACCACGATCCTCTACAGCCCCGACAACGGCCATCGATGGATACCCATCGTGCACGGGGCCACCGGCGAAGGCGAGGCCCTGATCCCGCTGTCGTCCATCCCGGCTTCCCGGGGGAGCGCCATCGTCCGTGCGCGCGTGCAAGATGGCCTCGACGTGACGGATCACGACTTCGTGGTGACGGCGCAGATGATCGGCAATCCGCCCGACGTGCACATCATCACGCCCAACGCGTCGGCCTCGCACTCGGAGTGGTCCAGCGTGCTGCTCCACGCCAGCGGATGGGACCTTGAGGACGAGTACCTCCCGGACGCAGCGTTTTCGTGGTCAAGCAGCATCGATGGCGCGCTTGGCACCGGCCGGGAGTTCGTCGTGAAGCACCTCTCGCCAGGCACGCACACGATCACGCTGCTGGGGACCGACCTGGACGGGCAGTCGACGCAGGTGCAGACGGTCGTCACGATTGTCCCGCGAACGGTCGTCGTGGGCGACCTCAGTGGCGACGCCCTGGTGGACGGTGCCGACCTGGGTGCGTTGCTGGCCCGGTGGGGACTCCCAGGGCGCGGCGACCTGGACGGCTCCGGCCAGGTCGATGGCGGTGATCTGGGGCTCCTGCTGGCAGCGTGGTAGTCCCGGAAAGGCCGGAGCGGGATTTGAACCCGCGAATAACGGATTTGCAATCCGTCCCCTTAGGCCACTTGGGTATCCGGCCGCAAGTGAATCGTTATTCTCCCACACGATCGACCGTGCGTCAACGTGTCTGCCTACAAGCCTCCCGCGGCATCCGAACCACCTTCGGCGCGCCATCACGTGCGGCGCACGCGGCCTTGGCCATGCTCGTGTGTCTGGCCGATGCTTCACTCGTGACGGCAGGCACAGCATCCCAGGACGCCGCCGCCGTGGGCGTCATCCCAGCGGCGGATGGCGCCATCCCAATCGACGGCGAACAGTTGACTGCGCCACTCTTCCCCGATGGCTCGCTGCTGAAGCGAGCCCAGGGGCAAGTCAGCGTCGACCACGCCTCTGGCATTCCCATCTTCGTGCTCTGGGCTCGAGACCTCTCCGGGGCAAAGCGGCGGCTCTGGCTGATGCCGTGTGCGTCAACCGACGAGCTGATCCGACTCCAGTCGCGCGAGGGTGGTCAGCAGCTCATTGAACTCAGCGGCCTCATCACCGCAAGCCAGGGGCAGAACTGGCTGCTGCCTGCGGTGGCCAATCTTGGCGGCACGACGCTCACGGCGGTGGAGAGTGAACCTCCCATCCCGCCGGGTGGCCGACGCCGCACCACCCCGGCCGCCGTCAGCGGCGCCGTGCCTCACACGCCCCTCGACGCCGCGGATCCAAGCGCCGCGGATGCCACGGCCGCGGGCCCCGAAGTCGTCGCCATCGCCCCGGAGACGATCGCCGACGAGCTGGACAAGATGCTGGACGATGCCGTGCCGGTCGTCCCGCGATCGGCCGATGCCGGCGCCCCCACCATCGCGCCAGCCAACCCGACGGAGCAGGAGCGCGGCGTGATCAGCGGCGGCGATGGAGGGGCGGAACATGCTGGATCCAATGCGCCGTCGAACCCGATCCTGCAGCGGCCGACGCGGGTGCAGGATCGACGCGTCACGCTGGTGCGCGACGAGCGCACGGGCGCTTGGCGCGCGGTCTTCGCGGGTCGCGCCGCCGGGCTCCCGTCCAGTGCACAGCTCCTGCCGTGCGCTCGGCTTGATGCCATCAACTCGATGGCGCGTGGCGCAGCGCCGGGGACGCCATTCCTCGTGTCCGGGATCCTGACGCACGACGCCGAAGGCAGTGCCTACCTGCTGCCCACGCTGGTGCGGCCGCTCCGCGCGGGCAAGTGGATCCTGCCCTGACGAAACGCGCGACGGAAGGGTGTGGTAAAATCCCCGCCCTCATGGCCTTTCCCACTGCCACAATCGAGACGGATCACGGGACTGTTGCAGTGGAGCTGTGGGACGACGTCGCCCCGAAGCACGCGGCCAACTTCATGAAGTTGGCGAAGAAGGGCTTCTACGACGGCCTTTCCTTCCACAGGATCATTCCCGGTTTCGTCATCCAGGGCGGCTGCCCCAAGGGCGACGGGACCGGCGGACCCGGATGGACCGTGAAGGCCGAGTTCAACGACCGGAAGCACACGCCAGGGGTGCTGTCGATGGCTCGATCAGGCGATCCCGACTCGGCCGGCTCGCAGTTCTTTGTCTGCCTGACGCGTGAGCAGTGCCAGCACCTCGATGGCCAGTACACGGCGTTCGGCTGCGTCACCGAAGGGATGGACGTCGTGCGGAAGATCGCCGCGACCCCGCTCAAGGGCAGCCAAGGCACGCCGGTCAAGGCCCCGAAGATCGTCTCCGTCTCCGTCGCCTGAGCCGCGCCGCCTGAAGGCGCTAGCGATGTCCTGCCGAATCCCCGGGTGACTGCCTGGTGACGCGCTGCGTCGCACGGGCCGTGCCCACGGCACGTGGCGGGGCGGGAGCCAGTGTTGCGGAGAGGATTCGCGGCGGAACCACGGGACGTTGCGTGGCGGGGTCCTCGATGACGCACGATTCAAGTGCGCGAATCGTGGGCTCTCCCTCCACGCAGTACGCGAACGGGCTGTACTTGCCATCCAGTCGCGCGGTCCCTTCGCGGCCGAGGGAGATGAAGAACTGGCAGCCGATGCTGTGCGGGTCGTCGGCGCGCGCCATCCCGACGACGCCATAATCGAACGGCAGGCTGGACTCCTCCAGCGTGATCGCGTAGCCAGGCGTGCCGTCGCCGGTGCCGGCGGGGTCGCCGCCCTGGACCACGAATGGATTCCCCAGCCGGTCGACGGATGCAATGCGATGGAACGTCAGCCCGTCGTAAAAGCCCTCGCGGGCGAGCTGCCGCAAGTTGTGGCCCGTGGCGGGGGCCTCGTCGTGGGCGAAGGCCATCCGAAGGTCACCTCGATCCGTGGAGAGGAGCAGGTCCTCTTCCGGGTAGAGCCGGAACCCGGCCGTGATCTGCGGCTCGACGGGGCGCGGCGTTGACATCGCCTCACGCTCCTCGCGCGTGGCGTTGGGGAGCGGGTCCGCATCCCACCCGATGACGTCGGTGCGCACGGTGCCGGACTCATCTGTCCGGTCGCGCGTCCGCACGCGGCGCGGCGTGCGAAGGGGTTCGACGACGAGCGGTGCGCCGATCGACTCGCCACGCACGGCCCCTTGCAGGTACGACGCTCGTTCGATCTCCAGCATCGCGGGGATCACCTGCCGAAGGTCGATGGTGGAGGCTCGCACCGGCGACTGGCCGATCAGCTGGCCGTTGGCGTCCAGGAGCATGAGCGTCACTTCCTCGACCAGGCCGTCCGTCTCGACGCGCACCAGCACGGGAGCATCCTTCGCGTGCCACTGGCGCACGCCGGTCAGCCGCACCGATGGACCGACTTCCGTGGCCGCCGTGGCCGCCGATGGCGGCGCCAGCAGCGGACCCGGCATCGAAGGCGCATCTGGCGTGGACTGTGCGTCCTGCGCGATGGCCGCGGGCTCCAGGGCGAGCGCCGTCAACAACGCGAGGGCGGCGTATCGAGTGGTCGTGGTTCGTATCATGGTTCGATGCCAAGCGCGACGGGCACCAGAACGGTCGTCTCGCGCCGACTCATCGTCGGCCTCGAGATCCACGTGGAGCTGGCGACGCGCACCAAGATGTTTACCCGCGCGCCCAACTTGGCGCACCCCGGAAATTTCGACGCGGCCCCCAACTCGCTGGTCGATCCCGTCGTGCTGGCGCTTCCGGGAACGCTCCCGGTCATGAACCGGGAGGCTGTCGAGATGTCGTTGATGGTGGGGTTGGCCCTCCACTGCCACATCGCCGGCCACGCCAAGTGGGACCGCAAGAACTATTTTTATCCGGACCTCCCCAAGGGGTACCAGATCAGCCAATACGACCAGCCGCTCTGTGGTGAGGGGTGGCACACGCTTCGATCTGGGCGGCGAATCGGGATCATTCGTGCCCACCTCGAGGAAGACACGGGAAAGCTGGGGCACGAGCTCCCTGGAGGTCATTCCGCCGACGGATCGCTGGTGGACTTCAACCGGGCCGGGACGCCGCTCCTGGAAATCGTCACCGCACCCGACTTCGGGAGCGCGGAGGAGGTCGTGGCCTTCGGCGAGGAGCTCCGCGACCTCTGCCGGTTTGTCGGCGTGACCGAGGGGATCATGCAGAAGGGGCACATGCGCTTCGAGCCAAACGTCAACGTCGCGCTCACGCTGGACGATGGCTCGGAAGTGCGCACGCCCATCGTGGAAATCAAGAACCTGAATTCCTTCCGGGCCGTCCGCGGTGCGATCGAGCATGAGCTGGTCCGGCAGGAGGCCGAGTGGTGCGCGACCGGCCGCGAAATGGGACCTGGTGCCAAGAGCACGCGGGGCTGGGATGACGTTTCGCTGGAGACCGTGCTGCAGCGCGAGAAGGAAGACGCGCACGACTATCGATACTTCCCCGACCCGGACCTGGTCGGCGTCGATGTCGATGACGCCTGGCTGGATCGCATCCGCGCCCGGATCCCCACGCTTCCAGCGGCCCACCACGCGCGCTTTTCCGCGTGGGGATTGACCGAGAAGGACATTCGCCAGCTGCTGGACGACCCGGCACTGGCGACCTGGCTGTGCGAAGGCCATGCCGTGGCGGGGGGCGCTGCCGAGGATGGCTACGCGCTGGCCAAGCTGCTGCTCAACAACGTCATGAAGCTGGCCAACGAGCGCGGATGCGGTCCCGCGGCGCTGGGGCTTTCAGCGTCGCAGGCTGCCGGGATCCTGGCCCTGCGCAAGGCGGAAGCCATCGGTGCGCAGGCCGTCGATCCCGTGCTCGCCGCGCTCTGCGGCACGCCAGGCACGGCACGGCAGGCCGCCGAGCGGCTGGGAGTGCTCCAAGTGCGCGACGAGAGTGCACTGGACGGTTGGGTCGATGCCGCCATCGCCGGCAACGACCAGGCGGCGGCCGACGTGAGGGCCGGCAAGATGGCGGCCATCGGGCGACTGGTCGGTGCCGTCATGAAGCAGTCGGGCGGTCGCGCGAACGCCAAGGATGCCCAGGCTCGCCTCCTCCAGCGACTCGGGAACGGCTCGTGAGCGCCAAGGGACACGTCGGCGAATCCGTTGTCGATGCGGACCGCATCCGCGGGCGTGTTGCGCTCCTGGCACGCGAGATCCACGCGGCGCACCCCGACACCGACGAGCCGCTGGTGGTCATCGTGGTCCTCGCCGGCGCGGTGATCTTCGCGGCCGACCTCATTCGCGCGCTGCCGCACCGCGTCGTGATGGCGTTCGTCAAGGTCAGCTCCTACCCGGGGCGATCGACCACGAGCCAAGGCATCGTGGAGAGCGGCAGCATGCCTGATGCGGTGCGTGGGCGCGACGTCCTCGTCATCGACGATGTCCTGGACACCGGCCGCACGCTGCAGCACCTCCGCGCGGAGCTGACCCTGGCGGGGGCGCGGAGCATCCGTTCGTGCGTGCTCTTGCGAAAGGACCGGCCCGAAGCGCGCCTGGTGGCGTGCGAGCACGTCGGGTTCGACATTCCGGATGTCTTCGTCGTCGGGTACGGCCTGGACTTTGACGACGAGTATCGACACCTCCCCGACATCCGTGCCTTCACCGTGGTGCCGCCGGCATGACCATCGCGGGCGACGTCACCACCCTCCGCGCCATCCCCTGCGCCTCCACGGGAGCGGTGGGCGATGGGGAGACGATCTTGCTCGCACTCAAGCCCAGTCCCGTGATGCTGGTCCACTGGGGACGTCGGTGGTGCGCCGGCGCGGTGATGTTCATCTTCCTCGGCGCGGTGGCGCAACTGGCCGGCGACGTGCCCATCGACGTGCGTCACGGCATCCTGGCGGCGATGGCCGTGGGACTCGCGCGCACCGCGTGGCGTGCCGCGCAGTGGGCCACGACCACGTACGTCCTGACCGACCGTCGGCTGGTGCTGTGCACGGGCCCGGTGCGTCGACAGTCCGAGATCCCGCTCCGGGTGGCCAGCCTCATCGACATTCACTTCCCGCGATGGGGCCGGCCGATTCGAGTGGGGTCGATTGGCTTCCGCGCACTCACGACGGAGCCCGACCGGATGCGGTGGGAGCATGTCCGGAAGCCCCAGGCCGTGCGTCGGGCGATCCTCGACGCTCGCAGCCGCTACGGCCGGTAGCGGGAGCGGGAGGGGGAGCGGGAGCGGTCGCCGAGCAGCTCACGTCCCAATCCACGGAGACTTCGCGCGCGGGTTCCCGACCGCCTCGCCAAGCGACGCGAGCGACTCGCGCGCCGAGTCCGTCAGTTCGCTCGGTGCCACCACGTCCACGACGACGAAGAGGTCGCCCTTTTCGCCGCGCGCCGCCGGGATCCCTTGGCCGGCCAGCCGGATTCGCTTGCCGCTTGATGTTCCCGGCGGCACCCGAACGGACGCGGTGCCGCGGAGCAGCGGGACGTCCACGGTGGCGCCGAGCGCGCACTCCACGATGCTCACCGGCACGTGGACCGCGAGATTCAGCCCATCGCGAGTGAACCACGGGTGCGGCGCGACATGGATCTGCACGAGCAAGTCACCAGCCTCGCCGCCCCCCGCACCGGGGTGACCCTGGCCGCGAAGCCTGATGATCGATCCCTCTCCGACGCCGGCCGGGATCCTTACGTCGATCGTCTTGTCGATCCCCTCGCCGTGAAGGCGAAGCGAAGCGTTGCCGCCGAGCGCGGCCGTCTCGAACGCGACATGCACTTCCGCATCGATGTCTTCGCCGCGACGCTTGCGGCCACGAGTTCCGCCGCGAGGCGTCCGGCCGGCGTTCCCGGACCCGGCCGTGCCCCCGTCACCGCCAAACCCGCCGAAACCGCCAAATCCGCTGCCTCCTCCGCCGAAGTGTTGGTCAAAGAAGTCCCGCAGGTCTTCCTCGTTGACCTGTCCGTGGCCACCCGTTCCTCCGGGCGGCCATCCCGATGGCGATCCCCCGGTTCCTCCCGCGGCTCCCGACACCCCAGCCTCGCCGAACTGGTCGTATCGCGCGCGCTTCTCCGGATCGGAGAGGACGTCGTAGGCGTTCTGGAGTTCCGCAAACGTGGTCTGGGCGTCGGCGGCCTTGTTCACGTCGGGATGAAGTTTCCGGGCGAGCGCACGATGCGCCTTGCGGAGATCGTCGGCGGTTGCCGTGCGCGGGACGCCAAGCACTTCGTAGTAGTCGCGAGCCACGGCGCGGAAGTGTAGACGCGACGCGCCTACACTCGCGTGCGACATGAGCGCCTCGCCGCGATGCACGGATGTCCCGCTGACCATCCTCGCCGGGGGCCCTCGGTCCGGGGGCGATGCCGGCCAGCGACGCGTGAACCGCATGTCGCGGCGGCGATTCACCGTGCTGATCGCGATCCAGGTCCTGCTGGCCCTCCACGTGGGACTCTGGCTCTGGGCCGGCGGCGAGACGCTCTCGCCCGTCGAGCCCAGCGAGAGCATGGAAACGCTCAAGCATGGCATCATCAACGTCGGTGCGCTCCTGTTTGGCACGGCGTTGCTGAGCACCGCGATCCTCGGCCGCTGGTTCTGCGGCTGGGGCTGCCACGTGATCTTGCTCCAGGACTGGTGCGAGCGGCTCTTGGTGCGATGGGGAATCCGCCCGAAACCGTTCCGCTCGCGGCTCCTTTTGTGGGTCCCCTTGGCGCTGGCGCTCTACATGTTCGCGTGGCCCGTCGTCTACCGACTTGCACTCGCCCCGTTCGTGCAACCGGACTTGCACTGGCCAGGCTGGTCCTGGCAGCTCACGACCAACGACTTCTGGAAGACCTTCCCCTCCTGGGCCGTCGCCATCCCGTTCCTCTTCGTCTGCGGATTCGTCACGGTCTACCTGCTGGGCGGCAAGGCGTACTGCACCTACGGCTGTCCCTACGGCGGGTTCTTTGCCCCCCTGGACCGACTCGCCCGCGGCCGGATCCGGGTCAACGACGACTGCGAGGGGTGCGGCCACTGCACCGCCTCGTGCTCATCCAACGTGCGCGTGCACGAGGAAGTCCGGGACTTCAAGATGGTGGTCGATCCAGGCTGCATGAAGTGCCTCGACTGCGTGGCAGCGTGCCCGAAGGAGGCGCTGCGGTTTGATTTCGGCCCCGCACCCGACTCCTCGCAGCGCCCGGCCGCCGGTCGGCTGTTTGACTTGCGACTGTGGGAAGAACTGGTGATCGCGATCGTCGGCGTCGGCACGATGCTCGCGGTGCGCGGTGCCTACGGCGCGGTTCCACTCCTCTTTGCCAGCGGCATCGGCGCGTGCGTGGCCTTCGTGGCGTGGAAGGCCACGCGAGTGATCCACGGCGGATCCGCCGCGTTCCATGGCCACCAGCTCCGGCGCAACGGGAAACCGACGGCGCTTGGGCTGGCGTGGGTCGTGGGTGCGGCACTCGCGCTGGCCGCGGTCGCGCACACCGGCTGGATCAGCGTGCTGGCCGAGCGGGGCAACGCGGCCTACGTTTCGCTCGACCTTCCGGAGTCCGACGTCTTCGGCGATCACCGGGTGGAACTGGAACCCACGCGCCGCGACGCGGCGCAGCGCGGCCTGGAGGACCTCACGGCGGCCTCCAACTTCCGCTCGGGTGGATGGGGAGTGGGCAGCCAGTCCTGGCAGGACGGACTGGACCTCCGTCGCGCCTGGATCCACTGCGTGCTGCATGACTACGCCGCCGCGCAGTCACTGCTCCAGGCGATGTACGACCGGTCCCCCACGGAGGCAGTGGCCGCCAACATCGGGCGGATCATGCGCGCGCAGGGCGATGACCTGGGCGCGGAACGCAGCTACCAGGATGCCATCACGGCGCACCCGGACTGGGGACGCCTGCGCGACGAGCGGATCCTGTGGCTCATCCAGTCGAGCCGTTACGACGAAGCGCTTGCCGCCGCACGGCACTGGGTGGCCGACCGCCCCGATGACCTCATGGGGATGCGTCGACTCTCCTTGGTGCTCCTGGACTCCCCGCAACCGGAGCTGGTGGAGGAGGGGATTGCCTTGGTGCGGCACACACTCACCATCGACCCATCCAATGGATTTGCCCACTACGCACTTGGGCTGGCGGAGGCTCAGCGCGGGAGGCTGGACCTGGCGTTGCCGGCATTCGAGGAGGCATTGCGGCTGCAGCCCGAACACCCAGCCGTTCGGCAAGCCTTGGCGCAGCTCTACTCGGAGATTGGACGGGAGTCCGAGGCCGCCAAGTTGCTCGCGCCAGCACAGCCGCCGCGGTAACCTTCGCGATTCATGACTGCGGCCCTGAGCGAGATCCTGTCCCTGACGGCGGTGAAGGTGCCGCTTGTGGCCACCACTCGGCAGGGGGCGATCGACGAACTGGTGGACCTGCTCGCGGCGCAGGGCGACATCGGTGACGCGGAGACACTCAAGAAGAGCGTCTGGGAGCGCGAGTGCCAACGATCGACTGGCATTGGGGAGGGGCTGGCCATCCCGCACGGCAAGTGCGCGACCGCCTCACGGCTGGCGCTCGCGGCGGGCATCTGTGCCGAGCCGATTGACTTTCAGTCCATCGACAAGAAGCCGGTCCACATGATCCTGCTCCTCATTTCGCCACCGGACCGAATCACCGACCACATCCAGGCCCTCGGGCGGATCAGCCGCGCGCTCTCCAGTGCGTCGGTGAGGCAGCAGGCATACTCGTCCAAGGACGCGAGGGCGCTCTACGAGCTCCTCGCCCAGCACGGCGCCTGATCGACCGGCCGGTCGGCGCGAGATCGCCCCGTCAGTCGGCGCGCCGCAGCAGTGCGTGGAATGAACCGTTCGCAATCGTCTCCGGGGGAGCCCCGGGTTCGCCGGCGGGAAGCGACGTCGCCATGGACTCGGTCTCGAACTCCGCCATCTCGCCGAGTTCCTCAACCATGTGCTCGTTCTCCTCGGAGTCGATGCTGCACGTGCTCCAGAGCAGGTGCCCGCCGTGTTCCAGGACCCGGATCGCCTTGAAGGCGATCTCCTTCTGCACGCGAAGAAGGGACGAGATCGTGCGACCCGACCAGCGGTAGCGCGCTTCCAGGCGTCGCGAGAGCACGCCGGAGTTGGAGCAGGGGACGTCCAGGAGGATGAGGTCGTAGCGCTGCCGCGTGGCCAGCGCCTCGTCGAATGTGACCGCGCGTGCCTTCTCGAACCCACCTTCGGCGAGCCTGGACCGAAGCGAGTCCAGCCGCGCCGCGTCGGTGTCGCAGGCCACGACCTCGGCGTCCGGGTGCGCGTGCAGCAGCTGCATCGTCTTCGTGCCACGGCCGGCGCACAGGTCCAAGATTCGCCTGGGACCCAGGCCATCGGCGGAGGCGACGGCGAGGGAACTGGCAGGATCCTGCACGCGCGCGTATCGGCCGCCCGACTGCAACGCGGCGGACAGCTGCGCATCATCGCCGTGGAAGACCAGCCCGCCACGAGCGTGCGGCGTGGTGAGTGCCCGCAGCTCTCCCGGGAGCGAGTCGGGATCGACCCCCATCAGCACGACGGGTGATTGGCACAACGACGCGGCCATGACTCGTTCGGCCCGATCGTCGCCCAGCCGTTCACGCCAGCGGGCGCAGAGTCCCTCGGCCAGGGAGGTCTGTTCGGACATGCCCTCGTTGCGCCCACGGGCAAAGACGCGCGTGGCGAGACGACGGACGCGGCCGTCCGCCATCGGGAGCGAGCGCGGGTCCTTCAGCCACTCCGAGGCCGGGACGCGTTCGGTGCTTGGGTCGCCGATGAGCGCCTGCACCCGACGCAGCACGGCGTTGGCAAAGGCTCCGGCGCCCATCCGGACATTGGCATCCACCCAATCCACCGTCTCGTGCACGATCGCGTGGTGCGGCACCCGGTCCAGGAAGCACATTTGTGCCGTCGCGGCAAAGAGCGCTCCCCGCAGCCCCGGCTCGACGTCACGGGCGGGGCGAGTCGAACAGGTCCGGAGCATCGCGCCAATGGCACGCCAGTGGCGAAGGAGCACCTGCTCGCTGGCTCGCACCAGCGCAGCATCACGGGCATCGATCGCTTCGGTGAGCGGGGGGCTGATCGGCAGGTCGGGGAATGCATCCACCAAGCGGCTGGCCCTGGAGAGGAGTGCGCCCCGCGCAGGGGAGATGGGGCCACCACTCACAACCGGAGGCTGCGGGTCGATGCCAGTCGATTCGTCCGACGGCGTGGGGACCGTGTCACTCATCAACGGCTACGCGCGCGCGAGGCGGCCTTGCGCAGGGCGGCAGCCATGTCGGTGCGCTCCCACGAGAAGGTTCCCTTGCCCGCCTCGTCCGGCTCGCGGCCGAAGTGGCCGTGATACGCGGTGTGCGAGTAGATGGGCCGGAGCAGGTCGAGGGAGTCGATGATGCCGGCGGGGGTCAGGTCAAAGTGGTCCTCGACCAGCTTGGCCAGCACCGCATCGGTCACGGTGCCGGTGCCCCAGGACGTCACGAAGACGCTGGTGGGTTCCGGGACGCCGATCGCGTAGGCCAGCTGGACCTCGCAGCATCGAGCCAGCACGGCCGAGACGATGTTCTTGGCGACGTAGCGAGCCATGTAGGCCGCGCTGCGGTCCACCTTGCTCGGGTCCTTGCCGCTGAAGGCGCCGCCGCCATGACGGCCGCGTCCACCGTAGGTGTCCACGATGATCTTCCGGCCCGTGAGCCCGGAGTCGCCGTGCGGCCCGCCAACTTCAAAGCAGCCGGTGGGGTTCACGAAGACTTCGATGCCGTTGTGCCACCAGTCGCCCAGGACGGGCTTGATGATGTGCTTGATGACCGCGTCGCGAAGGGCGCCTTGCTTGTCGTTCCACTTCGGGTGGTGCTGCGTCGAGAGCACCACGTTGCGGATCCGCGTGGGGTCGATCCCCGCGTAGTCGACGGCGACCTGGCTCTTGGCGTCGGGGCGGAGGCCGCTCACGATGTCCTTCTCGCGGACCTCGGCCTGCCGCGCCACGAGTCGATGGCTCAGCGCGATCGGCAGCGGCATGCACGAGCGGGTCTCGTCGCAGGCAAACCCGAACATCATGCCTTGGTCGCCGGCACCCTGCTTCTTGCCCTTGCCCTTGCCGGCCTTGCCAACCACCCCCTGCGCGATGTGCGGGCTTTGCGAGTGCAGCAGGTTGATGACGCCGCAGCCGTGCGCATCGAATCCGACGCCGGGCTCGTTGTAGCCGATGCGGCGGATCGTCTCCCGCGCGATGGCCGACACGTCCAGCGCCGGCAGCTTCGCGTTGTCGCGGAAGGTCGTCTCGCCGGCCACGATCACCTGCCCGGTCGTGACCATCGTCTCGCACGCGACCCGGCCACGGGAGTCCCTCGTGAGGATCGCGTCGAGCACGGCGTCCTTGATCTGGTCGGCCTCCTTGTCGGGGTGGCCCATCGACACACTCTCGGAGGTGAAGGTGAAAGTGTCCTGGGCTTGAGACGATTCGCGGGACTGGCTCATAATCGCGGCCGGATTCTGGGATTGCTGACGGGTTTTGTTTGGCATTTCCTGCGTAGAAGGCACGATTGAGGTGAGTCTACCAGTCATCGGGGAGGGCTTGTCGCTTGGCATGCCCTCAACCCGTGGCGATCTTGCGTGCCGACTGCTGCCCTAGGCTTTGGAAAGGCAGCCCCAACTCCATGAATCGAATCCCAAGAATGTCATTCTCGAACGTGCTCGGCACGTTGGCCCTGGCATTGGGCGGACTCCTCATCGCCTCCACGCCCACGCGCGCCGACGAAGCCGTGCAGCCCGCGACGTTGCTGGTGAAGCTGGCCACCGGCGTGGCGTGGCAGCACGGGCTCGCGCGTGCGGGCGACGCCGGGGACTGGTTCCCTGCCGGTGCCGACGAAGCCACTCGACGTGCCTGCGCCTGGGCGGAACTGGGCGCCCCCGAACCGCTCTACCGCGCCGGCATCGGGACGGACGCTCCGTCCCTGGCGCTCGCCGCGCAACTTGGCCTGGATCGATGGCACCGTGTGGCGTGCGGCCACGGCGAGGATCCGCGCATCATCGCCACGCTGCTGCAGTCAATGGCTGGGCCATTCGAAGTCGTCGAAGCAGACCCGATGGGTGGGCTGGCCACGAATGACCCAATCTGGGACATGCAATGGAACATGGAAAACACGGGAACGAGCGGCGGGACGGCCGGCGCCGACATCAGTGCGCCGGAGGCGTGGGCGCAGGCACCGCGCGGTGGCGATGGCATCGTGGTCGCCGTGCTTGATGCCGGCGTGGCCGCTCACCTGGACCTGGCCGGCAGGATTCTCCCCGGGTGGAATGTGCCGTTGCAGAACACGAATACCGGCGACGTCTGCTCGTACCACGGGACGCATGTCTGCGGCACGATTGCCGCCGCGAGCAACAACCAGGTCGCGATGGCCGGGCTGGCCTCCCAGGCCCTGGTCTTGCCTGTCGTCGTCGTGAATCCATGCTCTGGCTCGGAATCATGGGTGGCGGAAGGGATCGCCTGGGCCGCCGATCATGGCGCTGACGTGATCAACATGAGTCTCCAGTACGGCGTGGGTTCGCAGGCGCTGCACGACGCGGTCCTGTATGCAGACGGACTGGGCATCCCGATGGCGGCGGCCACCGGCAACAGCGCGCTCGCGCAACCAGCGTTTCCGGCCCGCTGGCCGGAGACGATCGCCGTGACCGCGACCGACAAGTGGGATGAGGTCTGGTCGCTCTCCAACACGGGGACCGAGGTGGATCTCGCTGCGCCAGGCGTCACGGTGGACTCGCTCTACGGCACGTCCGGCACGTCGAGCCGATCGGGGACCAGCATGGCCGCACCGCATGTGTCGGGCACGATCGCCCTCATGCTCGGTGAAGTGCCGACGCTGTCGACGCCGCTCCTCCGCGCCGCGCTGGAAGGCACCGCATCCGACATCGAGACGCCCGGCTTTGACACGCTCTCCGGGTCGGGTCGATTGAATGCCGGGGCCGCCGTGGCCGCTGCGATTGCCTTGGGGCCGGGGCCCGGCGACGTCAATCGCGACGGGGTGGTCAACGGGGCCGATCTCGCGCTCGTGCTGGGCGCGTGGGGCGTGTGCGGTTGCCCCTGCCCGGTGGACACGAATGCCGATTGCGCCATCGACGGCATGGACCTTGCCGCCGTCCTGGGAGGCTGGAGCAGCGACTGATTCCGGCCCGGGCGTGACCAGCCCTGCGACCTAGACTCCATTCACGATGGCCGATCTGGTCCCGGTGACTCTGGCGCGACTGCTCATCCGCGAGATGGCCGACATGCAGTTGGTGGAGCTCCGGGAGAAGGACGGGGATCGACGATTCCCGATTGCGATCGGCCTGCCCGAGGCGTTCGCCATCGAGCGTCGCTGCAAGGGCCAGGCCGTCGAACGTCCCCAGACGCACGACCTCCTGGCGAGCACGATCCAGGCCCTTGGCGGCACACTGGCCCGCGTGGAGATCAACGACCTGCGCGATGGCACGTTCTTCGCGCGGCTCGTCGTCGTGCACGATGGGACCGAAGTCATGATCGACAGCCGCCCCAGCGACGCGATCGCCCTTGCCGTTGCGGAAGACACGCCGCTCTTCGTCGCCGAACACGTGCTGGGCGAAGCATCGATCGATGCCTCGTGCCCAGACCTGGCCGCTCAATCGTCGGACGAGGACGAGGGTGACGACGGCCCGGAATCGACTTCATCCGGGTCCGACGACGACTCAGACGACGACTCAGACGACGACGCAGACGACGACTCAGACGACGACGACTGATCGCGATGGCGGCGACGGCTGGCATCCTCAGGCGCGGCGCCGAGGAGTTCGTGGAGGAGGCTGGTCGCGAAGGCGCCGGCGGGAAGGTCAAACGCCAGGCGAATCGAGCCGCCGTGCTCGTCCATGCTGGCTTCCACGTGAGGGTTCCTGATCGGGACGCGCAGCGGCCGCCTCGCACCCAGCGCGGCGTACTGGCTGGATCGCCATTCGCCTCCGTCCAGACGGAAGGCGGCCATGGCCTCTCGTTCCATGGCGAGCACCTCGCCTGCCGGCTCGTCCATCTCGGTCCCGAAGAGCGGGCCGCTGGGCGAGAGTTCGCCGGCGGCAATCCGAGCCTCGATGTCCAGCCGCTGGGGCGAATCGGACGCCCGCGCCTCGTCAAAATGAAAGCGGCCATGCGCACCCGGCCGCCAGAGAATGTCGCCCAGCAACGGCCGGTGGATCGTCCCCGCCCCAAGTCGCAGGTCGACGACCCGGTTGAAGACCGCGCTCTGGATGCCGCTGACGAAGAACTCCAGGGCCTGCGCGCCCGCCGCGTGGATCGCCATGGGAAGGGGCCGTCCCTTCGCGCACGCCAGGAGGACGCGCCGTTCGTTCCGCTGTCCTCCACCGAGGAGCGCTGCGGCATCTTGAAACTGCCCGGCGGCAGCCAAGGCCCGAGCCCGTTTCAATCGATCCGAATCGAGCGCCGAGCCCTCGCCGAGCATCACTGCGAGGAATCGATCCCACTGCCCGTGGAGGAGGCACCAGCCCAGCACGTGGTTGGTCTGGAAGAGGCCGAATCGCTGCGGACCGTAGGCGTCCGGCAAGCCAGTCTCCACCAGCGACTGCATGCGCCGCCAGATGGTGGGAACGAGCAGGGGATCGATCGAGCGAAGCCGGATGCTGAATCGATTGCCGCGCAGCTGCCCTCGCCGAAGCCGGTGCCGGTGCCGCATCGACCAGAGGATTCCCATGTCGTCCCACTGCGGATCCACCGCGGGCGCGTTCCGTTGGCACAGGTGAATTGAAGCGGTCTGAAGCGTGATCGCGTGGCGATCCTTCATTCCCGCAGTGCCGATCGACGACGACGGCACGCCGAAGTGGCGAGCCAGGCGTGCCACCATCTCCTGATGATCCACACCGCGCTTCTGGACGCCGACGTAGAGGTGTTCTCCCTCTCCGGTGGGATCGAACAATGGAAGTTCATCCACGAGGAAGTCCTCGGGTCGCTCCTTGATCGATGCATGGATGGGCGCAACGTCCAGCAGCGTGCGTCGCGCCAGCGGCGGTGGCAGGTCGGGACTCATTGGGCCGACGTTAGCGTCGGCGGCGCCCGCGGGCCATCATCGAACCGCCAAGTCCCAGGAGCACCAAGGCGCCGGGGGCGGGGACGCTCGGCGCAGCGTCCCCGTCGGTGCTGTTTGGCACGACGGAGTCGTCCAGCGGATCGGTCGGCACCTGTGGGCGGACGACGATCACGCCATTGTCAGGCGGATTGCGATGGCCGGGGTCCTTCCCGTCGGGGTCATCAGGGTCGTTGGGGTCACCGGGACCATCTGGGTCATCAGGATCGCCAGGATCATTCGGGTCGGTCGGGTCAGACGGGTCACCCCCGGTCGGGTCGTCCCCATCTGGCTCAAAATCCTCGCCATCGATTGGCAGGTCCGGATTGGTCACGATCGTGTACTCATTGCCCGCCTGGCCACCGTCGGGGTTGATGGCGGGAGCGTTTCCGTACGTCATGGAGATGGCGGAAGGGATCGGGAGGGTTCCTTCCATCTCGCCGTCGTCGTATTGGTCCGGGAACAACACCTTCAGGCGCGAGACACTTGCCTTGTCGATGCCAAGCTGCCCGCCAAGCGCGGCATCGGGATCGCCGGAGGCGCAGACAGGAATCAGCTGGATGCGCGTGCTGGAGCCCGGCGGAAGCGTGATTTCATAGCCCGTGATGAACGCGCCAGTCGGGATGCCCAAGTCGCGCGAACCATCCAGCCCGAGTGCGACAAAGTCCGTGGCGGGCGAGACGCTCAGCGGATCCTCCACGCTGCCCCGTCCTTGCGCGAGCATGTCAGCCGTGATCGTGAAGGAGTTCTTGCACTGGATCGGGGATTGGTCAGCGCCGCCACACATCGCGCGGAAGTTGGTGCCCACCGGGAACTCGCCCATCACGATGAGCTCCGGGTCTCGATCCTCTTCCTCCGCCAGGTCAGGCTGTGACGAGCCAAGAAAGAGCTGGATCTTCGTAGGCGCCGCACCAGAAAGGTGGACCCACTTGTCGATGGCCGGCCATGCCTGACTGCCGCCCTTGAGGGCGTCGTGGAGTGCTGGGTCGCTGTTGGGGACGAACGAGCCGTCCACGCTGCCCTCAAGCACCTCGGTCTTGCCGACAGGGAAAACATACGACGAACTGGTGATTGGGTTCTTCCCGCCGAAGTCAAGCGTGTTCAGCGTCAGGCGTTGCGTCGCGGCGTTCACCTCGAGCCCGCTGCGGCTGCCGGCGAAAGATTGCGCCATCGCCGTGCCGCTCACGAGGAGACTGAAGGCCCCAACGGCTGCCACGGGCAACGAGAACGGCGGTGCCGATCGCACGGTTGCGCCGAAGCGACTCAAGCCTCCGCAAGGTCCAAGCTCTCGAAGCATCACTTTCCCTCTCTGACGTGCACAAACGGTGCCAGACGCGCCATCCGACGCCCAACGGGCGATCGGGGCACGGCTTCCGAAGGGAAGTATGGCGTTCGCACGGCAGAAGTCAAGACGAATCCGGAAGTGTTCCGGCTCAGGCCCGGAACGGTCCTGCGTGGTTATCGGATTGCGGCGGCCCGGCGGGCCCGAAAAAACGTCCGGAGCAATCCGGCCGAGGCGGCGGCAAGCACCCCGCCGACGACCGCTGGGCGGTGATTGAGGCGGGCGTCCTGCGGGATTCGGTAGAGGGATCGGCACGCACCGGCCTTGGGGTCATCCGCGCCGTACACGATCCTGGCGAGTCGGCCGTTCACGGTGGCCCCGGCACACATGGTGCAGGGTTCCAGCGTGACGGCCATCGAACACCCCTCCAGCCGCCATCCGCCCAACCGCTGCGCGGCCAACCGCATGGCGACGATTTCGGCATGGTCCGATGGATCCGTGGATGCCTCCCGTCGATTCCCGGCCTCACCCAGCACGTCGTCGCCCCGGTAGACGACGGCACCCACGGGCACCTCCCCCTCACCCGCCGCCCGTGCCGCCAGCGCGAGCGCTCGCTGCATCATCCTGACGTCAAGGGCCGAGCACCCGGCGGGCAGCCGGCGGCGGCGCCTGGCCAGCGACGAACTCATTCACCCCCCGATGCGTCGCCATCCGGCTCACGCATTCGGCGTCCCACGCTTCCGGCGGCCACGCGATGGGCGGGGGCGATCACGAGCAGCACGATGCTTCCCTCGTAGAGTGCGTAGAGCGGGACGATCAGGAGCACCATCGTCAGGATGTCGCCGGGCCCGGCGATGGCGGCAACCACCGTGATGGCCATGAGCGCGATCCGCCGCTTGGATCGAAGCATCGGGGGATCGACCACGCCAAGCCAGCCGAGGAGGAGCACGGCGACCGGCAGCTGGAACGTGATGGCCACCGCGGCGGCGACCAGCAAGACGAAGTCGATGTAGTCCTTGAGCCGGAAGACTTGGTGCAGCGCGTTGGGCCGGTTCATCCCGATCGTCACGATTTCCAGCCCAGCGGAGGCCATCCCCTCCGCCGTCGGCGACGAGGCCTCGGATTGTTCGGTGGTCGCTGGAATCGCCAGGCGCAGTTCGTGTGCCGTCGAGTTGAACCACATCTCGCCCGGTGCGGCGACCGTGGGATCGGCGGTGACCACGGGCAGCGACGGTGACCCATCATGCGCCCGGGCGCCAGCGGTGATGACGGTCGGAGCCGACTCGCCGAAGCCGATGAGCCCCGCCATCATCAGGGGCAACATCACCCAGTAGAGGAGCGACATGCCTCCCACGACGAGGAGGGACGAGAGCGGCACCAGGAACCGCGCAAAGCGCCGTTCGTGGATGTAGAGGCCGGGGGAGACGAAGAGCCAGAACTGCCAGAGCACCCACGGTGCGCTCACGACCAACGCCGCGATGAGGGAGAGCTTGAAGTCGGTGGTGAGTGCCTCGACCGGCGACATCACCTGCATCGACGTCGGGAGGCCGCGCGCTTGCTGCGCCGCAAAGACGGGCGCGCACAGGAACTGGCGCATGTGCGGCGCAACGAAGAACAGGGCGATCGAGGCGGGGAGCGGGATGGCCAGCGCCCAGAAGATCCTGCGACGGAGCTCCTCCAGGTGCCCACCGAAGGGCATCGACCCACTCTCCTGTGACGAATCGATCATGGGGCTGGTGGTGGTGACGGGGCGGCGCACGCCGCCGCCAGTGCGGGGCCGAAGAAGGTTACCGCGTTGGCGTCCAGCTGACGCTCGAACGCTTCAGGGTCGATGCCCCGCACGCGCGCCAGACACTCGGCGACGTGCCCGACGAATCTCGGGGCATTTGGACGCACGGACCGGTGGGGCTCGGGCGTGAGGAACGGGGCATCGGTCTCCACCATCACGCGGTCCGCGGGAACAAGCGCAGCGGCTTCGCGGATGGCGGCGGCATTCTTGAAGGTCGCCGCGCCGGTGAAGGAGATCCACGCTCCCGCGTCCAGAATCTGGCGTGCCTCGTCCGCCGTCTCGGTGAAGCAGTGAAAGACCATCTCGTCCATCGGGATGCCCGAGGCACGCAACACGGGAAGGAGCCTGGGGACGGCCTTGCGGCAATGGACGACCAGCGGCTTCCCCACGCCTTCCGCGCGCAGGCATCCGATCCGAGCGAGTTGCTCGGTCAACACGCGCTCCTGCACGGCGGGCAGGGGGCGCTCGTGGTGTTCGTCAAGCCCGAGCTCGCCGAAGGCCACGCACCGCTCGTCACGGGACAGTTCCGCGTGCCGGGCCCAGTCGATGGGCTGGTCGGCGTAGCTCGGATGGATGCCGACGCTGAACACCACCCGAGGATCGGCATGCGCGATGTCCCGGGCCTCCCCGGCATCGGTCGTTGTCGTGGAGATCGTGATCGCGGCCCGCACCCCCGCGGCGCGCGCGTCATCCATCACTCGACGGACATCGTGCCTGAACTCTGGGAAGGTGAGATGGCAGTGGGTGTCGATCACGGGAGGGTCGATTCGTCTCGTCGCAGCGCCAGGCGCAGGAACGCCGGCCCGAGCAGTGCATTGAACACCACCATCCCCAGCAGCATGGCGTGCATGGATCGAGCCCACGGATGGCCACCGAGTTGGCTCTCGAAGTCCGCCAGCAGCGCGATGGCCACGGCCGCCTGCGGGAGGAAGGCCATCCAGGCATTGGCGCGCAGCGATGGCGATGGCGCGCGAGTCGCCGGCAGGGCGGCCCGGCATGCCAGCCAGAGTCCGCCCGCGCGCATCAAGGCCAACCCGAGCGCGACGGGGGCCAATGCGAGGGCGGCACCCAAGTCCAGTCGCGCCCCGATGATGGGGAATGCCACGCAGAGCACGGGAACGAGATAGGTGTCCGTCGCGTGGGTGAGCCGAGCGGCGTCCAGTCTCGGGAAGTTGGCGGCAGCGATGCCTGCGGCCAGGCTGGTGAGCAGTATGGAGAGGTCGAAGTGGATGGCCACCGCAACGATCACCACGGCCGAGAGTCCGGCGAGAGCATCGTCACGGATCGGTGTTCGTGCGGCCAACCACGCCAGCATCGGCCCGACGATCGCCCCGGCGAGCAGGCTTCCCACCAGGTGGGTGGCGACCGTTGCCATTCCTTCCACCAATCCGGCGCCTTCGGTGCTTCCGGGGCCCAAAGCCACGGCGCCGCCGAGCACCGCCGTGAAGGCGACGGTCAGCACCAGGTCCTTGAGGATCGTCGTGGCCAGTGCGGTGCGCGCGACGATCCCCCTTGCGCCAAGTTCGCGCACCACCGCCACGACGATGGCGGGGCTGTTGGCAACCAAGACCATCCCCGCCGCCAGGCTCCCCAGGATGAGGCCCGGCTGGAGCGATCCTTCCAGGTGCCACCCGGCGGGTGCCGCGATGGCCACGGCGAAAAGGGCTGCGGCCCCCGCTGGCGCCAGGAGTGCCAGCTGCCAACCCACCAGTCGGAGCGAGACGTGGAGGTGAGGTCGCAACACGCTGGCGCGGAGCTCACTGCCGGCCAGCAGGCCGATCAACGCGATGGCGGCGTCGTCGACCAGTGCCACGCTTGAGAGGGCACGATCATCAAGGATCGTGACCGGGAAGTGGGCGAGCGCCGCAAGTCCTGGGCCGGCGGCGAGTCCCACCAACAGGTAGCCGGTGACTCGCGGGAGTGACGCACACTCCGCGAGTCGGCCCGCGACCCACCCGCTGAGCAGGAGCCACCCAAGCATGAAGGGCCCCAGTGCCGACTCGGGCACGTCCCCGACGCTGCCCCACCGCACGGCAGCACCGGCAATCGTCAACATCAGCATGGCCAGCGCCAGCATGTGTGGACCGCGCACCGCGGCCTTTGTGATCGCGAACGCAGGATTGCCTTCGCGTCCGCTCAACCGGGAACCCTCCGCCACGCCATGCGCCGAATGTTCGCAATGGCCAGTGGCGCGATCGACACGAACGGCGCCGTCAGGGCCACGGCCAGCAGGAGGCCTCGCGCCAGCGGCGATGGAGTGAACAGCGCAAAGTTGAGGGCCAGCGCCACGGCGAGCGGTGCCTGCCGTGACGTGGCGTGCATGAGTGGGCTGGCAAGATCAACGGAGGTTCCTTCGTGGCGAAGGGCGTCACGCAAGAGCGCGGGCTTCAGCACCAGTCGGGTTGCCGCGAACGCCATCGGCAAGAGGAGCCACCACATGGAATGCCCGGAGGCCCCGTAGAACCCCGCTCCCAGTTGGACCAGCCACGCCGCGAGCGGCTCCAGCTTTTGTGCGACGGATTCGATGGAGAGCAGTGCGCCTCGAACGTTGGCCACTGCCGCGCCGACGAGCAGTGCCAGCAGCATCGGCCCGATCCCGACGATGCCAGCCGCGCCAGCGGCAAATGCCATCATGCCGATGAGGACCACCATCCGGCGTGTCGCCATGGCGGAATCCGGGACTCGGTCGGCCATCACCACCCAGCCCGCACCGACGATGGCGGCCGCTGCCACCAGCGCACGCGCCAGGCCCACCGGTTCCTGCCAGGATGCGGCCACGCTGGCGATCGCGAGGCCGAGGAGAGCCGCCAGGCCGCTCCCGGCCTGCACGATCGTGGCGAGTCGACCCGACGCCACCTCAAATCGAACGCGGAGCGACCGGGTCTCTGGATTCCACCCGGACAGGGCCACGAAGATCGTGACGCCGCCCAGGAGCAGCGCACTTGGTCCAGCCGCGACGCCTGTGCGGGCGAGGATGACGGTGGCCAACAGCGCGAGCAACGCGGCGACGACCAAATCGATCCACACCAGCCGCCAGAGCACGCCGGGCACCCTGCGCAAGAGCAGGGGACGGGCCTGCATTCCCACGATGAGGGCCACCCACGCACACCCGATCACGAAGAGGGGTTCCAGTTTTGTGGCTGTGTCCGAGTCGACCATGGACAGGCTCTCCGGTCCGGCCGCTGCGCCAAGGGCCAGGGGAATGACGCCGGATGAGGCAAGGGCGGCGACGGCCGGCCGACGGCGCCACCGTCGAAAGCGCGTGCTGATGGTGGCCAGCGCCAGCACTCCCACGATCGTGGCCAGAAGGGCGAGCAGGAGGGGGCTGGCTGGCGTGGCAGCGGTATGGGTCACGGTGTCAGTCACCGGGGAGGACCGATCCGGCGAGCGGGAGTGCCGCGATGATCGGGCGGTCGGACGCCGGGAGCTGACGAGCGAATCGCAACGCCGTGTCGGCGGCCGCCGCGGGGGCGATCGCGAGCAGCACTCGACTGCCGCTCGCGGCGGGAAGCAATGCAGCGAGCCCGGAGAAGATCGGGAGTTCTTCACGGAGGATCGACGCGAGGCCCCGACTCTCTATGACGGTGCCCCCCGGCACGCCGGCATCGAGGAACACATTGACCAGTTGTTCAAATCCGGACTCGGACCGGGCGATCCCGATCAGGAGTTGCTGCGAGGAGCCCGAAAGTCCGGCGCTTGGAGCAGGGTCAGTCATGGCGCTGGTCCTCCTCCCGAAGTGCGGCCTCGAGGCTCGCGGAATCGATCGATCCCCGGAGGCGGGCAGCGCTTGCGGGGTCGCGGAGGATCCTGGCCAACCTCGCGAGCAGTTGCACATGATTCCATGGCTGTGTCGAAGGTCCTATAATGCATATCACTAGTGTTATAGGACTATGAGGTCCATCCCATTCGATTCCGGACTTCACGAGTAGCGGTAGGACCTGAAACTTGGTCGCCTTTGGGAGGATGGCGTGCGGAATGGCCAACCCATCGGCCACGATGGTCCCTCCTTGTGCCTCGCGGGCGAGGAGAGCTCCCTTGACCGCCGATTGATCGAGGGCCGGATCTTCGGCCGCTGCGAGCGCAGCCAATCGCCGAAACGCATCGTCGCGAGAGAGCCGATCTTCCACCTGGGCGGCTCCGAACGCGAGTGAGTCTCTGACACGCATTGTTGAAAGGTTATCGCCTGCTTGACCGACCGGAACTCAGGACACTACGATCCTGAGTTCGAGATTGTGAAAAAATGCACAATGTCGCAGGGCCGCCACCCGTGAGCAGATTCCTCTTCCCTCGTTGGACCAATCTCGTCCTGCCCCTGATCCTCATCGTGGGGGCCACCGCGCCGATCTACATGGCTTTCGTGGTGGCCTACGGGCTCAGCCCGAAGACGCTTGACGTGGGGTACCAGCCGACGCAACCCGTGCCGTACTCCCACGCGCTCCACGTCGGGGAGCTTGGCCTGGATTGCCGGTACTGCCACAACACGGTCGAGTCATCCCCGCAAGCCTCCGTCCCGCCGACGCAGACGTGCATGAACTGCCATACGCAGATCCGCAAGGAGTCGCTCAAGCTGGAGCCCGTCCGAGCTTCCTACGAGTCGGGCATGCCGATCGAGTGGACGCGGGTGAACAAGGTTGGCGATTACGCCTACTTCGACCACAGCGCCCACGTGAATCGCGGCGTTTCGTGCGTGGAGTGCCACGGACGCGTCGACCAGATGGAAGTGGTGCAGCGCGCTGCGCCGCTGAGCATGGGGTGGTGCCTGGAGTGCCACCGCGACCCGATCGATCGCATTCGCCCCGTCAGTGAGGTCTTCAACCTCGGGTGGGACGCTGCGGCCAGCCTCACGGATGCCGACCGCGACGCCCTCGTCCGGCAGTACCACCTCAACCCCAGCGAGAACTGCTCGACCTGCCATCGCTGATCGCGACGGACGGGACTGAGCATCCCAGACAAGCACGACCGAGACAGACACTGGCCGCCCCGCGGCCGACCAGCACAGGTACCACGAAGCGATGCAGACCCCGCCCACCTGCCAGTCGAAGGCCGAGACGACCAGCGCGAGCGTTGCCCCCAAGGGGAAGACGCTCTGGCGCAGCGTCGCCGAGTTCGAGGGAACACCTGAGTTCGCCGCGCTCGTGCAGCGCGAGTTCCCCGAGGGCGCCGACACGGCCAGCCACGAGGAACGTCGACAATTCATCCGCGTCATGGGCGCCAGTTTCGCCCTGGCCGGCTTGGCGATCACCGGATGCCGCCGATGGCCTGAGCAGAAGATCGCCCCGTATGCCAGCCGACCGGCCACCCGCATGCCCGGGCAGGCGGTTCGCTACGCCACGTGTGTGGAGATCGACGGCGTGGGCACGCCGATCCTCGCCAAGAGCCTGGATGGCCGGCCGATCAAGGTGGACGGCAATGGCAGCGTTGCCGGCGCGACCGGCGGCACGAGCGCCGGCGTCCAAGGAACGGTGCTTGATCTCTACGACCCGGACCGGCTCCGCGTCGTGCTTCACGAGGGTCACGAATCCAGCGTGCCCGAGTTCCAGGCCTTTGCGGCAAACGAGATTGGCAGGCTCCGCGGGACGCAGGGTGCCGGATTGGCGTTCCTCCTTGAGCCGACCGCGAGCCCCTCCCGCGTCGCGATGCGGCAGGCGATCGCCAAGAGCTTTCCCAAGGCTTCCATGCACGAGTGGACGCCGCGTCACGGCGACGCCGAGCGGGCCGGCACCGCGGCAGCCTTTGGCAGTGCCAAGCGGCCTTTCCTGAAGTTGGATGAGGCAAAGATCGTCGTCGCGTTTGACGCCGACGTCCTGATGGATGGCGCCGATGCACCCCGAGTGACCGCAGCATGGGCCTCCACCCGCCGCGTGAACGGGGAGGGCGCAGCGCACCAGGAACTGTCCCGCCTCTACTCGTTCGAGAGTCGACTCAGCGTCACCGGCATGAACGCCGACGAGCGCGTGGCGATGCGCTCGAGCGAGATCGCCAATGTGGTGGCAGAGTTCGCCAAGCGACTGGGGGTCGACGGCGGCGACCTCAACGTCCGCAACGCGCTGGCCGGATTGGGAAGCGGCGCCAAGCTCGACTCCCATGCCGAGGCCGTGCTGGCCGCGGCCGTGAAGGACGTCCAAGCCGCCAAGGGCAAGTGTGCCGTGGTGGCCGGTCCTGCCCAACCCGCCGCGGTGCACGCGCTGGTCGCGCTGGTCAACGAGCGGATCGGTGCGGCTGGACGGACCGTCACCTATGCGCCCGCGACGGGCCCGTCCTCATGCGTCGACAGCATTGCCGCGCTGACCGCTGCACTGAACGCGGGCTCGATCGAGACGCTGGTCATCTGCGGCGCCAACCCGGCCTACGACGCCCCGCCGGAGCTGGCCTTCGGTGATGCGATGGCCAAGGCCAAGCACGTGGTTCGACTTGCCGAGAAGCTCGACGAGACCGGCGCGCTCACTTCGTGCCACTGGAGCATTCCCGCCGCGCACTCGTTGGAGTGCTGGGGCGATTCGGTGGCGGCCGACGGCACGATCCTCCTGCAGCAGCCGCTCATCCTTCCGCTCATCGAGCCGAACGCCGGCGGCCTGTCGGAAATCGAGCTGCTCGCGATGCTGGCCGATGAGAAGGCCACGACTCGCGCCGGCTACGACGTGGTGCGAGAGGTGCATGCCAAGCGCGTGGCGTCCAGCGGCTCCGCGTTTGAAGCCTCCTGGCGCGCCGCACTCGAGTCCGGAGCCATGGGCTCCAGTTACAGCACTTCCGCCCCGACCGTCAACGCCGGGGCCGTGGCCTCCATGGCACTGAGCCACAAGGCCGCGACCGGGCAGGGCATCGAGCTCGTGCTCTTCACCGACAGCAAGGTCCTCGCGGGCCGATGGTCCAACAACGCCTGGTTGCAGGAGTTGCCGGATGCGGTCACCAAGGTCACCTGGGACAACACGCTCAACCTCGCTCCAGCGACCGCGAAGTCGATGGGTGTCAGGCACGGCAGCGTCGTCACGGTGACGGTCGATGGCCGCAGCGTCGACGCCGCAGTCTTCGTCCTCCCCGGCCATGCCGAGGGATCGGCCTCACTCGCTCTCGGCTACGGCCGCGGCGCGGTCGCCGGCCGCATCGCCGACGGTGCGGGATGCGATTCCTTCTCGCTCCGCGAAGGTGGCGCCGACCTCCAGGCCGCCACGTTCCAGCCCACCGGCCGGACCTACCCCATCGCCAACACGCAGGACAAGGGCATCGCCGAGGCGATCATGCCCGAGGTTCCGCTGCAGGGCATCCAGGATCGACTCCCCACGCTGGTGCGCGAAGGCACGCTGGAGGAGTATCGGCTCCACCCGGACTTCGCCAAGCACCGCACGCACGTGGTGCATCGACTGAGCCTGTGGGAAGAGTCCAACCTGGACGGTGCGCAGTTCCGCTGGGCGATGTCGGTGGACCTCAACACCTGCACCGGCTGCAGCGCGTGCGTCACCGCGTGCCAGTCGGAGAACAACATCCCCGTCGTCGGCAAGTCGATGGTCCTGCGCGGACGCGAGATGTCGTGGATTCGCCTCGACCGCTACTTCAAGGGAAGCGACCCGAGCAGCCCCGTCGACTATCGCATCCAGCCCGTGGCGTGCCAGCACTGCGAAAACGCGCCGTGCGAGCAGGTGTGCCCCGTCGCGGCGACCGTCCACGACAAGGACGGCCTCAACGTGATGGTCTACAACCGCTGCATCGGCACGCGGTACTGCTCCAACAACTGCCCGTACAAGGTCCGTCGATTCAACTTCTTCGACTACAACGCGAAGCGGCCCGAGCGCGAGGAGGGATTCCTCAAGACCGACCTGGGCTACTACGAGCGCTACTACACGCTCAACCGTGACGAGGGCCCGGACCTCTTCCGGCAGATGCAGTTCAATCCCGATGTCACCGTGCGTTCGCGCGGCGTCATGGAAAAGTGCACCTTCTGCACGCAGCGCATCCAGGAAGCCAAGATCGACTTCAAGAACCGGTGGGCGCAGAAGGGTGGCGAGAAAGCCGGCACGGCCAACTTCTCGATTCCCGACGGCGCGATCGTCACCGCCTGCCAGCAGGCTTGCCCGGCGGGCGCCATCGTCTTTGGCGACCTCAACGACGCCAACAGCCAGGTCGCCAAGCTGTTCAGCCAGGGACGCTCCTACCAGATGCTCGAGGAACTGAACACGAAGACCCGCCTGCGCTACCTGGCCAAGGTCACCAACCCGGCCTTGCCTCGCGAGGATGACCCGCACGCCGGCCACGACCACAGCCACGACGGCCACGACCACGAGACCCACGCATGACCACCGCCAGCAGCGCCATCGGCCGGCAGGACCCCGGCTTCATCGAGGTGGACAACACCATTGACCCGATCAGCGGCCGCGCGCCGCTCGTCCTGGGCTGTCGCGACTTCCACGACGTCACGCACGGCGTCTGCCGCGTGAACGAAGCCCCCAAGGCCCCGTTGGCCTGGTGGGTCGCTTTCTCGATTGCCCTGTCGTTCGTGGGATTGCTCGGCGTCTGCGTCCTCTACCTCATCGTGACGGGTGTGGGCGTCTGGGGACTCAACAACCCCGTCATGTGGGCCTTCGACATCACCAACTTCGTGTGGTGGGTCGGCATCGGCCATGCCGGAACGCTGATCTCGGCCATCCTGTTCCTCTTCCGGCAGAAGTGGCGCACGGGCATCAACCGATTCGCGGAGGCGATGACGATCTTCGCCGTCATCTGCGCAGGCCTCTTCCCCGGCATCCACGTGGGCCGCGTGTGGTTTGCATACTGGCTCTTCCCCATCCCCAACCAGATGGACATGTGGCCGCAGTTCCGCAGCCCGCTCCTGTGGGACGTCTTCGCGGTGAGCACCTACTTCACCGTCTCGCTGGTCTTCTGGTACATCGGCCTCATCCCCGACCTGGCCACGATGCGCGATCGCGCCGTGGGCAAGGTGAAGCAGTTCGCCTACGGCTTCTTCGCCCTGGGTTGGCGCGGCAGCATGCGCCACTGGCACCGCTACGAGGTGGCCTACCTCCTCCTGGCTGCGCTGGCCACGCCGCTGGTGCTCTCGGTGCACTCGGTCGTGTCGTTTGACTTCGCCGTCAGCCAGCTCCCAGGCTGGCACACCACGATCTTCCCGCCGTACTTCGTCGCGGGCGCGATCTTCTCCGGCTTCGCGATGGTGGTGACGCTGGCTGTCCCGGCGCGCGAGCTCTTCGGGCTCAAGAACCTGATCACGCTGCGCCACCTGGACAACATGAACAAGATCATCCTGGTGACGGGATGCATCGTGGGCTACGCCTATTCGATGGAGTTCTTCATCGCGTGGTACTCAGGCGCCCTCTACGAGAAGTTCGCCTTCCTCAACCGGGCCTTCGGCCAGTACTGGTGGGCCTACTTCATCATGGTGGGATCCAACGTGATCACGCCGCAGCTCTTCTGGTTCAAGGCGATCCGGACCAGCATCCCGCTGATGTTCGCGCTGTCGATCGTCGTGAACATCGGCATGTGGTTCGAGCGCTTCGTCATCATCGTCTCCAGCCTGGCCAACGACTTCCTGCCCAGCAGCTGGGACGCCTTCTTCCCGACCTGGGTCGACATCGGCACGATGCTCGGCGCCATCGGCCTGTTTGCCACGCTCTTCCTGCTGTTCTGCCGCTACCTCCCGATGATCGCCATCGCCGAGGTGAAGGCCGTCATGCCGCAGGCCGACCCGCACGCGCATCATTGACCGCACCCGCTGAACTGACCGCCATCGCCGACCAGCCATCCCCCAGGACGCCAAGGAAACACAGTGTCGACCCTCACCATCGAACGCCCAACAGCCACCAAGGCCCACGACGGCTCCACCAGCCGCCTCTGGGGATTGATGGCGGAGTTCAAGACGCCCGCCGCCATCTTTGAGGCGGCCGGGAGAGTCCGCGACGCGGGCTACCGCCACTGGGACTGCCACGTGCCGTTCCCCGTGCACGGGCTCGACAAGCAGATGGGCGTCAAGCGGACCATCATCCCGGTGATCGTCTTCTTCGCCGGCCTGACTGGCTGCTCGGTTGGCTTCCTGCTGCAGGCATTCACCAACGGCACGGGTGCCGAGTGGTCCTTCTGGGCCATCGTGTGGGTCACCGGTTACCCCTTCCTCATCAGCGGCAAGCCCCTCCTCTCCATTCCCGCGTTCGTCCCCGTGATGTTCGAGCTCACGATCCTGCTGAGCGCACTCACCACCGCCGGCGTGATGCTCCTCTTCAACGGCCTGCCGCGCTGGAATCACCCGCTCCTGGCGAAGAAGCGGTTCCTGCGTGCCTCGGACGACCGGTTCTTCATCGTCATCGAGGCCCGCGACTCCCGATTCATCCGATCCAAGACCGAGGACTTCCTGAAGTCGCTCGGGGCCACCCATGTCGAAGCGGTGGAGGACTGACATGCCATCGATCCCGCGCATCCTCATCTACATGGCCCTGCTCGGCACCCTCGCCGCGGCTGTCCCGCCGCTCGTGGTGGCGTGGTCGCGCAGCGAGCCAGTCGACAAGCGTCCGGTCACCATGTTCCTGGACATGGACCTGCAGAAGAAGTTCAAGGCCCAGTCGACCAACGACCTCTTTGCCGACGGCCGGTCGATGCGGCCCCTCATCGAGGGAACCGTCGCGCGGGGCGAGTCGTTTGGCGACACCCACCTCTACGGCGGATTCGTCGGCAGCGAGTGGGCCGCCACGCTCCCCAATGGCATGACGATGTCGATGGACCTCCTCGTGCGCGGACAGGAGCGGTTCACCATCTACTGCACACCGTGCCACGGCCAGGCTGGCGAGGGCAACGGCATGGTGAACCAGCGCGCGATGGCGCTGGTGGCCAATGCCAACGGCCCCGTGCAGGGGACCGTCTGGGTGCCGGCCAAGAGCCTGCACGACGCCACGGTGTCGGGGCAGCCCATCGGCCAGATCTACGGCACGATCACCAACGGCATCCGCAACATGGCGTCGTACTCGGCGCAGATCCCGACCGAAGACCGTTGGGCGATCGCGGCCTACGTCAAGTCGCTGCAACGCGCATTCGACGCATCCCTGCAGGACGTTCCTCCCACCGAGCGGAGCAAGATCCAATGAGCGGCCACGACCACCACGCTGCAGCCCCCGAGCTCCCGCAGAGCGCCATCGTTGACGATGGCCGGATTGCCACCTTCGCCCGTGCGATCTTCGCCGCAGGCGTCATTGCGCTTGGCGTTGGCCTGTACGTCGGCTGGAAGCAGGGCGACCCCAATCAGTTCGCGAAGATCTACCTGGTGAACTTCATGTTCGTCCTGGCGCTCGCGCTGGGCGCATTGGTGTTCACGATGATCCAGCACCTGACCAAGGCGGGCTGGAGCCCCGCGGTTCGGCGCGTCGCGGAAGCGCACGGCGCGAACCTGCGATGGCTCTGGGTGCTGGCGCTCCCGATCGTGTGGCTCTGGTGGAACGGTCGGTCCCACGCCGAGGGGCACGGTCCGGGCCTGGACCTCCTCTGGCCGTGGGCCAACCTCGAGCACCTGGCCGCGCATGACCCAGCCGAGGCGGAACTCGTGGCGAAGAAGTCGGCGTACCTGAACCCGGACTTCTTCATGATCCGGAACCTGGCCTACTTCGCCATCTGGGCGTTGCTGGCCAACTTCTACTTTGGCCGGAGCGTCCACCAGGATTCCACCGGGTCCGAGGCGGACACCAGGTCGATGCGCAAGTGGGCCGGTCCCGCCATCATCCTCTTTGGCGTCACCACCACGTTCGCCGCGTTCGACTGGGCGATGTCACTGAACCCGGCTTGGTTCAGCACGATGTTCGGCGTCTACTTCTTCTGCGTCTGCTGCACGATCGGCTTTTCCGCGATCGCCGTCACGCTCCTGAGGCTCAAGCACCTGGGCTTCCTCAATGGGGTCGTCACTGCGGAGCACATGCATGACATCGGCAAGTTCATCTTTGCCTTCGGCGTCGTCTTCTGGGCCTACATCGCCTTCAGCCAGTACATGCTGATCTGGTACGGCAACATCCCCGAAGAGACCACCTGGTTCGCCGCCCGGCAGGTCGGCGCGTGGGCGTGGGTCAGCGCCGCGCTCCTCTTTGGCCACTTTGTCATCCCGTTTGTCTTCCTCATCTCCAGGTGGGTGAAGCGCTGGCCGACGCTGCTCCTCATCGGCGGCATCTGGATGCTGGCGTTTGGGTGGCTGGATGTGTGGTACCTGGTGGTGCCGGTCATCCCCTCCGACATCGGCACCTTCGACACCTGGAACGCCTTCGCCGCAGCCCACGCCGGCGCGACCACCGGCCTTGGCAATCCTGCGATCTACCTCATGCTGTTTGGCATGTTCGCCATCTGCATCGGCAGCGCCGCGAAGCGCCTTGCGCGAGTCGGGCTGACCTGCCGCCGCGATCCCCGCATGGCCGAGAGCATCGCGTTCGAAAACTTCTGATCCCACACGGAACCCACCATGTCTCACGGTCACGCCACTGACGCCCACCTCGAGGTCCACGACGACCCGGAACCAACCCAGACCTGGGTGGCTTCCGTCGTCTTCGTGCTCGGCACCGTCATCACGATTGCCGCGGTTGCCGCCGCCTACTTCAACATCGACCGGTCCGGGGTCGAGGCGCGAGTGGTGGACCCAGCCTTCCAGGAGCTGGTTGACCTGAAGGCCGCGCAGGCCGCCTTGCTGACCAGTTACGGCACCATGACCACCGAAGTCGATGGCAAGCCCGTGAAGAAGATCCGCATCCCGGTCGCCAAGGCCATGGAGCTCATCGTCGCCGAGAGCGCCACGGCGAAGACCGTTTCGGCCGTTCCCGCGCCGCACATCGCCTCGAAGAACCAAGCTCCATCCCACTGATTCCACCCGTGTCACTCCGCTTCCCACAGATGACCCTCGCATCGCTCGCCGCCGCGGCTGCGATGTGCCTTGCCTGCGCGTCGATGGTGCATGCACAGGGCGGCGATGTCGGTCCCGCCTACGGGATTGGCGAGCTGGCGGAACTGTCCACCGCCATGCCCACCGAAGTCCAGGGAGTGGACATCGTCGAGCACCTGGGCGAGGTGGTGCCGCTGGATGTGTCGCTCACGCACGACTCGGGCAAGCAGGTCACGATGCGCGAGATCCTCGCCTCCGGCCGGCCCGTGCTACTTCACTTTGGATACAACCGGTGCCCCATGCTCTGCAGCCTCGTGCTCAACGAGCTGGTTCGAGGGCTGGAGGGCGTGGACTGGACCGCGGGCACCGAGTTTGATGTCGTGAGCATCTCGGTGAACCCCGACGAGGGGACGGAACTGGCGCACGCCAAGAAGCTGGGCTACTTGGCGCAGTACGAGCGGGCGGGGAGCGAGCGCGGCTGGCACTTCCTGACCGGGAGCGCCGAGGACACCAAGGCGCTCGCTGACGCGGTTGGCTTCCAGTACAAGCGACTCCCGGACGGGGAGTATTCGCACCCGGCGATGGTCGCTGTGCTTGCGCCCGACGGCACGGTTGTCCGCTACCTCTACGGCGTCAAGTACGAGCCGGCCACGCTGCGCATGGCCTTGCTTGAGGGTTCGCAGGGAACCATCGGCACGCCGCTGGATCGATTCATCCTCTGGTGCCACCAGTATTCCGCCAGCGACGGCGGCTATGTCCTCGGCGCCTTCCGACTCATGCAGCTGGGCGGGCTCGCTGCAGTCGTCGTGCTCGGCACCGGCATCGCCGGCTTTGTGGTCCGCGAGCGGCGCGCACGGCGGCTTGCCCCACCGAAGGCGAGCGGGTCCGCCGGTGCGGGCAGCACCACGACACCCACCACCACGATTCACGCTTGAACCACCAGGTTTCCCCATGACGATGCTTGACTCCATTCCCACGATGCTCGCCACGCTGGCCGCCGCAGCGCCCGCCGAGAGCGCCCCGTCGCCAGCCGGATTCTGGATGCCCGTTGGGGCGTCGACCGTGGCCGGTGACGTCGATTTCACGATGGACTTCATCAACTGGGTCTGCGGGTTCTTCTTGCTCCTGGTTACGGTGCTGATGGTCATCTTCGTCGTGAAGTTCCGCGCGAAGCCGGGCGACGCGATCCGCATGGGCGGCCCGGTCCACCACACGGGACTGGAACTGACCTGGACCATCATCCCCGGCATCCTCTCGATGGCTTTCTTCTGGTTCGGTTTCAAGGGGTACCTTGACATGCAGACCGTCCCGAAGAACAGCTTTGATGTCAATGTCACGGCGATGAAGTGGGCGTGGAACTTCAAGTACCCCAACGGGGCGCAGAGCGAGGACCTCTACGTGCCGGCCGGGCGACCCGTCCGCCTGATCCTCCGCGCCAGCGATGTCCTGCACTCGTGCTACATCCCGGCCTTCCGCGTCAAGAAGGACTGCGTTCCCGGCCGGACCACCAACATCTGGTTCCAGTGCGACTTCCCCACCGGCCTCGATGTCGATGCCGCCCACGCCCTGCGGTGCGCCGAGTACTGCGGCACCGGCCACAGCAACATGAACCGCAAGGTCTACGTGCTGGTCCAGGAAGATTTTGACAACTGGGTCACCAAGCAAGCCAACTGGCTGGACGAGGTCCCTGACTCCGAGTTGTCCAGCATCGCCGGTCCCAAGCTCTACGCGCGCTGTGCGCAGTGCCACTCCCTGGACGGAACGCCCGGCATCGGGCCCACCTGGAAGGGGCTCTGGGACCGCGTGAACGGCGGCGCCGGGAGCGATGGGAAGTTCACCGATGGCAAGGGCTACAAGGACATCATCGGCCCCGGCAAGGAGTTTGAGACTCCCGAGGCCTACATCGAGGACAGCATCTGGAACCCCGGCAAGCATGTCGTGGCGCCATTTGGCAATGTGATGCCCACCTTCAAGGGCCAGGTGAACCAGCGAGGCGCGGAGGCCATCATCGGCATGATGAAGTCCCTCGACCAGTTTGATGCCAAGGGGAAGCCAATCGCCAAGTAAGGCTCGCCCGAGAGAAGTGACTCCAAGAGACGACAGACCATGAGCACGATTTCCACAGCATCGCCCGCTGCCGCCCCGCACGGCGGCCACACGGCCGACGAGAACTACCTGAACTGCTCGCGAGGGTTCCTCTCGTGGATCCTCACGCTGGACCACAAGCGCATCGGCGTGATGTACACGGTGAGCGTCCTCGTGTCGTTCCTGGTGGGCGGCATCTTTGCGCTCTTGGTGCGCACGGAGCTCCTGACCCCCGGGCCGACGATCACCGACAGCGCCGAGACCTACAACCAGTGGTTCACGCTCCACGGCGCGATCATGGTGTTCCTGGTGATCATCCCCAGCATCCCGGCGGCGCTGGGCAACTTCATCCTCCCCATCATGCTGGGCGCCAAGGACGTGGCCTTCCCCAGGCTCAACCTTTTCTCGTACTACCTGTGGATCGCTGGCGCCGTGCTGGCCGTGACCTCCCTGCTCATGGGCGGCTTCGACACCGGCTGGACCTTCTACACCCCGTACTCGACCACCACCACGGCGGGCGGCGTCATCCCGGTCGTGGTGGGTGTGTTCATCCTGGGCTTCTCAAGCATCTTCACGGGGATGAACTTCATCGTCACGATCCACAAGCTGCGTCCACCGGGCATGACCTGGTTCCGGATGCCGCTCTTCCTGTGGGCGCTCTACGCCACGGCGCTCATGCAGGTCTTGGCGACGCCGGTGCTAGCCATCACCCTGGCCCTCCTCGTGGTGGAGCGTTCGCTGAACATCGGCATCTTCAACCCGGACATGGGCGGCGACCCGGTGCTCTTCCAGCACTTCTTCTGGTTCTACAGCCACCCGGCCGTCTACATCATGATCGTGCCGGCCATGGGCATCATCTCGGAGCTGATTGCGGTGCATTCGCACCGGCACATCTTTGGCTACAAGTTCATCGCCTTCTCGTCGATCGCGATTGCGATGTTCTCGTTCCTCGTGTGGGGCCACCACATGTTCCTCAGCGGCCAGTCCGGGCTCATGAACGTGATGTTTTCGTTCATCTCGTTCTCGGTGGGCATCCCCTCGGCGGTCAAGATCTTCAACTGGCTCTCCACGCTCTACAAGGGGACGATCAGCCTCAACACGCCGATGCTGTACGCGCTGGCGTTCCTCTTCCTGTTCACCATCGGCGGCCTGACGGGCATGCACCTGGCCACGCTGTCGACCGATGTCCACCTCCATGACACCTACTTCGTCGTGGCCCACTTCCACTATGTCATGATGGGCTCGGCGCTGATCGCGATGGTCGGCGGGTTGCATCACTGGTGGCCCAAGATCACGGGCCGCATGTACGACGAGAAGCTGGGCATGATCGCCTGCGGCTTCGTGTTCGTCGGCTTCAATGTCACATTCTTCACCCAGTTCATGCTGGGCAGCCAGGGGATGCCGCGTCGCTACTACGACTACGCAGCCGAGTTCCAGACCTACCACGTGGTCTCCACCATCGGCTCGTACATCATGGCCACCGGCTTCTTCATGACGGCCGGCTACCTGCTCCACTCGCTCTTCCACGGCCGAAAGGCGCCCGCCAACCCATGGGGGGGTCGGAGCCTGGAGTGGCAGTGCGCCTCGCCGCCGCCGCACTTCAACTTTGACGAGACGCCCGCCGTGGGCGACTGCTACGACTTCTCGGTCGTCAAGTGGGACCCGAAGCAGCAGGGGTACTACGTCGACCGTTCCGCCGACCCTGAGATTGCCAAGGCCGAGGCTGAACGCGGCCACATGCACATGTGAGGCCCACCTTGAGCACACTGAACCCAAGCACCATGGGCACCACCGCCTCCAATCACGACGCCGCTCAGGGTCACGCCAACGATGGCGGGCACACCCATGCCCACCATCCGATGCAGGCCCACCATTTTGAGTCGATGGGCCAGCAGTTCGACTCGGCCAAGCTGGGCATGTGGCTCTTCCTGGCCACGGAAGTGCTCTTCTTCGGCGGGCTGTTCGTGGCCTACGCCGTGCTCCGCGCGCGGTTCCCGGAGGTGTTCAAGTACGCCAGCCTGTACCTGGACACCCAGATGGGAGGCATCAACACCTGTGTGCTGATCCTCTCCAGCCTCACGATGGCGATGGCGGTCTACTTCGCGCAGACGAGCAAGAAGGGGCCGATGCTGGCGTGCCTGTGGCTGACGCTGGCCGGCGCCTTCGGGTTCATGATCATCAAGTACTTCGAGTACACCCACAAGATCCACGAGCATCTCGTGTGGGGCCCCACCTTCTACGTGCCGCCCCATGACCGTGCGGGCGAGGAGCTGACGGTCGAGCTTGGCGCGCATGCCCCAGGAGAACCGCAGCCCTCAATGCCGGCCGTGACCGCCACCGGCGAGCCTTCACAGACGCCAGTGAAGGCGTTCCAGCTGGCTGTGGCCGGCCCCGCGTCGGAGGCATCCGCCATCGCACCAGCCGCGACCGGACCCTCGAACGTCAGCTTTGCCGTGGCTGAGCCATCGACGGTGGCGCACGGCGACGAAATCGCCGCCGACGAGCCCGAGATGCACCTGGCTGATGCCCAGATGCCGCCCAACACGCACTTGTTCTTCGCGATCTACTACGCGATGACCGGGCTCCACGGCATCCACGTCGTGATCGGCATCTTCGTCATCTCGTGGCTGATCTGGCGCGGGATGAAGGGTCACTTCAACGCCAGCTACTACACCCCGGTCGACTTGGTGGGCCTCTACTGGCACATCGTCGACCTTGTCTGGATCTTCCTCTTCCCGCTCTTCTATCTCATCGACTAGCCATGAGCCACGACCACGCACACGCCACAGCGGATGCCCACCAGGGCGGCGACGGCCACGAGCACGTCGGCCACGTCGTCAACCCGAAGATCCTCTTCGCGACGGCGTTCGCCCTGCTCGCGCTGACGGGCGCCACGCTTTTCTTCCATTCCATCGACGCCGAAGACCTCAACATCTGGATCGCGCTGGGCATCGCCTTCGTCAAGGCGTCGCTGGTTGGCGCATTCTTCATGCACCTGGTCTGGGACCGGCCGTTCAACCTGCTGGTGTTTGTCGGGTGCACGCTCTTCGTGGCGCTCATGATGGCGTTTTGCCTCATGGACACGGCGCAGTACCGACCGACCCAGTTCCTCGGGAATCCGCCGGCGGCGCAGGCCGTGCTGGACAAGGACGCTCCCGACGCGCCGATCGCCGCGCACAAGCAGATCACGGGCGAGTGAACCGCCGCACGATCCTCGGCCGGCTGCTCCTCGACCCCGCGGGCGAGGAGCGCGACCCATTCAGCGGAGAACTTTCTCGCCAGCGGGCCAGCGTCCTGGGGATGTGGCTCCTCATCCTGACCTTGGCGATCCTTTTCGCTGCGGCAATCATGGCGTTCGTGGTCGTGCGCTTCGACCTCTCGTCGCGGGGAGAACGATTCGTTCCGTTTGGCTCACCGGGATTGCCAAGGATGCTCTTGGCCAGCACGGCGCTGCTCATCGCGTCGGGGGTCGTGCTGCACGGGGCGGTGAGGTGCGCTCGCCAGGCGGGTCGGCCTGACCGCGTCGCCCGATCGCTCAAGGTCTCGCTCGTTCTTGGCCTGGGATTCCTGGTGACGCAACTGATCGCCTGGTGGCAGATGGCCACGGCAATGGCCCCTGATGCCAGCGGCCTTCGCGCCGTGCTCGCCGCCGCGACCGCCAATCTCTACGGGTGGACCTTCTTCGTGATGACCGGACTCCACGCCGCGCATGTCGTCGGAGGCTTGGTGCCGCTGGCCATCGTCACGCACCGGGCCGGAAAGGGTTGGTACTCAGCCGGCGCCGAGCGCGGCCTCGTGATGGTGTCGATGTACTGGCACTTCCTCGATGCCGCCTGGATCGTGCTCTACCTCACGCTCTGGCTGGCGACGGGGTGAAAGACCTCCCAGGCGCCGCGGCAAGCAGGCACGGTCTGCCACGCTGCGGCATCGCCGGCGAGGAGAGCACCACTGGCCCCCACCAAGGCGTCAAGATCGAGGTCAATCGTCAACGGCACTTCGCGCGTGAAGCCCGCCGCCCCGGTGCCGGCCGGCAATGACTGGACCAGCCATGGTGCGTCGGCGTGGCCCGCGCCCCGGTAGGCAAGGATTGGGGCTTTCCATGCCATCGGATCGTCCGAGGAAACGCCAGGGGGAAGCGCGCGCTGTGCGTACCACCGCACATAGGACGTGTCCTTGATCATCTTCTTGTCTGATTCAGGCGCGAGGGCAACCGTGGACTCGGGGTGTGCCGTGGACCAGGTCTCCCACGAACACAGCGCCACGCCCGGGAGTGGCTGGAATGCTTCGCCCGCCGACTGTGCCGGTCCACTCACGGCACCAAACGCCAGCGGCGACCACAGGCTGCGAGGGGGCGCCTCGGATGTGTCGTAGAGAAGCATGCTCCCCGCCAACAACAGGCCGGAGAGCGCGAAACGGCGCTCGCGCCCACTGATGCGCCGATCGATGACGACAGCGCTCCGAGTGAGCGGGCTCCAGGTCACGCACACGGGGATGCCGGCGACGGTGTCATGCACGACCTCGTGCACATTGAGGAGGGGGACGGGCCAGGCGCGTGCCTCGCTGCCCAGCACGATGCCGACGACTTGGTCCGATGGCACCACCGCGCGCATCCGGTGCGACTCGTTGTAGGCGGGCACCTCGCTTGCCGGAAGCGACGCAGGGGCATCCAATGGCCGGAGGAAGTCACGCGGATTGCCGCTGGCCGCCAGGTGCGGTGCGAGCGTGGAGGGGAGGTCCAAGTCAAAGCCGTACGACTCTGGGTGTCGCCCATCGCCGATGCGCGGCGTTCCCATGACAACCCCCGAGAGTGCCCACGCCATGAGGCTCAAGATCACCAGCCCGCTCGCCGCCAACACCCATCCGCCGCCGCGCCAGTCCAGCGACTGGGCTCGTCGGCTGGCCGTGCCATCACCCTGTGCCCGCTCGCTCACGGCCCACCCGGGGGAGCGGGAAGCGCGTCCACCCCTGGCGGCGTCGCCGATGGCATCACCGGCGGCGTCACCGATGGCGCCACCGATGGCGCCACCGATGGCCATCCATCGCGGATGGCGATGCCACTGCCGCGAAACTCCGCCGCGACGGTCGCGGGTCCGCGATCGAGCACCAGTGCCGCCAGGACTGGAGGCAAGTACACGAGGCTGGCCAAGAAGAGTCGCCGCGCACTGGCGTCGTCACGGCATCGCGCAAACCGGAGGGCTGCCCAGCTGAGCCACAGTCCCAGGATCGTCGCCACCAGCGCGTACCAGATGCCAGCGACACCCTCAAGCGTCGCCATGAGCGAGGTGGGCACCAAGAGCAGGCTGGTGCTGAGGCACACGAGTGCCGTCACCCGCCCATCGGGGTCAAACACCGGAAGCATCTTGAGGCCGCCACGGGCGTAATCGTCCCGGTACATCCAGCTGAGCGCGAAGAAATGTGGGAGCTGCCACACGAAGAGCAGCGCGGCGAGCGTCCATCCGCCGCCGCCAAAATCGTCGTGCCTCGCGGCGACCCAGCCGATCAGCGGGGGGGTGGCGCCAGTCACCGCCCCGACGATGGTGTTGAGGGTCGAGAGCCGCTTCATCGGCGTGTACACGGCGGCGTAGAGCACAATCGTGCCAAGCGCCAGCATGGCGGCGCCCACCGTGGACCACGCGAGCAAGATCGCCCAGCTGGCAAACGAGAGCAGCGTCGCGGCGACGAACACATGGAGCACCGAGACCCGGCCCGCGGGGAGCGGCCGTCCCGCCGTGCGCTCCATCGACGCGTCCGTCCGGCGCTCCAGGAACTGGTTCCACATGGCGGCGCTGGCGGCGGCGATCGCGGTGCCCAGGAGCGTCCAGCCAAGCAGCGGCCAGTCCGTGTCGAGGCCCCTCGGAGTGGCGGCCAGGAAACCGGCGAGGGTCGTGATCACGACGAGCGTGCTCAGCCGTGCCTTCGAGAGTTGCAGGTAGATGCGCACGACTTCCATGCAGGTGCTCGGGCCTTAGCATAGGTCCCCCATGTCGACCCAGATCCACTCCAACGCATCACGCGCCGTTGCCCACGCGACAGCAACCCCAGGCCGATTGCTTGCGCCAGCCTTCGCAGCGGCGGGACTGTTGTGGGCCTGCGGCTATGTCGCGCTGACGGCTCCCGGGCAGGCCATTGGCGAAGCCCTGTTTGCGGCGATGGCGGTGAGCGTGGCGTTGGGCGGGGCCGCAAGCGTCGTGCTTGGCGCCTCCTGCGGGAGCAGCGCTGCGTCTGCTGGTGCTCGAACCGGTGCGCTGGTGGGCGTGATCAACCTCCTGATCGTCGGCTCGCTTGCGCCGCGCAACGCCGACGGCCAGGTGGAATGGCTCATGCTCGGCGTGTGGGCGGCGGGGATGCTGGTGGGATGCGCGGTGCTGGGCGCCATCGGCGGAGTGCTGGTTCCTGCCCCCCGCCAGGGATCGCGTGCGTGGATGGACCCGACGGCGCTCTTCGCGGCGGTTTCGGCGGCGTTGATCTTTGGCATGCTGGTGACCGGTGGGATCGTGACGGGCGAGGAGTCGGGACTGGCGGTGCCTGATTGGCCAAACTCGTTTGGCCACAACATGATCCTCTTGCCGCTCTCCGCGATGAAGGCCGACCATGGCGTCTTCTACGAGCACGCCCACCGCCTTTCGGGCATGCTGGTTGGCTTGACCTCGATCGCGCTGGTGATCCAGGCCTTCCGCTCAGGCCAACGCGCCGCAGTGCGAAACCTCGCCGTGCTCGCCGTCGCGCTGGTGTGCGTGCAGGGACTCCTTGGCGGGCTTCGCGTCACGGGAGAGCTCACGCTTTCGCAGGACCGTGCCCAGCTGGCTCCCAGCACGGCCATGGCGATCGTCCATGGCGTGAATGGACAGGTGGTGTTCGCGATCTTCTGCGTCATCGCCGCCATGACCAGCCGCGCCTGGAATCAGCTGGGTGCCGAGCAGGTCGCCCGCTCCACGATGGGCACGCGGATCCCGACGATCGGGCTCGTCGTCGTGTTGCTCCAGGTCACGCTTGGCGCGATCTACCGGCATGTCCAGGTGGTCAACCCGGAGACACTGGTGCCGTCGGGCGTGAAGTGGGCCCTCCATGCACATCTCGGCGTGGCGCTCCTGGCGCTCGCCGCGATGGTGATGGTGGGCATCAAGGCCATGCGCGATGGCGCGTGCGTGCGTGCAGTCAAGCGCGCCGGCATGTCGATCCACGCACTGCTCCTGATCCAGATCGTGCTGGGAACCCTGGCCCTGGTCGCCGTGATGATGCGAAAGTCCGGCTCGATCCCCGCGTGGGAGGTGGCTGTCACGACCGCCCACCAAGTCTGCGGCGCGGCGATCGTCGCGGCGATGGCGCTGGTCCTGGCCTGGGCGCTCCGGATGCGCCGGGGCTGAGTCTCGCGCACGCGGCGTCTCGCCCCCTCGCGCGCTCCCGTCACTCCACCTTGAGTGTCGGCTTGAGCGCTTCCTCCAGCGCGAGGAGCGCGTAGATCGTCACCAAGTCGGCGTGGCCCTCTTCCCAGCGGTCGGCAGGATTCACCCACGAGCCATCGGGCTGCTGCATCGCGACGAGGGCCCGCACGAGCTCGTTGCGCCAGTTGTGCGAGGCACCATTCGCGTCGATGACCTCGTCTTGCTGCGCCGCCGCGAGCGCACGCGCCATCGCGTGCAGGTAGTAGTAGTGGCCCTGCGCGCCGAGCCCTGGGTTTTCCGCGAACGTCCAGTGGTGCCTGACCCAGTCCCATGCCGCGCGCACTCGCGGATCGTCGCGAGTGAGGCCTGCGTAGAGCATGCTCTTGAGTCCTGCGTAGGACATCGATCCATAGGAGCGGAGGGACTGCGGGGCGCCCTCGGGCCGGATCTCGCCGTATCGACCCTCGCCCGCGGCCTCGCTGGCAAAACTCTCGCCGCCACTGGTCGGGGTGTAGACGAAGCCCCCATCGTTGGATCCATGTCGGGCCCAGGCGGCATCATTGGTCGCCCTGAAGTTCTGCGTGCGCGCCACGAACACGAGGGCGCGCTGGACGGCGGGATCCTCCGGACTGATGCCCGCATCATGCAAGGCGTCGAGCATCACCTGGGTGTTGGACAGGTCTGGCCGACCGTGCTTCCCGTAGCCGGCCCCGCCGAACCAGTCCTGCGTCGGCTGGATTCCCTCGGCCTGGTCCCATTGGTTCGACTTCAGCCACTGGACCGCCGCATCTCTCAGTTGGACGACGCGCACGTCGGAGGTGTCGCCGAGCGCGGCCCATCCGCTGGCCACGGCTGCAGCGACGTAGTTGCCCAGTCCTCCCTTGCCGTCGGGCTCGAACACTCCATCCCGCATGGTCCGAAGCGTCACCCAGTGACAGGCCTGCGCGACGGCGGGGGACGTCGGCGGCTCGCCCGACTGCACAAAGGCGCGAACGCCCAGGGCAGTCACGGCGGTGCTGGCGGCCAGCGATCGTTGTTCCTGGTCCGTCCCGGCGGCGGCCTCTCCCTCCATCCATCCGCCTCGCGGGCCTTGCGACGCCTTCAGGAACTGGAGCCCTTTCTCCAACGACGCGCGCGCGGCAGCGAAGTCGCCGGCATCCATCGGCACCTCTGGCGCACGTGCGGCGATCCGTGTGGCCACGGGGAGCGGCTGTGCCAGCGAGGACGGAAGCGTCGGCAGTGCCCGGGTGCCCACCTTGTCCGGCTGAACGCGGGCATCGACGGCACCGGCGGCGGGCGCGAGCAGCGTGTCGTCAGCCATTCGAAGTGCCATGGTGGCGGTGAGGATCAGGCCAATGGTGAGCATGGTTCCAGTTTAGAGCGGGTAACGTGCCGGGATGAAGATCACTGCGATGTCGACGATGATTTCGGCCCCCAGCGGGGCGGCCTCCAGCTGGATCGCCGCACTTGCGGTGACGATGGGGTCGATCGAGGCGGTGGCATCCCTTCACGGGCCCGTGCAGGATGGCGCCGCGGGCGCGACGACGGCCGCGGTGGCACCGCCCGTCATGTTGAGCAACTCGACAATCGTGGACGGGCCACTGCCGACTGTCTCGCCGACCTGGGGAGGGCAGGTTGCCTTTGCTGGCGCTGACCTTGTGGTGACCGGCCCCGAGCGCGTGCAGCAGGCCGGCATTGAGGGCCAGATCATGACCGCCATCTCTGGTGGCGGTGGAGTCTGGGTCCCGCTTCGCGAGTACGCCTCCATGCCGGGCGTGCGGCCTGGAAGCGTGATGCTCCAGCACGTTGCTGCGCAGGGGGAGTGGTTTGCGGCCAACGTGGAGCGATCGGACCAGACGGGCGAGGTGATGCTGCTCAAGCGCGACGCTGCCGCCTCAGGCTGGGCTCGATTCGCGACACTCACCTCGCCGCCAGACCGCCCCGATCCGCTCTTCGGCAGTGCCATCTCCATGGGCGGAGGCACGCTGGCCATCGGCACGACCGACAGCGCCATCCGGAACGCACCGCGACGGTTGGTGCCGGACCCCCGCGTCCACGTCTTCGCTGCGCGAGACGGCGTGTGGGCACGCGAGGCCAGCCTCACGCCTCCCGTCGATGCAAGCCAGTCCGTCTGGTTCGGCGTGCAGGTCGCGGCCTGCGGTGATCGAGTGATCGTCTCCAGTCCACAGGCCTTCACGCCAAACCCGAAGCAGCCAGTCGACTTGGGTGGGACTCCTTCGCGGATCTATGTCTACAGGCGAGGGATCGATCCCTCGGCACCGGCGGGATGGGGGCTCGAGGCCACGCTTGCCGCTCCCGCCGGCACTGACAATGCGTTCGGCATCAGCATCGCTTCGGATGGACAGGTGCTGGCCGTGCGCAGCACGTCCGTCAAGGCAGGACAGGTGGGCGCACAGCGCGACACCGAGACCACCATCTACGTTTTCCGGAGGTCCGACGATGGAGGTTCGTCAAGCTGGGCCTGCGAGGGGGTGCTCCAGCCAGGGCCCGGCGTGGCACCGGGCCGAGGGATTGGATTCTCGATGGCGGTGTCGGAGGGACTGGTGGCGGTGGGCGACAGTGCAGCCGACCTGGGCACCGGGACGCTCGGTGCGGTGTACGTCTTCGGACGGGACGGCGGAGCGTGGCGCGAGGCCTATCGACTGGCCCCCAACGCCCCGTGCGCGACGGGACGATTCGGCGTCTCGGTCGCCATGAGTGGAAGGACCGTCGCCGTCGGCCGAGTGCGCAGCGAACGAGACGACATCGAGCCGGGCGGTGTGTTCGTGTACCAGTTGCCGTAGGCCGCCCAGGCGACGATCATTGCCAGAGCCGGATGACGCAGCAGGCCGCGAGGGCGCCAGCGGATCGATCAGCCCAGAGATCCCAGACACTGCTGGGCCATTCAAGGGGTGCGATCGGGTTCACCATGACGGCGACCGCGGCGAGCAATCCAACCCACCACGCTGCCCCCGTCCGGCCCACGCCGATGGCACCCCAGAGGACACACGCGAAGATGGTCCAGGCGGCAATCGTGTGAGGGAGGAACGTGATCGCGTCAGGCGCAAGCGACTGCGCCAACAAGAGAGCGGCACCGACAGCCAATGGAATGAGGACGCCTTTCACGGTGATCTCATCGGACGCAAGCCGTCGACACCTTGACGGATCCCCGGGCGGAAGAGACCCGCGGTACCCTGCCCGGCCGTGGAACCGCTCTCGGACGCCCAGCGACGCCTCGCCGAAGACCTGGCACGTGAGGCCGCCAGAGCCACGCCGCCGGCGCTGAGAGACTGGGTCCGTGCGAAGACCAATGACCACCGGGTGCAGGGAGAGGTGGAGCGGCTCGTCGCGGCATTCCCGACGATGGCGGGGACTTCAGGGGACTTGCTCCTGGGCAAGGTGCTGGGGGGGTTCCAACTGACGCGGATCCTGGGCTCGGGCGGCATGGGAAGGGTGTACGAAGCCACGGAAGTGATGGCCGTCCCCGGCGCAGAGGCTCGACGGGCGGCGGTCAAGGTGATGAGCCGTGCCGTGGCGTCCGAGACCGGACTCAAGCGATTCCAGCAGGAGGTCTCGATCCTCTCGGGGTTGGACCACCCGCGCATCGCGCGCCTCTACGAGAGCGGCCTCTGGGATGATGGCGAGGGTTCGGTGCCGTGGTATGCGATGGAGTTCATCCCGGCGGCGAGGGACATCGTCCACTACTGCGACTCCGAGCGCATGCCGCCCAAGCCCCGGATGAGGATGCTGGCCGAAGTCGCGGACGCGATCGCGCACGCCCACGCGAAGGGGGTCGTGCACCGTGACCTGAAGCCAGCGAACATCCTGGTCAGCACGAGTGGGCAAGCGAAGGTCATCGACTTCGGGATCGCGCGTGCCGAACATTCCGCCTACGCCGCCGGCGTGCGCACCGAGACGGGGCACCTGGTGGGCACGCTGCAGTACATGAGCCCCGAGCAGTTCCAGGCGGATCCGCGAAAGATCGACCGTCGCGTGGACGTGTATTCACTCGGGGTCATCGCCTATGAGCTCCTCACCGGGATGCTGCCGCATGAACTTGGGGGCATCCCGCTCCATGAGGCCGGCCGCATCGTGCAGGAACAGGACGCGACAAGAATCGACGCGGTGTTGCCTGAGATCGATCCCGCGTTGGCAAAGGCAGTGATGGCCTGCCTGGCACGCAACCCCGAGGAGCGATTTGATGGGTGCGCCGAGCTGGCCGCGGCCCTTCGGCGGGCCTTGGAAGACGCTGGGACGAGCGCAGCGCCTCCCTCGCCACGAGTGCCGGGCGGCGCCCCTTTGGAACCAACCCCGGACGGCGCCCTTCGTGGGAGTGGTGGGCGCGTGGGCTGGTGGCTGATCGCTGCGGCGGCAGTCGCCATGGTCGGCGGCGCGCTCTACGTCGTCCTCCGGCCCACGCTCGGTAAAGCCGGTGCGGGGGGCGATGCCGGTGCGGCTGCTGGCCATGCTGGATCGAAGGCTGTCATGACAGAATCTGTGGAAGTCACGTCCACGCCAGTCGGGGCAGATGTCCGGCTGGATGGTGCCAGCGTAGGAATCACGCCGTGCCGGGTGGACGTCCGGTGGACCGCCACGGCGGGCCCGCTCACGATGACCATCCAGTTGGACGGCTACCGAGCGAAGCAGGCCGTGGTGTTGCCTGACCCGGACGGCGCGCGCGGTGGATCGACGACCGTGCACGTCGACCTTGATCCGCTCACAGTCCCTTGAGTCCCTTGCTCATGTTGAAGATGGGGAGGAGCATCGCGGCCGCGATCCCGCCGACGACCGCGCCCATGAAGACGATCATGATCGGCTCGATGAGGCTGGTGACGTTCTTGATCGTGTGATCCAGTTCCTCTTCGCAGAACTCGGCGGTGGTCTGCAAGACTTCTGGCAGGCGGCCGGAGCGCTCGCCCGCGCCGACCATGGCACTCACCGCGCGAGGCACCATGTCGCTGTTGCGGAAGGCGGTGGCCAGGTCATTGCCCGACTGGACCCGCTGCTCCATCTCCGTCCAGATGGGGTCAAAGCAGGCGTTGCGGGTGACGTCCTTGCAGATCCGGATCACATCCAGCAGGCTGACTCCCGCGGCCAGCAGCGTGGCCATGGTGCCGCACGCGCGGGCGACGTAGAGGCTGCGGAACAGCCGCTTGAAGATGGGAAGGTGCATCATGGCGCGGTCGCGCATCAGGCGCCCGGAGGCAGTGCGCATCCAGTACGCCAATCCGGTGGCGCTGGCCGCGAGGACCGGGACGTAGATCAGGTAGCCCGTCCGGATGAACTCGCTGAGCCAGACGAGCCCCTTGGTGAGGGTGGGCAGCGCATCGCCCTGCGCGCGGAAGAGTGGCTCAAACTTGGGAAGCACGAACACCATGATCACGGCGACGGCAACCACCGCGACCAAGCCCATGATGGCCGGGTACATCATCGCACCCTTCACCTGCGCCGCGGTCTTGCGCTGCTTGGCGAGGTCCTTGCCGACCCTCGCGAACATCTCGTCCATCATGCCGGTCGCCTCGGCCGCCCGCATGAGGCTCACCAAGATGGGGGGGAACACGCGGGGCCAGCGAGCCAGGGCGGCGGAGAGTTCCTCGCCCTCGCAGACCGAGTCGCGGATGTGCCGCACGACCTGCGCCACGTCCTTGTTCCGGGCCTGGGTGGCGTAGATCTCCAGGCTCTCGGCCAGGGGCACGCCGGCCTTCATGAGGACGCTCATCTGCTGGCACAGGTGCAGCACGTCATCACGATTGACCTTGGCGCTGAGGCTGCGCGTGTCAAGTGCGCGCTCTTCCCCTTGGTCCGACGCGGCATCGGCCAAGTTGACTTCGACGACGACCAGGCCGAGTCGCTTGATGGCGCGTACGGCCTCGCCGTGCGTGACCGCCTCGACGACGCCCTTGACCAGGTCCGGCCCCCGGCGGGCGCGGTAGGAGAACTTGCGCACGGCGCCGCCGTGTGCGGGATCGAGATGGAGTTCAGCGACGGCAGGCACCGTGGACCTCCTCGGCAGTGGTGACGCCATCCAAGACCTTCTTCATGCCATCGTCCCAGAGCGTCTCGAAGCCGCGCTCCGCGAGTATGCGCTTGAGGCCGCTGGGATCGACGCCGCGCGCGATGGCCTCGGAGACCTCGTCCTCCGGGGCGAAGAGCTCATAGAGGCCGACGCGGCCAGAGAGCCCGGTGTTCCGGCACTTGGGACACCCCGCACCGCGGAAGAGCTGCGTGGCCTGCTCGCCATAGGCCCCCAACGCCGCGCGCTGCGCCGCGTCTGGGACGTACTCCGTGCGGCACTTGCCGCAGATGCGCCGGACCAGCCGCTGCGCCAACACTCCTCGAAGGCTCGCCGCAACCAAGAAGGGTTCCACGCCGAGGTTCTGGAGCCGGGTGGCCGCGGTCGGGGCATCGTTGGTGTGAAGGGTCGAGAACACCAGGTGGCCGGTCAGCGCAGCCTGGATCGCGATTTGCGCAGTCTCGGCGTCGCGGCTCTCGCCCACCATGAGGATGTCGGGATCCTGGCGCAGCAGCGAGCGGAGTGCGGTGGAGAAGGTGAGCCCGGCCTTCGGGTTCATGTGGCACTGGTGGATTCCCGGGAGGTTGCTCTCCACGGGATCTTCGCACGTCGAGATGTTGAGTTCGTTCGTGTCGTACTGCTGCAGCACCGAGTAGAGCGTGGTCGACTTTCCCGAGCCGGTGGGACCGGTGACCAGCATCACGCCGTGCGGCTCGTCAAGCAGCCGCTGGAACCGAGTGAGCATGTCGGCTCGGAACCCAAGCTTTTCCAGCCCGATCCGGGTATGGCTGGTGTCGATGACGCGCATGACCACCTTCTCGCCGAACTTGCCGGGGAGCGTGGAGACGCGCAGGTCGATCCCTCGGTCGCCGACGCGGACCGAGATCTCGCCGTCCTGGGGCGCCCGTCGCTCCGAGATGTCCAGGTGCGCCATGATCTTGATGCGGCTGGAGATGGCGGCGTGGAGCCGGTGCGGCGGGTTGATCCGAACGCCGAGCACGCCATCGACGCGATACCGCACGCGGAGGGTGCCGTCGTCGGGCTCGATGTGGATGTCCGATGCGCCTTCCGCGACGGCGCCGGCAATGATTCGATTCACCAGCTTGACGACAGGACCGGAGGTGGCATCCTCGTCGCCGCTGGAAGAGTCTGGCTGGTCAACGACCGAGAAGTCGGCGTCGGCGAGCTCCTCGAGGAGGTCATCGATCTGCTCGACCCGCGGTGCCTCGATGGGCGTGTTGGCGGCATGGTGCTCGATCGCGGCCTGGATGGCAGCGGGGAGCGACACGATGAATCGGATTCGGAAGCCGGAGAGCCTGGCCAGGTGTCCGGCCAGGAAGGGATCTTCGGGGGAGCTTGTGGCCACGACCAGGTCACCGTCGTCCACCCGAATCGGGGCCACGAGGTGTTCGCGGCACACCTCGACCGGAAGGAGGGCTCCCGCGCCGTCGGCCGACGCGCCTGCGGGATCGATCTCGAAATGCAGGCCTCGCGATTCCGCCATGGCGCGCATCAGCGCCTCCTCGGTCACCAGGTGTTCCCGGCGGAGGACTTCGCCCAGCATCAGCCGCTCGCCGCTGCGCGATTGCAGCCGAAGTGCTTCCCGCAACTGTGCCGCACTGAGCTCGCCGCGCGCCACCAAGATCTGCCCCAACGTCGGGACGGCACCCGCCGCGGCGGAATCGCTGCCGGTCGGCGAGGGGTGAGGGTTGTGGTGTGCGATCGTCATGGTTGCCTCTCGTTGCAACGGGTCCGGTGAGGAACCCGCCCTGATGCACGCTGCATGCCAATCATGGCCGCAGCGCACAATCGTCTCTACTTCGCGGCCACTCCCGACGCCGGGGCGCCCAGCGTGAGCCGCCATTCGCGGGTGCCGTCGCTGACCATCGCAAACCGCTCGGCGACCGAGGTGACCGAGAAACTGCGCCCCTCGGCATCGACGAAGGAGTCGCCCACGCGGTACGTGTTGTCGTTGATGATGCTCATGCTTTGGTTGAGGGTCGCCTGCAGCCGAACTCCATTCGGTGCGGAGGAGCCGCCCAGCAATGATGCGGATCGGTCGATGATCGAGTTCCCTCCACCCTGCGCGGGAGGACCGGCGAAGAGTGGGACGAAGGGATCGCGCGCCGGGCGCACGAAGGGCAACTCATCATTCAGGGCCGGGAGGCCGTAGGCAAACGAAGGGGCTGGCGCGGGCGTGGCTGCCGCGGGGGCCGACACAGGAACCGTTGGCGCGACGGCAGTCGCGGCCCGTGCCGCCGCCGGTGCCAGCATCATCTTGGTGCCCAGGATCATCATGGCCGCCGCGGCGCTGCCGGCAAGCACGCCAAACTGCTTGGGCTTGACCCCGCACGTGCGGCAGAGGGACTGGTAACGGGTGGCGAATGCGTTCACAGCTCACCTCCAGGGGCCTTGAGCCATTCCTCGACTTCGATGCGGGCATCGACGAAGCCGTTGCCGACCGCGCTGAGCACGACCTTGCGGATCCGCTCGACGTGGCCGGCATTCTCGATGTCGTCGATGATCTTGAACACTTCATCGAACGAGCCCTGCATCTGGACGTTTACCACCCGGCGGCCAAGCGGCAGCGGCCGGCCCTCGACGGGTTCCACCGGTTCCGGCAGCTCCATTTGGATGGCCTGGTCGGCGACGGTCCGGCCGTCGATGCGACGGGCGACGCGCGAGACCAGCTTGGAGTCTTCGGGGCTCCGCGCGAAGCGGGGGAGCCCGTCGCGTTCGTCACGCAACGACTCGACCTGGCGGCGCAGGAGTTCAAAGCCTCCCCGTTGGACCATGTAGTTGTCGGCGGCGGCGGAGATGGAGGCCGCCTCGTTCGTGAGGCTTCGGGCACGAAGGTAGTTGGGGACGATGAAGAACGCGACGGCGCAGGTTGCGACGGCAGCCGGCACGGCACCCCAGACGATGAGGTCTCGACGAGAGTGGATGCGTGTCATCGGCCGTCCTTTCTGGCCAGTTGTGCCAGCTTGCTGCCCATGCCGTCACCGGCCACCCAGGGGTCCACGGTGAAGGTGATGGTGAAGTCCCGGGCACCGGCCTGGGTGCCGCCACGAGTGTCCTCGACGTTGACGTTTTCGAAGGGGGCGGTTGCCGAAAGGAGCGTGGCGATCCGATCCACGACTCGATTGTCAGGCGCCGTGCCGCGGATCTCGCCGACCAGCATGGGAATGACCGGGCTCACTGACTGCGGGTCAGGCAGTTTCGGGCGCTTGGCGCCGGCCTTGGCCGAGTACGCGGGATTCGCCTGTGACTCCAGCGAGAGCGAGACGGCGGTCAGCACCGCGTCCTCGGGGAGGACGTGGGTGATCGTGGCCAGGACGTCGCTCGACTGGACCGGCATCACGAGGTTTCGAGCCGCAGTCATTTCGCGGTACAGGGACTCGCGCTCGCGGGTGAGCGGCGAAATCATGTCGGAGAGGTCCTGGATGTTTCGCGTCAGGTCCGAGGCCACTTGGTGCGTCGCGGCCGCATTGCGCTGCTGCACGAAGCTGTGCGCCGCCAGGCCCACCACGGTGGTGCCGGCGAGCGCGCTGGTCAGCAGCAGCGTGCGAAAGCGAGTGCGCTGTCGAGCCAGGCGCAGGGCGTCCGCGGGCAGGAGGTCGACGAAGAAGTCGTTCATGACATCGTTTCCTGCAGGGCGACGGTCGGCTGAGGGACATCCACCAGCACGCTTCCCAGGCAACTGGCCCAGGCAAAGAGGTTGCCGTCGTCCTTGGAGAGCGGCCCGAGCGCGAACTCGCGGCTGGGACACGTCAGGGTGCACGTGATGCCGCAGAGCGACTGGACGGCATCAAGCAGTCCGGCGCGCGCGGCCCCGGGACCCGTGGCCACGAGGCGTTCCGGCCAGGAACCTGGGTGCTGCCGCTCCATGTGGCGCATGTAGGTCAGGACCTGCTCCGCGAACGGGTGCCACGCCAAGTCAGCCTCGCTGGAACCGTCCGCGAGCGGGATGGATCCGGGATCGTTGGCCGGTGATGCGCGTTCGCCGCTGCCGGTCGCACCTTGCATTCGGAAGGAGTGGAAGACGACCAAGCCGCCGCGGTTGAGGACCGCCAGCGTGGCCGACGCCGATTCCACGTGGAGTGCCGCGATCTGGCCGGAACCGGACTGGACCCGTTCCCGGCGCCAAATGGTTCGGATCGCCGCGAGCGCCGCGTGTTCCAGCCGCACCGGCTCCAGGCCGGCGGATGAGACCAAGTCAGTCGCGAAGAGTGCCGTCGACTTTCGCAGTGCCACGATCAGGAACGGCGCACTGTTCCCCGACAGGCTCATCGTCGCCAAAGGAAGCGTGCGGGTCACGAGTTCGTCCCGGTCGATGCCAAACCGATCCACCGCTTCCCAGGCTGCCGATTCCTGCAGTTCACGGCTCGTGGCCGTGGGGAGGTCCGCCAGGTCGCACAGGAAGGCAGACGAAGGAAGGGTGATCGCGCATTCACTCCCACGAAAGCCGGCGGAGCGGAGCACGCGACGCAGTTCGGACCCTTCTTGCTCCGAGGCCGCCTCGCCGAGGGTCGGGTCGGCATGGAAGATGCTGGAACCCACCATGGCCGCGGCCTGGATGGCCGGGCGGATGGCGTCGCGGTTGGACTGGGCCGCCAGGATCCGGTCGTGGCCGAAGTCGAGGGCGATGCGCGTGCGGGGGTTGAACGAGGCGAGTTTCATGGTGTCCTCCTGCTGGGGACGTGGTTGGATCGGTCGGCGGGGCGCGTGACTGAAGCGAAGGTGGCAAGCCGGGGGGCTGTTGTGCGGGCCTTGGCGGCCCCCTCAACAAGGCGCGCCGCGATCGTTGCCGATCGCGGCGCGCCATTCTTCCGGTTGCAGCGGGAGCAGGGCCTCCCGCTCGGTCAGCTACGTTCAGTTCGACGGAGCAACCTTGCCGTTGGCATCGACGTACCACGTCGAGGTGCCATCGGTCTGGTTAGTCAGGTCGCCGGCCACGCAGTAGCCCGCCGTGACCAGCTTGGTGAGGTCTGCCGCGGCAATCGTTCCGGCGGCAGACATGTCGATGTCCTGGGACGGATCGCCGTTGAACTCGTTGTAGCGCGTGATCATCGTGAGGATCTGGCCGGCACGGGCCTCGGCCGCCTTGGTGTTGCTGTCGTCGAGCGCGCTGGTCACGCTGGGCACGACCAGTGCGGCGAGGACGCTGAGGATGATCACGACGATCAAGATTTCAATGAGGGTGAAGCCGCGCTTCGTGCCCTTGTGGCCAGATCCATTGTTGTTCGTCGCGATGCTGCTGGGAGTCGTGTTGTTCATGGGGAGCTTTCCTTTTCGTTGCAAACCGGGATGCCTGGCCCACGCGGGTTTCGGCACGGACAAACATCGAATGCGGCGGGGGGGCACAACAGCAAATCACGCAGGATTTCGCGAATCGAGGTTTGGTTTCAGATAACGCGGCATGGACCATCGGCCGGACGAGCTGTTGCCGAAATGGCATTCCGCAATTGGAAGGGGCTTGGCTGAATGCGACGGTTGTGGGGCACGGATCGAACCATGCCCTCGCCCAGCCGCTCCAACCCCACGAATCACCGCGCCTCTTCGCGCCGCGGCATCTCATTGCTGGAGTGCGTCGTGGCGGTGGTGATCGTGAGCGGTGCGATCGCCTCGGCGGCCATGAGCATCCAGCAGGGCATCCAGGCCCAGGAGGATGCACTGCGAATCTCACAGGCATCCTCCGCTGCGGAAAGCGCACTCACTGAGTTGATGGTGCGCGACTACGACGCCCTGGCGCCGGGTGTCACGACCAGCGACGTGGGACAGATGACCGACCCATTTACCGGAAACGAGTTGCCGGCCGACTACTCGCGATTCGGCCGTCGAGTCCTGGTGGCCGACGACAGCATCGCCATTCCCGGCTACGCCGGCCTGGCGATGGAAGGCAAGATGCTCACGGTGTCGGTCTTCGACCGCATCCCGGGCAACGAACGCGAGATCATCGAACTCCGTCGGTTCCGCCCCAAGTCGATCGAGGAGAACATCGACGGATGAGCGTCGCCCGCACCCATCGCGGCTTCACGCTCATCGAGTTGATGGTGGCCACCGTCATCACGTCGGTGATCGCCCTGTCGGTCGCCGGGCTGCTGTCCTTCGTCGGCGAGATGTCGGCGGGGCAGGAGAACCGGGTGAGTGCGGTGGTCCGGCTGGCCGGCGTGCAGGCCCGCGTGGCACGGCTGGCGCTGGAGGCTCGAATGGTTCTGGAGGAACGAGCCGATCGAGTGGCCCTGTGGCTTCCCAGCGAGATGCTGGAGGGAGCCGAGAGCGGGTCGGAGAGCAACTTCGACATCATCAACCTCGAACAGGACGAGATTGTGTGGCTTGTCTGGGAGGACGTCGGCAATGGCAGCTGGCGGCTCCTTGAGCAACGTCCGGATCCGGACGCGCTGAACCTGGTTGAGCTGGAAATCGAGAACCTCGAGGTGTACTTCACCCCGGATCCTGCCTATTGGGACTCCATCTACACGTGGCTCCACGACAACGACGCCCTCGACACGTCAGTCCTGGCCGAGGGACTTGAGGCGCCAATCATCGGCGGGGTTGCCACCGCCAGTCCAGCATTCCGGTTTGCGGCGGGCACCAACTGCACCGCCCGCTGGTTCGCCGGGGAGTACGCCTTTGCGCAAGAAGAGGCTCCGATCAACGCGCGGTTTGACGCCGCGATTGCTTTCCCCGATCCCCACCCGCTCTGCGGAGGTGCCTCATGAGTCATCGGCTCACTTCTGTCCGTCGTCCCTCTCGGCCCGCCCATCGTCGCGGCGCCGCACTCCTGATGGCGCTGTTTGCGCTGGTGGTCGGGGCTGGATCGGCCACCGCCTTCCTGAAGGGGCGCTCCGAGATCACCAAGGTCGGAGGGAACCTGCGGGATGCCGCCAAGGCGCGGAGCGCTGCCAGCGAAGGGCTGTGCATCGCCCGCGAGTTGCTCGCCGCGATCTTCACCGAGCCTGATGCGCTCCTCGCCAATGCCTGGCGTTCGCAGTTGGCCGATGGCGTGCTGCTGGACAACTTTGAGCTCAATGGCGCGATCCTGAACGTGACCATCGAGGACATGACCACCGGCGCGCCGCCCTCGATCAACACGACGGAGTTCGAGGCGCACGTGACCGTGGTCGTCGGCGGCACCAGCTACGCGATGACCGCCCAGCTGAGCCTCTCCAGCCTGGTGAAGGGGCAGTATGCGATGTTTGCGAACAAGTTCATGACCATGGAAGGCCAGAACTTTATCGGTCGATGGGAGAATGCCCCGGCCTCGGCGCAGCTGAACCCGGTGAACATCGGGACCCAGGCTGACCTCCAGAGCTGGGGGTTCACCGGCATCTACATCGGTGGCGACGCGTACTTCGAGGATGAACCGGTGGAGATCACTGGCTCGTATGCCTCGATCGAGTCCGCCCTCGCGAGCCAGCCGACGCTCTTCCGCAAGGCGGCCCGCACCGGCGCCGCGGCCGTCAGCGTGGGTGGGTCGACCAATGTGCAGCGATTCCTCGGGGGCGACCCGCTGCTGGGGACCAACTGGGAAGTGTCAGCCCCCTACGAATACGACCTGCAGTGCTTCCTCTACTACCCCTACAACGCCACCAACCCCACCATCTGGGGCGACGGCGACGACAAGGTGGCCAAGGTTCGGTTGTCGCAAGGCGAGTCCATCGCCATGATCGCGCCTCCCACGGAGCCCGCCTTCACCAGCGGCACCGTCTACACGTCGAGCCAGACCTGGAGCGGGCAGGTGAAGACGGTCACGCCATTCCGGTGCAAGCGCAACTGGATTGGGTGGTACGGCGATCTCACCATCAAGAACAATTCCGTGGTCACCTTCACCAGCGGCGTCTACCGGATCGACGACAAGTTCAAGCTGGAGAACAGCCGCATCATCATTGACGGCAACGTCAAGATCGTGTGCAAGGCCAGCAGCTGGTGGGACCTGGATGCCAAGAGCCTCCAACTCGCCAATGCGACCGTCGAAATCAAGCCCAACTCCCAGCTCCTCTTCTTCGTCGCCTACGACGTCGAGGTGGACGAGTCCTGGATCGGCTCCTACCAGGAGTGCGCTGGCGCACCGGCAGGGCAGACGGTTGGCGACCCGCACCGCTGGCACTGGATGAACCAGCACGCGGGGCAGCCGGCGTGGCAGCCGGGGGCATGCGCTGCATTCGCTCCCGAGGAACCCGCCTACATGGAGCCGTGGCGCATCCGCATCTACCCGGACCCGGCGTTTCTCTCGCAGATCTTCATCTGGGATTTTGACAACACCAGCTTGATTGGGTCGATCTTCATGCCGACAAACCCCGTGTTCCTTCGCGGGAACACGCAGGTGTACGGCCGGATCGCGGCCAACCACATTCGCATGCTGGACCAATCATCGTTCTTCTACGACCACGCCATGGACGACATCAGCGGGCTCACGGAAGGGGCTCCGCCGCCGCGTGGCGGAAGCCAAAGCGTCCCGACACGAATCAGCGTTGACTTCTGATGTGACTGCACACCCATGAATCACCCCCGTTCACGCATGTTGTCCAGCCGTCACGGTGCGATTCCCAGGCCCATCGCGTTCGCCGGGCGCCGGGTCGCGCGCCGACGCGTCGATGCCGGGTTCTCGCTGCTGGAGGTGCTCGTCACCTTGACGATCGCCACCGTGCTGGTGGGCCTCGCCCTCCCGCTCTTTGGTGACACGCGCGTGGCGCACATCGCGTCCGCCTACGAGGAATTGCACAGCCACCTGCTCTTGGCCCAGTCGGCCAGCATGGCCAACCCGACGAGCCCGGCGGGAATCGTGCTCTACCCATCGGGGTATGGGGTCCAAGGGACGTCGCCAGGCGTAGACATCACTTTTGCGATGCAGTCCGACACCAAGGGGGTCGCTCTCTCGTGGACGGACACGCCGGACGGCCGCCTTGACTTCAACCACTACGGCGCACTTGACATGGACCCGGATGCACCCAATCCAGTCCTGCGGCTTTCGATTCCGGGCTGTTCCACGGCGATGGAGGTCACGCTATTTGGTTCCAGCGGCACCATCCAGGGTGAATGGATCTCAGTGAACTGATTGAATGATGAAACTTGCGTGGGGGGTGAGCCGACAAGAGGATGGCTGCATTGGCACCTGCTGAACCAGGTCCGAGCAGTTACCCAATGGCAGCAGAGTCTGATAACACACGATCCCGCTCCCACCAAACCCCGCAGACGGGAGTTGGGTGCCGCACGCTTCTCGCAGGGGAGGGCGGCATGGTGAACTTCGGACGCCCCCTCGCCATTGGCATCTTGACGGCCGCGGTCGCGTCCATGGCCAGTTCGCAGCCCCAGTCGGGGACCCCTGGGGAGTCGGGGCCGCGCGATCCCGCACCGCGTCAGGGTGGCGCGCCGCCCGGAACCGCCGCCGGCACAGCAACGGAGCCGCCTGGTTCGACGCAAGAGGCGGTGCCCAGCCCACAGGGGCCCGAACAGGCGGCTGCGGTCCTGCCTCCACTGGAAGTCTCCCCGCAGGGAACGATCAACTTCAGGGCCAAGGATGTCCCCGTGGCGAGTGCGCTGGAACTTCTGGCCATCGAGACCAGGCGGAACATCGTGGCCGGCAGCGAGGTCAAGGGAACCATCTCGGTCAATCTGTTCGACGTGCCCTTCGATCGCGCCCTTGCGGCCATCACGCAGGCGCAGGGCCTGGTGCGCGTCGACGAGGGGGACGTGATCTTCATCTACACGCAGGCCGAGTTCCAGAAGATCCAGGAAGCCCGGACGGCCCGGGTCTCGCGCGTCTTTGAGCTCCAGTTCATCAGTGCATTGGATGCGCTCGAGTTCGTGAAGCCACTCCTGAGCGAAAAGGGGTCCATTGCCGCCCGCGGCACCGTCGAGGTCGGCATCGCGACCGACCTCGCGACGAGCCAGGGTGACGCCTACGCTGGCACGCCCCGGCTGGTGGTGCATGACCTGCCCAGCGTCATTGACGCCGTGACGTCTGCGCTCGCCGAACTTGATGTCGCTCCCGTCCAGGTCAAGGTGGAGTGTGCCGTCGTGCAGGCCAAAGTGCAGGAAGATGCGGCGTTTGGCGTGGATTTCTCCTTCGTCACCAGCATGGACTTCTCCGGTGGCGTCAGCAACGTCGTGAGTGAGCTGGCTGGCGAGCCAGCCGCGGGGACGAGCGAGACGGCGATCGTCATTTCCGACACGCCCGGCCTCCCGTCGGGCGTTGACCCGACGTTCTCGGCCGGTGCCGTGTTGAGCAATGCTGCGGTCTTCCTCACGCTGCTGGACCAGGTGACGGACACGGTCATCATTGCGCGGCCGAGCCTGCAGGTGCTCAATCGGCAGCGAGCGACGGTCCTGGTGGGCGAACGCCTGGGCTACCTCAACACCACCCAAAACCAGGAGTCCACGACCCAGTCGGTCGAGTTCCTGGACACGGGCACGAAGCTCACGCTGAGGCCGTTCGCCAACCCTGACGGCACCGTACGGATGGAGCTCGCGCCCAGCATCTCCACGGGGAAGGTGACGATCAAGGAAACGACCGGTGCCATCGCCACGATCCCCGATGAGTTCACGCAAGAGCTGACCACCAACATCTCGGTGCGCAGCGGCGAGACCATCGTGCTTGGCGGGCTGTTCACCGAAGAGACCGACATCACCCGGCGCAACGTGCCGGTGGCATCCGACCTCCCCGGCATCGGTGCCGCATTCGAGGGCCAGGTGGACAGGACGATCCGCAACGAGATCATCTTCCTCGTGACGCCGTCGATCGTCTCGCCCGAACGCCTCTACGACGAGGCGAAGGACGCCCTGCACCTCATCGATGAAGTGCGCGCCGGCACGCGCCAGGGGCTCCTTCCGTTCGCCCGGGAACGGGTCTGCGCCGACTACGCCCAGCGTGCATTCAACGCCTTTGCCGACGGCGACCCGCAGGCGGCATCATGGTTCGCCGATTCCGTGCTTCGAGAACGACCAAGCACCGGCTCGATGATCCGGCTCCGCGAGCAACTTCGCAATGGCCCGGGCAGCGCATGGACGACCGACATGGACTCGCGGATGCTGCTGGTGCCGCCACTCCCCGCCGCGGTGCCTTCGCCCGCACCGTCTCCTTCATCGACCAATGGAAGCCTGCCGGAAGCGCGGAGTTCCAGCCCAGTTGACGTCGGGGGTGGCGCGTGAGGCCCTGCCCTCCGGTCACCGGCGCCATCGCGGGAGCTGCCGTAGGTTGCCTCGTGTGGGCGGCCGTGGGGTGCGCCGGCCCAAGCCAGCGCGGGGTGGTGGCACGGAAGGCCGCGCACGAGCGCGTGGGCCGTGTCAACAGTGGCATCGCCCTTGAGCAGGGGGAGCGATCACTTCGCGCCGGAGAGTTCACCGAGGCGCTTCGCGCCGCCAACGGCATCCTCAAGTCGTTTCCTGACGATGCGCCTGCGCTCATGCTGCGCGGACGCACCCTCCAGGAGATGTATCGCACGGAAGAGGCCGCCGCCAACTTCCGTGCGGCCCTCGCGTCGGACCCGTCACGCGCCGATGCGTGGTACTACCTCGGCGTGATCCATGAGCGGTTTGGGAGGGTGGCGGAAGCGGCTGAAGCATTCGATTCGGCCGCATGCCTGGAACCCGCCAACCTGCAATACGCCATGGCCGGAGTCGAGGCCTTGGTCGCCCAGGGGGATGTTCAGGGCGCGCTGGATCGCATCCACGAGGTCGAAACCCGATTCGAGTTCAGCCACCAACTCATGCACCTCCACGCCGAGGTGTTGCAACTCGCCGACCGTCCCGATGAGGCCTTCGCTTGGCTCCTCCGGGCAGAAGCGATCGCCCCGCCTGGCCACTATCGCCGAGACCTGGTGCTTGCGGCATTTGAGGCCCGTGATTACGGCAAGTGCTTGGCCCTCCTTAGTGACTCGGCGGATGGCGTGGCGCCGGAGGACCCAGAACTTGTCCGACTCCGCGCACGATGCCTGGCCATGGTGGGTCGACCGATCGAGGCTCGGGACTTGATGAGTGAGGCGACGGAGTGGTCCGAGAAACCGAGCGCGGCCGACTGGCTGGTGCTTGGACAGGTTTCGTGGCTTGCGGGAGACTGGGGAAGGGTTGGACTGGCCGGGCGGCAGCTTGAAACACTCCGTGAATATCCCGTGGACGCCGCAATCTTCCTTGGCGGAAGTGCCCAGTCGACCGGAGATTTCTCCGCGGCGCGCGTCCAGTTCGGACGGGCGCTTGCGCAAGACCCGAGTCGGGTCGCTGCTGAGCACATGCTCGCGCAACTTGACCGCTAACACGCCGAATCGACCATTGCGCCTTGACGAAGGGCGTTTGTGGGCTATGTTTGGCGAGGTTTCGCCGTGGCGCGATCCACTATCCACTTGGAGAACTCCAGAATGAAGCAGTGTGCCCTTACCCTCCTGGTCGCCGGCTTGGCGACTCCCGCCTTCGCGCAAATTGCAATGGATGGCTTCCGCGACGAGGCCTACGGCGCGGCCAAGAGCGTGCAGGACACCGGTACCGGCTTCGGTGATGCCAACATGGGCGTCATCGATTACGCCAACGGTTCCGAGCTCGATGGCGCCTACGCCACCGTCGTTGACGGCGTTCTCCACCTGTTCCTGGCAGGGAACCTCGAGTCCAACTTCAACAAGCTGGAAGTATTCGTCGACTGTGCGGCGGGTGGGCAGAATCGACTCCGCGGCGACAACCCGGATGTGGACTTCAGCGGCCTCAACCGGATGGGCGATGACGGGACCGGCAACGGCCTGCTCTTCGACGCTGGATTTGAGGCTGACTTCTGGTTCAGCATGACCTGCGGCGGCGGGCCATTCGCCTTCTATGCCAACCACGCCTTCCTCTTGACCGACGGGCTCGGCAGCGGTGGCTACCTCGGCACTGGCGGTGCCGGGGCGACTGGCTCCGCATCCTTCCCCGACAGCGGGATCGCCGTCGCGATCGACAACTCCAACTTCGCCGGCGTCACCGATCTGGATGTGACCGACGCCGCGAATGTGGCGACTGGCATGGAGATCGCCATTCCGCTCGCGTTCATGGGTCACGACGGCACCAGTGCGGTGAGGGTGTGCGCCTTCATCAACGGCGGCGGCCACGATTGGCTGAGCAACCAGAGTGTTGGCCCGATGGCCGGCATGGGCAACCTCGGCGACCCGCGCTTCGTGGACCTCAACTTCGTCACTGGCGACCAGTTCTTCGTCGCGGTCGAGGGGAGCGGCGGCGGCACGCCGTGCCCAGCTGACCTGGACGGCGACGGAGTGGTGGCGGGTGGCGACTTGGCCCTGCTCCTGGGCGGCTGGGGCGGCGCCGACGGTGACGTCGACGGCGACGGCGCCGTGGGTGGCGGCGACCTGGCGATCATGCTGGGTGCCTGGGGCGATTGCCCGGCCTGATCGACAGCATCCAGATCTGCACAACCACTGGGCGCGACCCTCACCGGTCGCGCCCTTTTCTTGCCGTGATTCCGCCATGATTCCGCCATGATTCCGCCATGATCGTCGCCGTGGGGTGGACTTTGCCGTGGCGGGATCTAGACTGCATGCATGACCGATTCGACCAGACGGGTCGCCCAAGCGGCGACGGCCGCCATGCTCTGTGGCTTAGGACTGGCGTCGTCCTTCGCGGTGAATGCCTCGGCTCAGAGTTCCAACCCCGGGATGGGCGCAACGCTCTACGACACGGGAACGACCCACGGCGTGAGTTTCCGGACCTGGGCGCCCAACGCCACGACCGTCCATGTGGCCGGAACCTTCAATGGCTGGAATGGCTCCAGTTTCCCATTGACCAGCGAGGGCAACGGCTTCTGGAGCCGCGACGTCCCCAACCTGACCGCCGGCCACCAGTACCAGTTCGTGATTCGCCGCAATGGCACCGAATATTGGAAGATCGACTCGCACGCCACCCGCGTCACCAACTCAGTCGGCAACGGGATCATCTACAGCCCCGACGCCTATGTCTGGCAATCGGGCGACTACCAGATCGCAAACTGGAATGAGCTGGTGGTCTATGAGATGCACATCGGCACATTCAACGTCACCGATGGCAGCGTGCCGGCGTCCTTCGCGGACGCGGAGCTGCGGCTGGACGATCTTGTGGACCTTGGAGTGAACGCGATTGAACTCATGCCGATCAACGAGTTCCCCGGCGACGTGTCATGGGGCTACAACGGAAGCCACCCCTATGCGGTGGAGGGCGGCTACGGCGGTCCCGATGCGCTGAAATCACTGATCGACGCAGCGCACTCGCGTGGCATCGCCGTCTTGTGCGACCTTGTCTATTCGCACCTGGGGCCCACCGACCTGGACCTGTGGCAGTACGACGGCTGGGCCAGTCCATCGACCGCCGGAGGCGTCTACTTCTATCCCGACTACCGAGCCAACACGCCCTGGGGCAACACGCGCCCCGACTACACGCGCGGCGAAGTGCGCACGTACCTGCGCGACAATGTCCTCTACTGGCTCCGCGAGTTTCACTTCGATGGCGTTCGGATGGACGGCACCAAGTACATCCGTCGCACGGACATCTTTGGCGAGGACCTGCCCGAGGGCTGGTCGCTCATGCAGTGGATCAACGATTCGGTGAACGCCGAGTTCCCCGGCAAGATCATGATTGCCGAGGACTTTGACTCCAACGCGTGGATCACGAAGACGACCGGAGAGGGCGGCGCCGGCTTTGACAGCCAGTGGGACAGCAACTTCTTCTGGCCGATGCGCGGGGCGATCGTGGCGCAGAACGACGCTGACCGCGACATGAACGCCGTCAAGAACGCGATTTGGTACGCGTACAACGGCAGCGCGTTCCAGCGCGTGATTTACACCGAGAGCCACGACGAGGTGGCCAACGGCCAGGCTCGTGTTCCGGAAATGATCTGGCCCGGAAACGCCGGGTCCTACTGGAGCCGCAAGCGATCCACGCTCGGGGCGGCGATGGTCTTCACCTCGCCCGGCATCCCGATGATGTTCATGGGACAGGAGTTCCTGGAGGATTCCTTCTTCCAGGATTCGGTGCCGCTGGACTGGTCCCGCGCGGAGACCTACGCACCGATCCGCGAGATGTACAAGGACATGATCGCCATGCGCACCAACGCCGGCGATTGCACCAAGGGGCTCACCGGCGGCAACACCAATGTCCACCATGTCAACAATGGCGGCAAGGTCATCGGCTTCCATCGCTGGATGAACGGCGGCGCTGGCGACGATGTCGTCGTGATCGCCAACTTCTCCAACACGACCTTCAGCAGCTACCGGATCGGCTTCCCTCGATCGGGACAGTGGAAGGTGTTGTTCAACAGCGACGCGACCACCTATTCCAGCGATTTCGCCAACACGGCGTCGACCGATGTGTCGACGACGGCCTGGGCCTACGACGGAATGCCCCAGAGTGCCGTTGTCAAGCTGGGGCCCTACGCCGTCTTGGTGTACTCGCAGGGCGACTGCAACTGGCCCAGCGACTTCGACGCCGCCGACATCAACCAGGACGGTGCGATCGACGGGACCGACCTGGCGCTGCTGCTTGGCTCGTGGGGCGGCGCGGGTTCCGGCGACATCAACGGCGATGGCGCGATCGACGGCGCGGACCTCGGCGTGTTCCTCGGCCGCTGGGGAACCTGAGGCTCGCGGTCCGAGCCTCACACGCCGTGCGCGATCGCGGCGCCCGACGCGGCGTCAAAGAGGTGCGCGTGGCCATCGGCAAAGCTCGCGGCAACACCGTCTCCCTCGCGAAGCGCGCGCAATGCTTGCGAGGCGACGCGCGCGACGATGCGCTGATCGCCAATCCTGGCCACCAGGTCGGCGCACTCGCCGTAGACCTCCACGGTCTCCAGCGTCCCCGCGTCGCCTGGGACAATCGACACGCGCTCCGGCCGTACACCCAGGAGTGCGTCTCGATCCGCCGCCGCACCCGCGCCGGGGCCCAGCGAATGCTTCCCGCCGCCCCACTTGAAGGCGCCGCCGGATGACCCGACGCGCCCGCGAATCAAGTTCATGGCGGGCGTCCCGATGAATCCAGCGACAAACGCATTGGCGGGAGTGCGGAAGAGTTCGCCGGGCGTTCCCAGTTGCTGCACGACGCCATCCTTCATCACGACGATCCGGTCCGCCAGGCTCCTCGCCGCCTCCTGGTCGTGCGTGACATCGATCATGGTCGATTGCCGTCGTCGATGCAGCAGCCGCAGCTCCGTCCGCATCTCCTGGCGCAAGCGTGCGTCGAGGTTGGAGAGCGGCTCATCGA